>CAJQQH010000120.1 GCA_905480405.1 uncultured Polaribacter sp. | reverse complement strand
ATTGTGGTTGTTTCCCATTTTGTTTTCTCAGCAGAAAGAATATCATTATTAGCAACAGCAGAATTGTAGCTGTTTTGTAATGCAAAATTAATAGCATCCTCTAATGAAATTTCCATTGTTTTTTCTTGTGCATTTACAAAGAGTGTAAAAGAAAAAAAACAGATTAAATATATATACTTATTCATTTATAATTGATTATTTACTAATTGTTCTTCTAATTCTTTAAGTCCTTTTTCTGTAGCAATAGCTCTTGTATGGTAAATTAAAACTTCATGTTCTAATTTTGGTATTTTATAATTTTCTATTGTATTTTCATGAATACTAAATACTAAAGAAAAATAAAACTTAGTTATAAGATCTATATTTAAGTCATTTCTATAAAAACCTTCTTTTATACCTTTTTCAATATTTTTTTTCAAACATTCAGAAAAAAGTACCATTTCTTTTTCCATTGTTTTTTGGTGAATCTTTGGGTAGTATTTTTTTAATTGATAAATAGGGGAAGAAGAAGCGTTTTGAAACATTTCTTTAAACATTTTTTTTGTTTCAAAGTTTTCTTTGATTGCATTAAAACCCTTATTAGTTATTGTGTCCATTGCTAAGAAGCAAGAATCGTGTATTGTTAAAGTGGTTGCTTCTACTAAAGAATGTTTATTGCTAAAATACTTATATAAAGTTTTTTTTGAAATACCCAATTCATTTGCTATTTCATCCATAGTAACACTCTTAAAACCTAAGTTTAAGAATAATTCTCCTGCTTTTTCTATAATTTTATCTTTCATAATTTTGGGTGCAAATATACATTAGGAAACTTAAAAAACAATTAAAGTTTCCAAAGTTTTAATGATTATTTAACATTTAGTTTTTAAAGAGAAAATCTTTACATTATTTTTACAAAAAAATATATAGTTTGGACATCTTACACTATCAACAAGAATTCTTAGAATATTTAAAATCTAAAGTTTGGGTTAAAGAGCCTAAAAACTTATACGAACCTATAGATTACATTTTACAATTAGGAGGTAAAAGAATGCGCCCAATTTTAACATTAATGGCTGCAGATATTTTCTCTTCTGATTACAAGAAAGCGTTACCAGCAGCTTTAGCAGTTGAGGTTTTTCATAACTTTACATTGGTACATGATGATATTATGGATGACGCTCCTCTTAGAAGAGGAAAAGAAACCGTTCATGAAAAATGGGATATTAGTACAGGAATACTTTCTGGAGATGCTATGCTAATTTTAGCATATCAATATTTTGAAAACTATGAACCTATTGTTTTTCAAAAACTAGCTAAATTGTTTAGTAAAACTGCATTAGAGGTTTGTGATGGTCAACAATTAGATGTTGATTTTGAAACTAGAAACGATGTGACAATTGAAGAATATATAAACATGATTCGTTTAAAAACATCGGTTTTAGTTGCCGCAGCTTTAAAAATGGGAGCAATTGTTGCAGAAACTGAAGAAGAAAATGCAGATTTAATTTATAATTTTGGATTAAATTTAGGATTAGCATTTCAACTACAAGATGATTATTTAGATACTTTTGGAGATCCTGAAAGTTTTGGAAAACAAGTTGGAGGAGATATTATAGAAAATAAGAAAACCTTTTTATACTTGAAAGCTCTTGAGATTTCTAATGAAGTTGATAAACAAAAACTACAGCACTTATTTAACCAGAAATTGGAAGATAGTACCTTAAAAATTAAAGAAGTAACAAGAATTTTTAAAGAGAATAACATACCTCAGTTAGTAAAAGAAAAAATAGAAAAATATACTGAGAAAGCATTTGATACTTTGTCTGAAATGGATATAAGCGAAAACAATAAACAAAACTTAAAATCTTTTGGTTTATGGCTAATGAATAGAACGGTGTAATTATTCTTTAAATTTATTTGCAAATAATTTAAAATTAATAGTACATTTGCAGCCTAAATTATTGGTCCTATAGCTCAGTTGGTTAGAGCACCTGACTCATAATCAGGTGGTCCATGGTTCGAGTCCATGTGGGACCACTATAATTTACAAGCCTTACAGAGATGTAGGGCTTTTTTTATTCTTCGTTTTACCCCTTTTTTCGTTGTCTTTAAATTTATAGAACCGATTGTTTATTTGAAAAAAAACAGTCTATTTTAATAGAAAAAACTGCATTAGTTTATGTATTGATCGTTTTAATAGTGCGAAACTAATTTGTTTTTCTAAAAGTTAGTTAGATTCTTTTTTTATTCATAATTACCTCATTTACTTAAAGTTTTGCCTTGCTTTTTTATTAAAAGCAACATTTCTTCTAGTACGTGTTTATTCTGTTGCAATAAATATTAATATGGTAGACTATATTTATGAATTCTTTAGGATAATAACTTGTTTAACTAATTTAAGAATATCGAATAATGAAAAAAATAAAATTTCTAATTTTAATAACTTCTATATCAGCTTTAGGAGGCTTACTTTTTGGATACGATACAGGAGTAATAAATGGAGCTCAATTTTATCTAACAAAATATTTTCAGCTAGACGCTGCTACCAAAGGTTGGGTTGTTGGTAGTGCTTTACTTGGTTGTTTGTTTGGAGCAATTGCTGCAGGACCATTAAGTATTAGATTTGGAAGAAAAAAGTCATTAATTATTTCTGCTATATTATTTACTTTATCTGCTTGGGGTTCTGGTCTACCAAGTTATATGGCAGAATCTGTTAGTCTTCTTGTTGTTTTTAGAATAATTGGAGGTTTGGGTATTGGTATTGCTTCTATGAACGCACCAATGTATATTGCAGAAATTGCTCCAGCTGAAAAAAGAGGGCAATTAGTAACCTTTTATCAATTAGCAATTGTTCTAGGTTTTTTTGCTGTATTTCTTGTAACTTATTTTATAGGGAATAGTTTAACCGAAGCCGAAAGTTTAGCCTTTGGTTGGAGACGAATGTTTTGGTCTGAGTTAATACCAAGTGGTTTGTTTTTATTTGCACTCTTTTTTGTACCTAAAAGCCCAAGATGGCTCTTGTTAAAAAATAGAAACGAAGAAGCTTTTGTTGTTTTAACAAAAATTCATGGAGAAGAAAATGCAACCAAAGAGCTTATTGAAATAAAAAAATCACTTGAAAAAGAAACTGATAAAAAGAAAGTTAATTATTTTGCCAAGGGTGTTTTAACAATAATTATTATTGGGTCGGTTTTTTCATTACTACAACAATTTACCGGTATAAATGCGGTACTTTATTATGGTGCTGATATTTTTGAAAAATCTTTAGGTTTTGGTAAAGATGATATTTTAAAACAACAAGTATTATTGGCCTTTGTTAATTTGGTATTTACTCTTGTTGCAATGGTAACTGTAGATAAATTTGGAAGAAAACCACTTGTTTACATTGGATCTATTGGTATGTTAACCGGTTTTTTACTTTTAGGATTTACGATACAACAACAATCTATAGGAGTTTTATCTCTTTTGGGAGTATTAATTTTTATAGGATCTTTTGCTTTGTCAATGGGACCAGTTGTTTGGGTAGTTTTATCAGAAATGTTTCCTAATAAAATTAGAAGTGTTGCAATGTCTGTAGCCGTTGCGGTGCAATGGGCGGGTAATTATGTTGTATCTCAGTCTTTTCCTATGGTAACTGTGAGTGAAGTAAATAACAATAGTTTTTGGAATGGCTCTTTACCTTATTTTATTTTTTCTTTCTTTATTATTGTTATAATCTGGTTTACTTATAAATTTATACCAGAAACCAAAGGAAAGTCTCTAGAAGAGATTGAATCTATTTGGAATAGTTAGGTTAAAAATGTAATATTACCACAATCAATTAAGCTACTAATTTTATGAAAAAACTATACTTCTTGTTATTACTTTTTGTAAGCCTAAATATTCTTGCTCAAAAGCCAATTAAAGAATATAGTTTTATTAATATTAAAGAAGGCGTGCCTAAAGTTGGTGTTTCATCTATAGTGCAAGATCATAAAGGGTTTATTTGGATTGCAACCACAGGTACAGGTGTTTATAAATTTAATGGAATAGATTTTACACCTTATAAATTTGATTTTAAAGATTCAAATTCTCTAAGTAATAACCTAACACAATGTGCTTTTGTAGATAGCAAAAATAGACTTTGGTTTGGTACAGAAGATGGCTTAAATCTTTATGATAGAAATTTAGATCATTTTAACAAAGTTGTACTAAATAAGGGAAGTAATGTAAAGGAAAATGTTTTTGCTATTGAAGAAGATAATTTAGGTAATCTACTAATTGGTACTGCAAGAAAAGGTTTATATAAATTAAATATTAATACATTTAAAGTTGATAAAATTTTAAATAATACCACAACAGATATAAGTATTAATAGTATAAAACATACGAAACAAGGTAAAACTTTTGTAGGTACGAATCTAGGTCTTAAAGAAGTCGATTTTGTTCATAATAAACTAATTCATACAAGGTTATTTATAGATAATCAAAAGACTATAGACAAATCTATTGAAGTTTTATTTTTAGACAATAAAGATAATTTATGGATTGGCTTTGAATTAGAAGAAGGTGTATATAAATGTGGTTTAACCAATGATAGAAATAATAATATTGTTAATGTAAATAAACTAGCCATTACTTCAAAAAAAATAATGGAAATTATTCAATTACCAGATAGCACAATTATGATTGGTACTGAAAATGATGGCCTTTTTCATATTGATGAAAATGATGAAGTAATTAAAAAATATGTTTCTAATAAAACGGAAAAAAACAGCATACTACATAACTCTATTTGGGAACTATTTATAGATAATAATAATAGAATCTGGATGGGGTATTTTAATAGTGGTGTTGCTGTAAGTGATAATCTATTTGATAAATTTAAAGATTTAGAAAGTTTACCAAGTAAAAGAAATTCACTAAATATTTCATCTGTAACTAGTATAGTTAAAGATAAAAAAGGGGATTTATGGATGTCTACAGATGGTGGAGGTATAGATGTTTATAACATTAAAACCTCTAAAATGACCCATATTAATAAAGATGTAAGTAGCCCATACTCTGGTTTAAACTCTGATTATATTGTTAACTTATTTTTAGATTCTGAGAATAATTTATGGGCAGCAAGTTGGGATAATGGAATTTTTCTATTAAAAAATGGATCAAAAAAATTTATCAATTTT
Organism: uncultured Polaribacter sp.; assembly: GCA_905480405.1. Lineage (GTDB taxonomy): Bacteria > Bacteroidota > Bacteroidia > Flavobacteriales > Flavobacteriaceae > Polaribacter. The sequence goes on along the minus strand of CAJQQH010000120.1, from coordinate 39,203 downwards.
AATAATAACAACTTCTCTTCAATATTTAATACAAATACAATAAGAAGTTTTTCTGAAGACTCTAAGGGTAATGTTTGGATTGGAACTTATTTTGAAGGATTATATTCATTTAATTTAAAAACAAATAAATTTAAAAAGTATAACTCTCATGAATTTCTAAAACATACTTCTTTAAATAGTAGAATTATGAGAGTCTTTGTTTCTTCTGATGATATTATTTGGGTAGGAACAGCAGATGGTTTGTTTAAATTAAAGGACCTTGGTAATAATGAGATTAAAATTTTTCCTTTAGGTAAAAGAATGCAAAAAGAATACGGTTATTTGTCTGATGTTAACCATATTTTATCAATTTATGAGTCGTCTAATAATGATATATGGATTGGAACTAGTGGAGCCGGTTTGTGTAGATATAATAAAAAAGAAGATTCTTTTACATGGTACAATAAATCTAAAGGGTTAAACGAAGAGAATGTTGCCGCAATTGTAGAAGATGCAGAAAATAATATTTGGGTTAGTGGTAATGATGGTTTAACTAAAATATCTTTAAAAGATAATAAATACACTAACTATACTTCTAGTGATGGGTTGTTGTCTAATGATTTTAATTTTGGATCTGTTTTAAAGGATGAAAATGGTACTCTTTATTTTGGAAATTATAAAGGGCTAGATTATTTTAATCCTAAAGAATTAGAAACCAATTCTACCTTACCATCATTGCATTTAACAGATTTTAAATTATTTAATGAAAAAGTAATTCCTAAAGCAGAGTTATCGCCTTTAAAACATGTAATTTCAGAAACAAATCAAATTCAGTTGTCTCATAATCAATCTGTTTTTACTATAGAATATACAGGATTAAATTATACAAGACCAGAAAAAAATAAATATGCGTATTATCTAGAAGGCTATGAAACAACATGGAATTATGTTGGTCATAAAAGAAGTGCTACTTATACAAATTTAGATCCGGGAAATTATATTTTTAAATTAAAGGCATCTAATAACGATAATGTTTGGAATGAAGAACCATTAGAATTAAAAATTAATATTCTTCCACCGTGGTGGCAATCTAAAATAGCTATATTTATATATATTCTTTTATTTATAATTTGCATTTATATTTTAAATCATTTAACTCAAAAACGTATAAAGGAAAAAGAAATACTTAAAATAGAGAGATTGCAACAATCTCAAAGTGAAGAACTTAATAAGAATAAGTTACAATTTTTCACTAATATTTCTCACGAATTTAGAACACCTTTAACCTTAATAATTAACCCGATAAAAGATATTATTAATAATAAAGAATTAAACTTACCGCAAGGGGTTAAAAACAAACATTCAATAATTTATAAAAACACAAATAGGCTTTATAGGTTAATTAATGAATTAATGGATTTAAGAAAACTAGAGTTTAATAAGATGATAGTTAGGGCAAAAGAAATTAATTTAATAAAATTTACAAAGAATATTGCTAGTTACTTTGAGGAAGAAGCTCGAAATAAAAATATACTTATAAGTGTAGATTCTGATATACCAGATTTACCAATTTGGGCAGATCAAAAAATGCTTGAAAAAATAATTTTTAACCTTTTGTCTAATGCCATTAAAGCAACACCTAAAGGAGGAGCAATTAATATAGAGCTTTTTTCAAATGATAAATTATATAATTTACCATTAATTAACAAAAATGAATCTGTTAAAGCAATAGAAATTATAATTACCGATACGGGTTCTGGGCTAAATAAAGAAGAAGTAGAAAAAATATTTGAACGTTTTTACCAAATAGAAGATCAAAACAAATCTTATATAGGTGGTACAGGTATTGGATTAGAGGTTGTTAAAAGTTTTGTGCAACTCCATAAAGGAGATATAAAAGTAAATAGTAAAGTAGGTGATGGAACGTCATTCAAACTCCTATTTCCCGTTGGTAATGAGCATTATACAGCTGAGCAAATTTTATCTGAAGATGAAAATATAGGTTCTATTAAGGAAGACTTTATATTAATTAAACCATCAACAATAGATCCTTGCATAGAAGAAAAGAATGATTCTGTCAAAACAAAAACAGTGTTAATCGTTGAAGATAATTTAGAGTTAGTCGATTATTTAAAGAATGAACTAAATTTAGAATACAAAGTTTATACCGCTGGTAATGGTTATGAAGGAATTAAAATAGCAAAAGAAGTGTTACCAGATGCCATAATTACGGATGTTGTAATGCCAGAAATGGATGGTTTTGAACTCTGTAAAGCTATTAAAACAGATGCTTCTACGAGTCATATTCCATTACTTATGCTAACAGCAAGAACTACAATAGAAAATAGGATTGAGGGGATAGAAAATGGAGCAGATGCTTATATGGTAAAACCATTTGATTTAAAACTATTAAAACTTCGTTTATCTCAACTTATAACTAGTAGACAATTAATTTTTGATAAATATTTTGGTGCAATCAGTGGTACCGATGAAAAAATTAATTCTAGTTCTATTGATAAAGATTTTATTCAAAAACTATTATTTTATATTAATGAGAATATTTCTGATTCTAATTTAAGTGTAGAAGAATTAGCTTCTCAGTTAAAGTTAAGTAGAAGTCAATTGTATAGAAAAATTAAAGCTTTAACAGGTCAGACTGTTAACGAATTTATTAGAAAAATTAGATTGGAAAGAGCAAAACAGATTTTAATTTCTGGTAATGCAAATATAAGTGAAGCATGTTTTAGTGTTGGTTTTTCTTCACCATCCTATTTTTCTAAATGTTTTAAAGCCCATTTTGGTGTTTTACCTTCAGAATTAGAAATTAAAAAGGATCCTAAATTAAATAGTTAAGGAGCAATTATCTTCATCTACAATTAAGCTTAAATTCACCTATTATGTAGGTTTTGTTTAATAAAAATGATAAAATACTATATAATATAAGGAAAACAAGTGCTAAAACAATTGTTGCGCACAATGAATTAAATGTAGCATTGATGTTAATTTTATGTTAATTAGCTACAATCGGGCTAATATCTGTTTTTTTTGTGACAAACAAAATTAAGGTGTTGTAATACATTTGGAAAGTACAACAATGCATATGAAACAAAAAGACTTAACTAAAAAATTATTTTATGAATTACTAATAGTTGTACTTATGGTATTTCTGCTAGTATTAATTTTTAATAATATTTAAATAAGTGTTTTGTATCAAATAATTGTTAACGAAAAATATTTTTAATTAACCAATTAATAAGAATGATGATAAAATTTAAAGTCACGATTATTGCATGTCTACTATTATGCATGCAAAATGTCTTTTCACAGAGCAAAACAATTACTGGTTTAGTAAAAGACGCTACGGGAAGTAGCTTACCAGGAGTATCGGTTGTTATTAAAGGAACAACGACGGGTGTTGAAACAGATTTTGATGGTAACTATTCAATTTCTAATGTTTCTTCAAGCAACGAGTTAGTTTTTTCTTACTTAGGTATGAATACTAAAACTGTTTTAGTAGGAAACAAAACAAGAGTTGATATTGTTTTAGAAGAAAACGCAGAATCTTTAGAAGAAATTGTTGTTGTAGGTTATGGTAGCAAGAAAAAAAGCTTAGTTACTGGAGCTATTTCTAGTATAGACTCAGAGCAAATTAAGAGTACATCTAACCAAAGAGTAGAAGCTGTTTTACAAGGAAGAACATCTGGTGTTACAGTATCTTCTTCTTCAGGTTCACCTGGTTCTGGTGCAAAAATTAGAATACGTGGTGCTGGTTCTAGTGGAAATTCAGATCCTTTATTTATTGTAGACGGAATGAAAGCTTCTTCTATTGCAGATATTGCACCATCGGATATTTCTAATATAGAAATATTAAAAGATGCTGCCTCAGCTGCTATTTATGGAACAGAAGGTGCAAATGGAGTTGTAATTATTACAACAAAAAGAGGTAAAAAAGGAGAATTACAAATTTCTTATAATTCTCAATTTGGTTTTCAATCTTTAAAAACAGATATGGAGTTAATGAACGCTTCTCAATTTGTTACTTATATGAATGAAGCTGGTATTTCTAGTGTTGTAGATAATGGATATGACACTAATTGGATAGATGAAACGTTCTCTACTGCGGTAATGCATAGAAATGATATTAATTTATCTGGAGGTACAGATAAATTTTCTTACTACACGTCTGCTTCTCATTTAGATCAAGATGGAATTATTACAGGAGGAAACACTTCTTTTAAAAGATCTACATTTAGAGTAAATTTAAAAGCAGATGTAGCTAAATGGTTAGAAGTAGGTGTAAATACTACATACTCTTCTTCAGATAAAAGTGGAATTCCAGAAAATAGCGATACAAGAGGTGTTGTGCAAAATGCACTCGTTTTAGATCCTTTAACACCTGTTACATATGCAGATGGGCAAGTACCACAATCTGTTATAGATAATGCAACTGCAAATGGGGTTCCGTTATTAACAGATAGTAATGGTAATGTATATGGTTATCCAAGTTATTCTACAGGAGAAGTAATAAACCCTGTAGCTTATGCTAATAGTATTAATAAAACAACAGTAGATTCTTACCAATTTTTAACATCTGCTTATTTAAAATTTAAACCTTTTGAAGGTTTTTCATTTACTTCTAGATTAGGTTATGATGAAAATGAATGGGATACAAGAACTACAATTAATCCATACTACGTTACTTCAGAAGCTGCAAATACAGCATATACGGGTTCTCAAAACGTTGTAGAATCTAAGAGATGGTTATGGGAAAATTTTGCTTCTTATGAAAAAAATGTAAATAATCATAATTTTAAATTATTAGCAGGATATTCTGCAGAAAACACAAGAGTTAAAACTCCAATTTCTAGAAGTGGTTCTGCTTCTATTGCAAATTTTACAGGTTTTGATTTTGAGTTGCCAGATTTTAATACTCAAACAAATTTAATAGATCCTTCCCCAGATAATATGGTTTCTATGTTTGGTAGATTTTCATATGATTATGCTGGTAAATATTTATTTGAAGCTTCATTAAGAAGAGATAAATCAGACAAATTTCCAACAGCAAATAAAGCTGGTACTTTTCCAGCATTTTCTGCAGGTTGGGTAGCTTCTAAAGAAGATTTCTGGAACCAAGAATCTAAAATTGATTATTTAAAACTAAGAGCAAGTTGGGGGCAAAACGGAAGTAGAAGTAACTTAAATGGTAACTCAGATAAAACATACATTACTTCTATAATTAACGGGCAATCAATAAATTATTTAGGAAGTACAGGAGCTCAAATTACTGGGTATTCAAACTTAAATTTAGTTTGGGAAACTTCAGAGCAATTAGATTTAGGTGTAGATTTAAGAGCGTTTGACCGTAAATTAAACTTTTCTATAGATTATTATAAGAAAACTACAAGAGATGCAATTGTAAATGATGGTACTTTAATTACTCCTGGTTCTGCCGGTTTCGTTTCTAATGAATTTAATTCTGGTACAATCGAAAATAAAGGTTTCGAATTCGAATTAGGTTATGGAGATACTACAGAAAGTGGTCTGAGATATAACATTAATGCAAACCTATCTACATTAAAAAATGAAGTAACAGAAATTCTTTTTGTACCAGAAGGTACTTCTCTTACTGGAGCTGGTGCACCTCAAAATTCAGACGGAATTACAAGATTTACAGAAGGACAACCTTCTTGGTATTTTTATGGTTACCAAACGAATGGTATAGATGCTGCTACGGGAGAAGTTATTATTGTTGATACAGATGGAGTCGCTGGTATTACAAATGCAGATAAAACAAATATTGGTTCTCCACATCCAGATATTTTATTTGGTGGTAATATTAGCCTAGGTTATAAAGCTTTCGACTTTAATTTACAGTTTCAAGGTACTATTGGTAATGATATAATTTCAACATATCACCAACCATCTAGAGCAATAACTAATAAACCTGTACACTTTTTTAATGAGAGATGGCAAAAACCAGGTGATATTGCTACATATCCAGGTGCAGCAAGTGTAATTGGTTCTTACCAAACAGATTTAATGGTTGAAGATGGTTCATTTATGAGAATTAAACAAATTCAATTTGGATATACTTTACCAGAACACATTTCTAAAAAAATAAAGGCTAAAAACTTAAGAATGTATGTGTCTTTAGATGATTTTTTTACTTTTACAGGGTATAAAGGTTTAGATCCAGAAATAGGTAACTTTGGATTTAATTCTATTGGTGTAGACAGAGGGTTTTACCCAACAGCTGCAAAAGCAGTTTTCGGACTTTCTTTAGACTTTTAATAAACTAACAAATAATATATATTATGAAAAAAACAATATTAACAGCTGTTGTAGTTCTTTTTCTAGGAGTATTCTCTTGTAGCGAAGACTTTACAGAAAACCCGAGACTTAACGTAGAAGATTTAGAAACCTTTTTTCTTAAAGAAGAGAATGTAGAATCGGCAATTATTGGAATATACGATTTAATGCAGCTTAATTACGGTAGAGATTGGCATAGTGCTTTTTTAGTTAAATTATTGCCTGGAGATGATGCAAATGCTGCAGGTGGAAACTCAGAAGATCAAGGTCAATTACAAAACATAGATGATTATGCAAACGTATCTTCATCAAATGTTTCAATTGCTAGTGTTTGGGATCACTTTTATAGAACAATTTCATTATCAAATTTAGTAATAGAAAACATAAAAGATTCTAACTTAGGTAATAAAGAAACTGCATTAGCAGAAGCTAAATTTTTAAGAGCTTGGTCTTATTTTGAATTAACTACTATGTTTGGTGATATTCCGTTGCGTTTAACAGTACCTACAAGTGCTGCAGAATTTGGAATAGTTAAATCTTCTAGAGAGGCTGTTTATACGCAAATAGAACTAGACTTAGCAGATGCAATAGCGTCTTTACCAGAAAAAGGGGCATTATCAGATAACTTTAGAGTTTCAAAAGGAGCTGCACAAGCTTTAATGGGTAAAGTATTAGTTTTTCAAGAAAAACATACAGAAGCAATTCCTTATTTTCAAAGTGTAATTTCTAATACAGCTCATGATTTAGAAGCAAATTCTGTAGATGTTTGGAGTATTAATAATGAATTTGGAAAAGAATCGTTATTTGAAATCGGTTATGTTTCAACTACATCTAGAGATTGGGGTAACATTGCTTGGGGAGGTAGAAATGAGAGTAATTTACATATACAATTAATGGGCCCAAGAGGAGATGGTATTTTCGATCTTACAGGTACAGGTTTAATTAATGGATGGGGCTTTAATTTACCAACAGGTAAGTTAGTAACAGCTTTTGAAAATGCGGGTGATGTTAACAGAAAAGCAGCTACATTAATGACAGAAGCAGAATTAATTGCTGGTGGTGGTTCTGTAGATCCTTCTGCGGCTTCTGGTGGCGCAATTTGGGATTATGAAGGAGCAATAAGAATTAAATATGCTACAAACCCAGATGATTCTAGTACAGATGGTGTAAAAGAATTAAACTATAGTACTAACTTTAGATTGTTTAGATATGCAGAGGTTTTATTATTGGCTGCAGAAGCATATAATAAAGGAGGTCAAGATGCAGCTGCAAGAGCAGAATTAAATAAAGTAAGATCTAGAGCTGGTTTAGCAGATGTTTCAACTTCTTTAAGTGGGAATGCTTTATTTGAAGCAGTTGTAAATGAAAAATTCTTAGAATTAGCTCATGAAGGTCAACGTTTTTGGGATCTAGTAAGATGGGGTAAAGCAAGTTCTGAATTAGCTGGAACAGGTTATTCTTCTACGAATGATTTATTTCCAATTCCTATTACAGAAATTGATAAAAACAGTGAGTTAACTATCGCAGATCAAAATCCTGGATATTAATTTATAAGATATTTTTTCATGTAGTTTTTTGAATATAAAGCAGCATACCAAAAATTGGGATGCTGCTTTTTTTATATTTGTTATTATATACTTAAAATGATGCTTCAAAAAAGTTTTAAATTATTAGTTTTATTAATTATTGTTGGTTGTAATTCAGTTGAAAAACAGTTAGACGATACTACTGTTTTTTCGAAGTTAAAATCTGAAGAAACAAATGTTTTATTTAGTAATAATCTTAAAGAAACAGATTCTTTAAACTATTTTAAATACACATCTATTTATATGGGTGGTGGTGTTTCCGTTGGCGATATTAATAACGATGGATTAGTAGATATTTTCTTTACAGGTAACCAAGTTAGTAATAAGTTGTATTTAAATAAGGGCAATTTACAGTTTGAAGATATTACAGAAAAAGCAAATATTTCTGGAGATAATAGATGGTATACAGGAGTAACAATGGCAGATGTTAACAATGATGGTTATTTAGATATTTATTGTGCTGTTGCTGGAAAAAAAGGAATAAAAAACAATCAACTTTTTATAAATAATAAAAATAATACGTTTACAGAAAAAGCGAAAGAATATCATATTGATGACAATGCAAACTCTGTACAATCAACTTTTTTCGATTATGATAATGATGGAGATTTAGACCTATATATTGCAAATTATCCTATTGCACATCCATCTACGTCAAATATGATTTTTAAAAATAGAATGAAAAATGTTTCTGATGCAGAAACAGATAAACTGTTTAGAAATGATGGCGATAGTTTTACGAATGTAACGGAAATAGCAGGCGTAAAAAATTATAGTTTTTCTTTAGGTATTACAGCATCAGATATAAATAACGATGGTTGGCAAGATTTATATGTTTCTAATGATTATAGTATACCCGATTTTTTATATATAAATAACCAAGATGGTACTTTTAAAGAAGTTGTAAAAGATGCAACTTCTCAAACTTCTTTTTACGGAATGGGAATAGACATTTCGGATATTAATAATGATGGATTTTTAGATATTTTTCAAGTAGATATGGAATCTAATAATAACCGTCGTCAAAAAGCAAATATGGCAAGTATGAATCCTAAATTGTTTTTTGAGACTGTTTTTTATGGTTTTCATTATCAATACATGAGTAATTCTTTACAATTAAATTCAGGATTGGTAAAAGATGGCGTTCCTAAATTTTCTAATATTTCTAGATTAACAGGTATGTCTTCTACAGATTGGAGTTGGGGACCTATATTTGCAGATTTTGATAATGATGGTTTTAAAGATTTGTACGTAACAAACGGAACAAGAAGAGAAGTAAATAACAAAGATTTTTTTAATAAAATAGGTAAAAAAGAATTTGATAAATATTCGACCTTAGAAAAAACAAAAATGATTCCTAGTGAAAAAATAGACAATTTTATGTTTAAAAATCAAGGGAATTTAGATTTTAAAAACGTTGGTAAAAAATGGGGGTTAGAACATAAAGGTTTTTCTAACGGAGCTGCTTATGCAGATTTAGATAATGATGGCGATTTAGAAATAATTGTAAATAATATTGATGAAAAAGCAACTATTTTTAATAATCATAGTTCAGAAAAATCAAACTACCTAAAAATTAGGTTTAATGGAGTTTCTAATAATAAATTTGGTTTAGGAACAAGGGTTTATGCTTTTATTGCTGATAAAAAACAAATGCAAGAACTAACCTTAACAAGAGGTTTTCAATCTTCGGTTGCACCAGAAATTCATTTTGGTTTACATAAAGAAAAAAAGGTTGACAGTTTAAAAATTATTTGGCAAAATGGTAATACTCAAACTTTAAAAAATGTTGATTCCAATCAATTATTAACCATTAATTATGTAGATTCAGAATTAAACAAAACTAAAAAAGAGACAACTAAAAGTAAAACCTTATTTACAGAAGTTAATAGTTTATTACAACCAAAACACAAAGAAAACGTTTTTAACGATTTTGAAAAACAAGTTTTATTACCTCATAAAATGTCTACTTTAGGACCTACTTTAGCTGTTACAGATGTTAATAATGATGGTTTAGAAGATTATTATATTGGAGGTTCTTTTGGTGTATCATCGCACTTATATTTTCAAGAAAAAGGTAATTTTATAAAAGCTGATATTCCGTCTATAGAAAAAGATAAATTATCAGAAGATTTAGGATCGTTGTTTCTTGACGTAGATTCTGATGGAGATCAAGATTTATATGTTGTTAGTGGAGGTTATGAGTATGCTCAAAACTCATCAATGTTACAAGATAGACTGTATATAAATGATGGTAAAGGTGGTTATGAAAAATCAGTAAATGCTTTACCAAAACTTACAGAAAGTGGATCTAAAGCTTATCAATTAGATTATAATAAAGATGGTAAACAAGATGTTTTGGTTTTAGGAAGACAAGTTTCTGGTAAATACCCTTTGGCCGCAACAAGTTATTTATTAAAAAATAATTCTAGTGTAAAAAATGTAAAATTTGAAAACACAAACACAACATTATTTTCTAATTTAGGAATGGCAACAAGTGCTGTTATTACAGATTTTAATAATGATTCTTGGCAAGACATTATTATTGTTGGAGAATGGATGTCTATCAAAATTTTTAAGAACAATAAAGGTGTTTTTGAAGATGTATCAGAAAAAATGGGATTAACAAAAGACACAACTGGCTGGTGGTGGAGTATTAATCAAGGTGATTTTGATAATGATGGAGATATCGATTACATTATAGGAAACAACGGTTTAAACTACAAGTATAAAGCCACAGAAAATGAAACGTTTGATATTTATGTAAATGATTTTGATAAAAATAACAAAAGCGATATTGTATTAAGTTATTACAATGATGGTAAACAATATCCACTTCGTGGAAGAGAATGTTCGTCTCAACAAATACCAGGAATTAAGAATAAATTTAAAAATTACGAAGGATTTTCTGAAGCAACTCTTATTGATGTTTATGGAAAGAAAAATTTAGAAAGCGCATTACATTATCAAGTAAAATCTTTTGCTAGTATTTATATAGAAAACAAAGGAGACTCTTTTAAAACACACCAATTACCTGTGGAAGCACAGTTTTCTAGCATCCAAAAAATATTGGTGAATGATTATGATAAAGATGGAAATTTAGATGCACTAATAGCAGGAAATTTACATAACTCTGAAGTAGAAACACCAAGAAATGATGCTAGTTATGGTTTGTTTTTAAAAGGAAAGGGTAACGGAAGTTTTAAAGCAACATCTGTTTTAGAAAGTGGTTTTTATACTTCTGGCGATGTAAAAGAAATGTCTGAAATAACTATTAATAAGGAGAAATTCATCATCATTGGTAAAAATAATAATGAAGTTCAGTATTTAAAAATCAATAATTAAAATATAAATGAAAGTATCATAACAGTTGTAAAACCAACAAGAGAAAGTAGTGTTGTCATTACAGACCAACTTTTAAAAGTTTGCTTTTCATCAATATTTAAATACTTACTTACCAACCAGAAGCCACTATCATTTACATGAGACATAATAGAAGCTCCTGATGCAATTGCAATAACTAAAAGGGCTTTATCTATTTCTGTTACATCTGCTGCTAATAAAGGCGCTGTAATACCTGCAGCAGTTATCATTGCTACTGTTGCAGAACCCTGTAAAACTCTTACAACTACTGCTGCTAAAAATGAAAAAATAAGAATACTTATGCCTTTATCTGCAAAATAATTAGCTAACATTGTACCCGTTCCAGTATCAATTAAAACTTGTTTAAAAACACCTCCGGCTCCTGTAAGCAATATTATTATACCCGCAGCTTCCATAGATTTAGTGGTTATTTTTAATAAGTTTTCTTTTTTATAACCTCTTTTAATACCTAATAAATACCAAGCAATTAAGTTAGCAATGATTAATGCAGTAAAAGGATGTCCAATCATTTGCAACCAATTTTTAATATTCTTCGAAATTGTACCTTCATCAAATAAAGGACTATTTAAAACAGTATTACTAACGATTAAAACAATCGGAATTCCTATAATAGCTAATATTAGTCCTACTGCAGGATAATTTTCATGAGTTTGTTTTTCAATAAGTTTGGGCGCTTCAACAAATATTTTTTTGGAAATATATTTTGCAAATAAAGGACCACTAACAATTGCAGAAGGAATTCCAACAATAAAACCAAATAGAATAACCCAACCTAAATCTGCTTTTAAAATATCAGCAACAGCAACCGGTCCTGGTGTTGGCGGAATAAATGAATGCGTAATTGCTAAACCTGCTAATAATGGAATAGCATACAGCAGTAAAGATTTTTTAGTTTTACGCTGTAAAGAATAAATTAAAGGCACTAAAATAATAAAAGCAACATCAAAAAAAACAGGAATCGCAATAAAAAAACCTGTAATCATTAATGCCCAAGAGGCATTTTTTTCGCCGAATTTATGTAATAGATAATTTGCTAATGCTTCTGCGCCTCCAGAATGCTCTAAAATTGCACCAAACATGGCTCCTAAACCAACAACTGTTGCTACAAAACCTAATGTATTTCCCATACCATCTTTTATGGTATTTATAATATCTAATGGGTTCATTCCAGAAAATATACCAACAGAAATACTAGCAATTAATAAAGCTATAAATGCAGGTATTTTTAATTTTAAGATTAAAAAAAGTAAAATTATGATACCAATAAATACGGCAGAAATTAATGAAAAATCTATCATATATTTATTTTTTAATAGAAAAAGATGTTTTTAAACCTTGTGCAGCATTAGGTCCAACCCAAAGATTAAATACACCCTCTTCTGCAACTTTAATTAATTTATGATTTACAAATTCTAAATCTTTAGAAGAAATTTTAAAAATGACTTCTTTCGTTTCCCCGCTTTTTAAGGATACGTGTTGATATCTTTTTAATTCTTTTACAGGTCTTGTAATACTACCAACAACATCTTGTATGTATAGTTGTGCAATTTCTTTTCCTGCCTTTTTACCGGTATTTGTTATTGAAAACTTCACCTCTAAATCTTCATTAAAATTGATGTCTTTTTTAGAAATAGATACATCGGAATATTTAAAACTTGTATAAGTTAGCCCGTAACCAAAAGGAAAATGAGGTGTAAAACCAACATCTAAATAATGAGATTTATTACCTAAAGAGCTTTGCCACGCAGCAACTGGTATTTTATCCATTGGAATATAATTAGTACTATCTGCTGGTCTACCTGTATTTTTATGATTGTAGAAATAGGGTAATTGTCCTGCTGTTTTTGGCCATGAAACAGGTAATCTTCCTTCTGGAGATTTTATTCCGTTTATAATTTCATATAAAGCTTCTCCACCCATTGTTCCTGGATGCCACGCCATTAAAACGGCATCTGTTTTGTCTATTATATTGGTAATAGTAATTGGTCTACCTGCCATGATTACTAGAACAATTGGCTTTCCTGTTTTAGCTAATTCGTTAATTAATTCTTCTTGAATACCTGGTAAGTCTATATTTGCTCTACTATGTGCTTCACCAGATAAAATTGCTTCTTCACCACCAAAAAATAAAATTACATCAGATTTTTTAGCAATATTTATTGCTTCTTTAAATCCTTTTTTAGAAGTATCTCTACTATAATCTAACCCTTTTGCAAACTTAAAATTTGTATTTGTATCTTGATAAGCATTTAAAGGTGTATTTGTATGTTCTTTTTCTCCATCAAAAGACCAAGTACCTAATTGTTCGTGAGGCGCATTTGCTAATGGGCCAATAATAGCAACATTTGTTTTTTCTGAAATAGGTAAAATAGAATTCTTGTTTTTTAGTAAAACGGTGCTTTCAATAGCAGCTTTTTTAGCTTCTTTTAGGTGATCTTTGGCATAAAAATTACCTGTGTGTTCTTTATTTCTATGTGGATTTTTAAAAAGGCCTAACCTAAATTTAATTCGTAAAATATTACGAACAAACTCATTTAATTCTTCTACAGAAATTTTCTTTTCCTCTATTAATTCTTTTAAATGATTTTCATAAGCTTGACTAGTCATTTCCATATCTAATCCTGCTTTAGCAGCTAATTCTCCGGCATGTTTTTCATCACTTGCATAACCATGAGCAACCATTTCTATTACAGAATCCCAGTCGCTAACTACAAAACCATCAAATTGTAATTCATCCCTTAAAACATCTTTTAATAAGAATTCATTTCCAGTAGCAGGTATTCCATTAATCTCATTAAAAGAACTCATAACTGTTGCAGAACCTGCATCTATTGCTGCTTTAAATGGTGGTAAATATACGTTTCTTAAAAGCTGTTCACTTATATCAACCGTATTGTAATCTCTACCACCTATTGCAGCACCATAAGCAATATAATGTTTTGCAGAAGCTGCCATTCTGTAAGGACTAGATAAATCATCACCTTGAAAACCTTTAATATACGCTGCTCCTAAAACAGTTGCTAAATAGGGATCTTCTCCTGGAGATTCTGCAATTCTTCCCCACCTGCTATCTCTTGCAATGTCTAACATTGGTGCAAACGTCCATCTAATTCCTGCTCCAGAAGCTTCAAAAGCTGCTATTTCAGAAGATTTTTCAACAATTTTTGCATCCCAAGTTGCTGCTAATCCCAATGGAATTGGAAACAATGTTTTAAAACCATGAATTACATCTCTACCAAAAATTAACGGAATTCCATTCGGACTTTCTTCAACTGCAATTCTTTGTAATTCATCTACATACTCTAGATTCATAATGTTTAAAAATGCACCAACATTTCCTTTTCTAACAGATTCTTTTAAATCTGTTGGTAAAGAAGTTGCTCTACTAGAAACGCCTCTTAAATTGGTTTGCCCAATTTTTTCTTCTAAAGTCATTTTAGAAAGTAAAGCTTCAATTTTAGCTTCATGGGTTGTATCGTTTACAAAAGATGTTTTCTTATTTTTTTTACAACTTAAAATGTTTACTGTTATTAGTAGTAAAAGGAATATTTTTTTCATACTATTATTTATTTCGTTGGTTTGGTTTCTATATAAAAATTGCTATTTACTCCTTTAACTCCTGGTTTTATTTTAAAAACCGAGCCTGCTAAAGGATATTTTTTAATTTCATCTGCAGTCATATCTACGCTTGCAGAAGTTATGTAAAGGATGTCTAAATTTTCGCCACCAAAAGCACAAGAAGTAATGTTATGTGCAGGCACTTCTACTTTAGAAATAACTTTACCCGTTTTAGGATTACATCTGATAACTGCATTCCCATTCCACATACCAACCCAAAGCATGTTTTTTTCATCAATAGTCATTCCATCAGGAAAACCTAAAGATTTTGGAATTTGAACAGCTACTTTTCCGTTAGATATTTTTCCGGTTTCATTATTATAATCATACGCTTTAATGGAAGAGGTTGGCGTATCTATATAATACATTGTCTTTTTATCTGAAGTCCAAACAATTCCATTAGAAATCGTTACGCTATCAATCTTTTTTTGTAGTTTATTTTCTGATGTAATTGTGTATAAGTTAGCTTTACCTGTTAATTGTTCTAAATGCATAGAACCAACCCAAAATCTTCCTGCAGGATCACATTTACCATCATTTAATCTACTTCTAGGTAACTCACTTTTCATGTCTGTAAACAAGTTACTTTCTCCAGATTGTAAATTAATTTTATGAACACCATCTTCTAGTGCCACTAATGCTTCTTGTTTTGTAAAAGGAACTACTGTACCAATTCTAGATTTTGTTTCTAATATTTTATTTGCTTTAGATTTAGGATTGTAAATATTTAATTGTTTTTTTTCAATATCTATCCAATACAATTTTTGAGTTTTATAATTCCAGATTGCACCTTCACCTAAACTTGCTTTAATTTTATATTCTAATGTTGCTGTTTTTATAGTTTCTTTTTCCTCTACTTTTTCATTTTTCTTTTTAGAAGAATTACAAGCAACTATTAAGGTTAAAAAAGCAATGATTACCAATTTTTTAAGCATAGGTTATTTTTTAATTTTAGAAAACATCCATGAAATTAATTCAGGTTCTTTAAAAGCTTTTTTAAAAGTATCTCCATGCCCCAAATTATACTCTGTATATTTTACATCAGCGTTTATTTCTGATAGAATTTTATACATATTTCTAGAACCTTCTACTGGGTTCCATTTGTCTTTATTTCCATGAAAAATCCAAATAGGAATTTCTTTAATTTGTTCTAATTGATTAGGATCTGAATATCCTGCCATTGGTATTGCAGCTGCAAACAAATTAGGTTTTCTTGCAATAAAATCCCAAGTACCAAAACCACCCATAGACAAGCCTGTAATGTAAACTCTAGAACTATCAACAGCATTTTCTGCAATTATTTTTTCTATCAACTCTAATGTTGCTTCACCAGATTCAGATGGAATTGGGTTCATACGATAAGAACCATCTTTTTCTAAACCTTTAAAAGGTGTTTCTGGAGAATTTCCAATCCATTTTGCCCATTCTTCATTTTCTGATTTATCAGAACATTGTGGCACTAATACATAACATGGATATTTATGTTGTAATTTGTTAGTTAATAATGAGTTTTCATTCATTAGAATACCTGCATTTTTATAAATCCGTTGGCCATTTTCTGTACCTCTTTCTCCTCTTCCATGAAGAAAAATTACCAATGGTTTTTTTTCGTTTTTAATGTTATTCGGAGTAAATAATCGATAAGGTATCTCTAAATTATTTATTGATACATGAGTGTTTCTTACTAGTAAACTATCAACGTTTTCTAAAAATGATTTAGCTCCATTTTTTTTTGTTTTACAGGCAACAAATAAAAGAAGAAGAATAGTTGTTGTTAGAAGTCTGTATTTCATTTAATAATGTTTTAAAAAAAAAGCAACACAAATTAACTTTATGTTGCTTCCCATAATTAACAATTCAAATTAAAATAGGTTAAACTTTATTTTTTTAGTGATGTTATTAGATGCATTTCCTACATATAAATAATAAGTTCCTTTTTCTACAGACCAGTTTGAAATATCTGTGTTATAGTATGCTAATGAAGCGGTATCAATAGAAATTGTAACTGTTTTTTTGTCACCCTTTATTAAGTTAATTTTTTTAAATCCTTTTAGCTCTTTTAATGCTCTTTTTACTTTAGATTTGTGTTTACCAATGTAAACTTGTACAACTTCAGAACCGTCACTATTCCCAATATTAGAAACATCTAGCGTCAATTTTATTTTATCATTTGTTGTATATTTTTTTTGATTAATTCTAATGTTATTTAATTCAAATTTAGAATATGATAAACCATAGCCAAAAGCATACTGAGGTTCAATTTTTTTAGTGTCAAACCATCTATATCCAACTAAAATACCTTCTTTATAGAATTGATTTATACCATTTCCAGGATAAGAAATTTCACCAAAAGAATGAGCAGCATTATCATTTAGTTTTTTAGGAAAAGAAAACGGAAGTTTTCCAGATGGGTTAACATCTCCACTTACAATATCTGCTATTGAATGACCCGCCATACTTCCTAAATACCAAGTTTGAAGAATTCCTTTCGTTTTAGACGTCCATGGCATTTCTACAGCATTTCCTGAAACTAATAGAAAACCAATCTCTTTATTTACATCATGAATACCATTTAATAATTTTTCTTGTCCATAAGGTAATTCAAAAACTTTTCTATCACCTCCTTCGGTATCTTGATGATAACTTTTATTTAAACCACCAATAAAAAGAACGATGTCTGCTTTTTTAGCCACTTCAATTGCTTTTACAAATAAAGAATCTTGATTTAAGGTTGGAGGAAGTGTTGCATTATAAGCAGAAGCACCAGACTCAAAACCCATTGTATGAATTATAGTTGCGTTTTTATATCTTGCTTTAAGTCCTTCTAAAGGAGACACTTCAAATTTTGGTTTCAATTGAGATGATCCTCCACCTCTTGTCATATTTCTTGTTGCATTTTCTCCAATAACAGCAATTGTTACTCCTTTTTTATCTTTAATAGGGAAAAAAGCATCTTCATTTTTTAACAAAACAATACCTTCTGTACCTACTTTTCTAGCTACTTTATGATGCTCTTTGTTGTTTAATTTTCCTAAAACTCTGTTTGGATTTAAGTTTGTACGATACATCAACCTTAAAACCCTACGTACTTTATCATCAAGTAAATCTTCAGATAATTCACCTTTTTTAATGGCTTTTAAAAATGGATTTGCTAAATGATAATAGTTATAATTGTCTTTTTTACTAACACCTAAACCATCAGTTCCTGTACCCATTTCCATATCTAAGCCATACAAAGCAGCTTCTTTTGTATTATGCGCAGAACCCCAGTCACTTATTACAACACCATCAAACCCCCAATCTTTTTTTAAAATTTTATTTAAGACTTTATGATGTGTTGTGTACTGACCTCTAAATTTATTGTAAGCTCCCATAAGAGACCAAACTTTTCCTTTTTGTACAGCGGCTTTAAATGCAGGTAAATAAATTTCATACAATGCTCTATCACTAACCTCTACATTAATTTTGTCTCTTAAGTGTTCTTGATTATTTAGTACATAATGCTTTACGCAAGCTGCAACGCCATTTTTCTGAACTCCTTTTACATAAGGAACAACCATTGTTGAGGCTAAAAAAGGGTCTTCACCTAAATATTCAAAATTTCTACCATTAAAAGGTGTTCTGTAAATATTTACACCAGGCCCAAGTAAAACATCTTTTTTTCTATATCTAGCTTCTTCTCCTAAACTAAAACCATATTCTCCAGATAACTCGGGATTAAAACTTGCTGCTAAACACGTTAATGCAGGAAAAGCTGTTATTGCATCATTGGTCCAATCTGCTTCCCCCCAATCATCCCATAAAATTTCTTCTCTAACTCCATGAGGCCCATCAGACATCCATACTTCTGGTATTCCTAATCTAGAAACTCCTTTTGTACTAAATTTAGATTGTGCGTGAGTCAACCCTATTTTTTCTTCTAGTGTTAAAACAGCTATAATACTATCTATTTTAGTTTCTACATATGCAGTACTAACTTGATTTTTTTCTAATTGAATTTGTGGTAATTTATCTTGGCCACTAATTAATGAAATATGTAAACATATCATTAAAGTTAATAATGTGATATTCTTTTTAAATGGTACTCTCATATTTTAAATGTTAATTTGCAGTTCTTTATTTTTTTATAAAACTACTTTTTAACAAGATATATGAATAAAACTATTTCAACTAAGATTATAACATTTGTTGCAATTCCTTTTAAAGAAATGTTTTTCTAATATCAATAACACATTAGAGCTATCTTTTGTTTTAGATGTATCATTAATAATTTTTTAAGATTTTTTAATTTGTAATACTTTAGTAGTAAGGTAACAATCTTGAGAATATAGTTGATTTTAAATTCTAAATATTACAAAAATCTACTATTCGCAGTTTTTTTTTGAATAATAAAACAAACTTGATCTAACAATAACAATACTTTATGAACTTTAAAAATTGTAAAATAATAGTCTTTCTAATTTTAATAATTGGCTGCTCTAAACCAAATGATAATGAAGAGAATAAATCTACTTCGGTATTTGTAGAGAATTACAAGAATAAAACATTACAAGTTTATACCACAGCAAAAGATACCGAATTACGATTAACCAAAACTAACAAACAAAAGTTTACAGATAAAGTTCAGCCTTTAGAAACCGAAGTTTCTGTTTTTGTAAATCCGAAAAAAACTTTTCAGAAGTATTTAGGCATTGGAGGTGCTATCACAGACGCATCATCTGAAGTGTTTTCTAAATTGAATGAGCAACAACAAAGTGAATTTTTAGAAGCGTATTTTGGTAAAGATGGTATTCGTTACAATATTATTAGAACGAGTATTCATAGTAGCGATTTTGGTTTAGGAAGTCATACTTATATTAATGAAGGAGATGCCGATTTAAAAACATTTTCTATAGAAAAAGATAGAGAAAAAAGAATCCCATTTATTAAAAGAGCTATTCAGTTAATTAATGATGATTTAGTTTTCTACGCGAGCCCTTGGAGCCCGCCCGCTTTTATGAAAAGTAATAAAAACATGTTACAAGGAGGTAAATTACTGCCAGAGTTTAGACAATCTTGGGCAAATTATTATGCTAAATTTATTAAAGCTTACGAAAAAGAAGGAATTCCTGTTTGGGGGTTAACCATTCAAAATGAACCAATGGCAGTTCAAAGATGGGAATCTTGTATTTATACGGCTGCAGAAGAAAGAGATTTTTTAAAAAATTATTTAGGACCTACTTTAGAAAAAGCAGGTTTAGGAGATAAAAAAATAGTTGTTTGGGATCATAATAGAGATTTAATTTCTGAAAGAGCAAATACTATTTTTGAAGACCCAGAAGCTTCTAAATATGCTTGGGGAATTGGTTTTCATTGGTATGAAACTTGGACAGGAGGTTTACCTAAATATGATAACCTTAAGAATATAAAAGAATCTTTTCCTTCTAAAAACTTGTTGTTCACAGAAGGTTGTCAAGAAAGTTTTGCTACAGAGAGATTACAATTTTGGCCAAATGCAGAACGATATGGAAATTCTATGATAAATGATTTTAATAGCGGTGTTGTTGGTTGGACAGATTGGAACATTTTATTAGATGAAAGAGGTGGTCCAAATCACGTGCAGAACTTTTGTTTTGCTCCAATTCATGCAAATACAAAAACAGGCAATTTAATTTATACACCAACTTATTATTACATAGGTCATTTTTCTAAATTTATAGAACCTGGTGCATTACGTGTAAGCACAACAACAAGTAGAAGTAATATAGAAAGTACATCTTTTAGAAACGAGAACGGAAAAATGGTAACTGTAGTAATGAATAAAACAGACATAAAAATTACATATAAGTTAATCGTTGGTAGTAGTGAATCTATTATAGAAATTGCTCCACGAGCAATACAATCAATAATTTACTAAATTTAATTAACTTATATAATTAGAAAATGCTAGACATAAATAAAGTACCATTAAAAGAAAAAATAGGCTATGCTCTAGGTGATGGTGCAGCCAATATAGCATGGAGAGGAGTTGCCGCTTTTTTGTTTATATTTTATACAGATGTCTTTGGATTACACCCAGCAACCGTAGGTTTACTGATGTTAGTATCTCGTTTTAGCGATGGTATTAGTGATATTTTAATGGGTATTATTGGAGACAGAACGAATTCAAAATATGGGAAATTTAGGCCTTGGATTTTATGGACAGCAGTTCCGTTAGGTATCAGTCTTTCGTTATTGTTTTCGAGTCCAGACTTAAATCCAACAGGTAAAATTATATATGCATATATCACCTATATCGCTTTTACATTAATTTATACAGCAAATAATGTTCCTTATGGCGCATTAATGGCTGTAATGACTGGTAATGATAAAGAAAGAACAAGCATTGGTTCTTTTAGAATGGTTGGTGCATTTGGTGGTGGAATGTTGGTACAAGGAGCCTTGCTTTTTTTAGTAGCTTATTTTGGCAATGTAAACCCAACAATTAAAGTTGATAAATTAGATGCTGAAAGATTTAAAGTTGAAATATCTGCGCCTAAAGATGTCTTAAACGCAAATATTAAAACAGAAGATGGAATTGCTTTATTTACTTGGGATGCTCTTCAAACTGATGAAAACACACCTACAAAAGGAAAAAGTTTTAAAATTGAAGCGAATAAGAGTTATATATTTATTGTAGAAGGAGAAAAAAATATTACTAAAAATTCATTTTCAATTATTGATCAGAAAAAAGGGTATAGCAATTCTATGTATGTGATGTCTATTTTCTTAACCCTGTTTATGATTATTACTTTCTACACCACAAAAGAAAGGGTATTACCACCAAAAACACAAGAAACTAATTTAAAACAAGATTTAAAAGATTTAATTTCTAATAAACCGTGGCTAATTTTATTAGCTATTGGCTTGTTATTCAATGTGTATAATTCTATAAAACAAGGAATTGTTGTCGTTTATTTTACACATTATTTAAATGATCAATTATTGGCAGCAAGTTTTATGGTTGGTTTAATGTTAGCCTCTATTGCTGGTGCAATGATTACAGCTCGCTTAGGTAAAATATTTGGAAAACGTATGTTGTTTATTTATGCATTATTATTCTCTGGAGGTGTAAATGCATTACTTGTTTTTTGTGGACCTAATGATATTTCTATGATTTTTACATTAGGAATTATTTCTGAATTTGGAGCAGCAATCTTACCAACTTTATTTTTTGTAATGTTAGGTGATGCTGCAGATTATTCAGAATTTAAAAACGGACGAAGAGCAACAGGTTTAGTGTATTCTGCTGGTTCTTTTGCTACAAAATTTGGAGGAGGAATTGCAGGTGCAATTATAGGTTTGGTTTTAGCCGCATTTCATTATAGTGGTCAAGATTCAGTTGCTATAGAAGGTGCTTTACCAGGTGTTGTGATGCTTATGAGTTGGATTCCTTCTGTAGTTACCATTTTAGCAGCTATTGTTATGTTTTTTTATCCGCTAACGCAAACAAAGCTAGATGAAATTACATTGGAATTAAACACCAGAAGATTAAAAGAAGAATAGAATTTTAAAATATTGATATTATAAACTTATGAATAAATTTCCAAAAGATTTTGTTTGGGGAACAGCAACTTCATCATATCAAATTGAGGGTGCGAGTGATTTAGATGGAAAAGGCCCTTCTATTTGGGATGCTTTTTGCCAAATTCCTGGTAAAATTAAGAATAATGAAACAGGTAATGTTGCTTGCGATCATTATCATAAATTTAAGGAAGACATACAATTAATGAAAGACATGGGTGTAAAAGCGTATCGTTTTTCAATTGCTTGGTCTCGTATTATGCCAACAGGAAAAGGCGCAGTTAACGAAAAAGGAATTCAGTTTTATTCAGAATTAATTGATGCACTTTTAAAAGCAGATATTGTTCCTTGGGTAACGCTTTATCATTGGGATTTACCATTGGCGTTACAAATGGAAAATGACGGTTGGTTAAACAAAGATATTACAGATTCTTTTAAAGAATATGCAGACGTATGTTTTAATAGATTTGGTAATCGTGTAAAAAACTGGATTACATTAAATGAACCATGGGTAGTTTCTATTTTAGGATACGGACAAGGTGTTTTTGCACCAGGTAGAACTTCAAATTCTGAACCTTATTTGGCTGCACATCATTTAATTTTAGCGCATGCAAAAGCTGTAAAAACCTACAGAGAAAAGTATGCACATCAAAAAGGAGAAATAGGAATCTCGAATAATTGTGATTGGAGAGAACCTTTAACAAACAGCAAAGAGGACAAAGATGCTGCAGAAAGAGCGCTCGAGTTTTTTATAGCTTGGTTTGCAGATCCTATATACAAAGGAGAATACCCAAAGGTAATGAAAGAAAGGCTAAAAGAGCGTTTACCAGAATTTTCTGAAACGGAAAAAGAATTGATAAAAGGTACTTCAGATTTTTTTGGTTTAAATCATTATACAACTATGTATGCTGCAAATTCAGACGGTATTGTAAAAGAAGTTGCTGTAAATGGAAATGGTGGTATTTCTGAAGATCAAGATGTAGATTTGTCTGTAGATAAAGATTGGAAATTAACTTTAATGGATTGGGCTGTTGTGCCTTGGGGTTGTAAGAAATTATTAAAATGGATAGATAAGAGGTATAACAAACCTAATATTTACATCACCGAAAATGGTTGTGCTTATCCAGATAAATTAGTAGATGGTAAAATAAACGATCAAGAAAGGTTAGAGTTTTATCAGGGATATTTGCAGGCATGCCAAGAAGTAATTGAAGAAGGTGTAAATTTAAAAGGCTATTTCGCGTGGTCTTTTATGGACAATTTTGAGTGGTCTTCTGGATACGAACAGAGGTTTGGTTTGCATTATGTAGATTTTAAAACTTTAGAGAGAATTCCTAAAAAATCTGCACATTGGCTTAAGAAAGCAATAAAAAATGATAGTGCAGATGTTACATTATAATTAAATGTGTGTACTTTTAAATAATATTTATTTGATGTTGCTTAAGCTCTAATATTAGAGTTGTTAAAAGATAGTTTGTGCTATTAGATAATAATATTTTTTATAGAATTTTGTTTTGTTATAGCTTGTAAATACATATAAATTAGTAATAAAACTCCTCATTTAAAAAATGAGGAAAATTAAATTTTAACTTTAGTTGTGCAATCAATAATTTTACTTTCTTAACAAACCAAAAGAATTATGAATAATAAAACGTATACCTTATTTATTAGTTTTATAGTAGCATTAGGAGGTTTTCTTTTTGGTTTTGATGCTGGTATTATATCTGGTGTAATGTCTTATGCGGGTTCAGAATTTAATTTAAATGAAATTCAATCTGGTTGGGTAGTTAGTGCTCCATCATTTGCTGCAATGTTTGCCATGTTATTTTCAGGAAGGCTGAGTGATACAATTGGGAGAAAAAAAATATTAGTTTTTGTTGCTTTCTTATATGCTATTTCTGCAATTTTATCTGCCTTAGCAATTTCTTATCAAATGCTTTATTTAGCAAGAATTATTGGAGGTATTGCTTTTGGTGCAGCGTTAGTTTTAGCACCTATTTATATTGCAGAAATTTCTACTGCAGAAAATAGAGGAAAGTTGGTTTCTTTACAGCAACTGAATATTGTTTTTGGTTTTTTTGCTGCTTTTTTAAGTAATTATTTTTTTAATAAATACAATACAGTTGATAATGTTTTTTTAACTGATAAAAACGTATGGAGATGGATGCTAGGTGTAGAATTAATACCTGCTATAGCTTATTTTATATTATTGTTTTTTGTTCCCAAAAGTCCTCGTTGGTTGTATTTAAAAGGAAGATTTGAAGAAGCAAAAAAAGTAATACATAAAATTCATGGTACAGAAAGAGGGGATATTGAAATTTTAGAAATTGAAGAAAATATACATGCTGATAAAAACAAAGCTGTATTAAAAATTAAAGACATCTTAAAACCTTCTTTACGATTTATTTTGGTTGTTGGTTTAATAGTTGGTGTTTTACAGCAAATTACAGGTATTAATGCCGTTTATTTTTACGCGACTTCTATATTTAAACAAACAGGAATTGGCACAGATGCTGCTTTTTCATCGGGTGTTTTATTAAGTACAATTTCTGTTGTATTTACTTTTGTTGCTATTTATTTAATTGATAAAATGGGTAGAAGACCATTGTTGTTAATTGGTACTGCGGGTATTGCTGTTAGTTTATTATTATGTGCCTATGGTTTTAACCAAGCAACATATAAATTATCAAAAGAAAAAATAAATCAATTTGAGTTTTCTAATGCAGATAAATTATTGCCTTTAGCAGATAAACTATATAAGAGTGACGTAAATTTTAAAAACGAAATAAAAGCTACTTTAGGAAATAAGGTTTATAGTAAAAATGATGGTGTTATTTTAGAAGCTGCAACTACTATTAATGCTAATTTAATATTAATAGGTATTTTAGGTTTTATAGCATGTTTTGCATTTTCATTAGGTCCTGTAATGTGGGTTTTGTTATCAGAATTATATCCTTTAAAATATAGAGGATTAGCAATAGGAATAATTGCTTTTATAAATTCTTTAATTAGTTCTTTAGTACAACTTGTTTTTCCTTGGGAATTATCAAACTTAGGAAATGCTTTTACTTTTTTTATATTTGGTGCAATTGCATTTATTGGCTTTTTTATTATGTTAAAAATTCTACCAGAAACCAAAGGAAAATCTTTAGAAGAATTAGAATCCGAATTAACTAGTAAATAACTACACCATTAAATAGTAATTAGAGATTTGGTAATTTATTAAACCCCATATTAAATAAAGTAAACCCGAAAATATCTGCATATTGGGCAATTGTTTTTGCAACAGGAGTTCCTGCTCCATGACCAGCATTGGTTTCTATTCTTATTAAAGTAGGGTTATTTCCTGTTTGTTTTTCTTGTAACTCTGCAGCAAATTTAAAACTATGGGCTGGTACAACTCTATCGTCATGATCGCCTGTTGTTATTAATGTTGCTGGGTATTCTATACCTTTTTTTATAGTATGAACTGGCGAATATCCTTTTAAATAATCGAACATTTCTTTGCTATCATTTGCAGTACCGTAATCGTAAGCCCATCCTGCACCAGCAGTAAACGTATGATATCTTAGCATATCTAAAACACCAACGGCAGGTAAAACTACTTTTGCTAATTCTGGTTTTTGTGTCATGGTTGCACCAACTAAAAGTCCGCCATTAGAACCACCTCTAATTGCTAAATAATCTGATGAAGTGTATTTTTCTGCAATTAAATATTCTGCAGCAGCAATAAAATCGTCAAACACATTTTGTTTTTTTAATTGAGTTCCGGCATCGTGCCATTTCTTTCCATATTCTCCTCCGCCTCGTAAATTAGGTACCGCATAAACACCACCTTGTTCTAACCAAACTGCATTTGCAATACTAAAAGTAGGAGTTAAGCTAATATTAAATCCGCCGTAACCATATAAAATAGTTGGATTTTTCCCATTTAAATTCAAACCTTTTTTATGGGTAATAATCATTGGTATTTTTGTGCCATCTTTAGAATTATAAAAAACCTGCTCACTTACATATGCATTACTATTAAAGTCTACATCAGGTTTCCAATAAGATTCATACGTTCCTTTTTTAGGGTCTAGTTTATATGAAGCATTTGGAGTATTGTAATTTGTAAATGAGAAATACAATTCTTTGGCTTTTGTTTTTCCGCTAAATCCAGAAGTTGTTCCTATTCCGGGTAAAATGATTTCTCTAATTAATGTGCCATTAAAGTCATATTGCAAAACTTTAGAAACAGCATCTACCATATAATTGGCAAAAAAATAGGACGAACCCGAACTTAAATTTAATACATTTTCTGTTTCAGGTATAAAATATTGCCAATTTTCTGGAGTAGGATTTTTTGCATCCACGGTAACTACTTTTTTGTTTGGAGCATTTAAATTAGTAACCAAAAATAATGTACTTCCTTTATTTTCTATAATAAATGTATCGCTATCAAAATTATTAATAACGGTTTTTAAAGTTGATTTTTCTTCGGATAAATCTTTGATAAATAATTTATTACCAGAAGTAGAAACTTGTGCGGTAATAATTAAATATCTAAAATCTTCGGTTAAATAGCCACCAACATATCTATGTTTTTCCGTTTCAATTTCACCAAAAATAACTGTGTCTTCATTTTGAGAAGTACTTAATTGATGATAATATAATTTGTGCTGATCTGTTTTTGCAGATAACTCGCTTCCGTCAGGTTTATCGTAACTAGAGTAATAAAATCCTTCGTTTTTGTACCAAGAAATACTCGAGAATTTTACATCAACTAAAACATCTTCTTTAATAGTTTTAGATTCTGTGTCTATTATTATAATTTTTCTCCAATCAGAACCACCTTCAGATATTGAATACGCTAGTGTTTTTCCGTCTTCAGAAAAACTTAAAGCACCTAAAGAAGTTGTTCCGTCTTCAGAAAAAGTATTCGGATCTAAAAATACTTCAGGCTCAGAAGTTCCCTTTTTTCTATAGATTACAGCTTGGTTTTGTAGTCCATCATTTTTAGAAAAATAAGTATAATTACCTTCAGTAAAAGGAATTCCTATTTTTTCATAATTCCATAATTCAGACAAACGTTCTTTTAGTTGATCTCTGTAAGTAATTTGATTTAAATAGTTGAATGTAACCTCATTTTCTGCTTTTACCCAAGCTTTTGTTTCTTGACTTTTATCATCTTCTAACCATCTGTAATTATCTACAACATCGGTTCCAAAAAAGGAATCTACAACTGGTTTTTTTCTTGTTTCTGGATACATTAAATACTTTTTTTTTAATCTAACTTAATAAGACACTAAAATAGTACTTCCAATTTAAGTTTTTAAGTTAATTCAATTTTATAATTATTGATAGTTTGTAATTTGAACGATTTAAAAACGACTACTTTTGTATAGAAAATAATTTATTATGACAGAAAATTTAACAAAAGAAACTTTTTTAAAAAAGGTTTTTAATTTTGAAGAAAACAAAGAATGGAAGTTTGAAGGAAATAGACCAGCATTTATAGATTTTTATGCAGATTGGTGCGGACCTTGTAAATCTTTAGCTCCTGTTTTAGAGCAGTTGTCTGATGAATATGAAGGAAAAATTGATATTTATAAAATAGACACAGAAGCAGAGCAAGAATTAGCTGCAGCATTTGGTATTAGAAGTATCCCATCTATGTTATTTTGTCCTGCAGAAGGGCAGCCACAAATGGCAAATGGTGCTTTACCAAAAGCAGAATTAGAACGTATTATTGCAGATGTTTTAAAAGTGACAAAATAAGATTCTACATCATTGCGAGTAACAAAAACAATTTTTGTGTTAAACGGAGAGATTGCTCGTAAATTCGGAAAACAATTAGGCAAATAAGCATTTAAAAATCCTGAAAAATTACTTTTTCGGGATTTTTTTATGATTTAAAAATAATACATAAGAATCTAATGTATAAGAAAATTATGTATATTTGGCGAGCGATAAAACGTCATTGCGAGTTTACGAGCAATCTGTTACTTTAATTATAAGATTGCAACGCTCCTTATAATCACAATTACACATTTTTAAAAATGGGAAATCAGAAATTATATAAAGGTTCTTTACAAACCATCATTTTAAAATTATTAGAAAGTAATGATAAAATGTATGGTTATGAAATTACTCAAAAAGTAAAAGAATTAACAAAAGGCGAATTAAAAATTACCGAAGGTGCTTTATATCCTGCTTTACACAAATTAGAAGCCGATGGTTTGCTAGATGTTGAGGTTGCAAAAGTAGGAAACAGACTTAGAAAATATTACAAATTAACAGAAAGCGGAACCAAAGAAACTGCAAATAAATTAGCCGAAATGCAAGAGTTTTTAAAAACGATGCAACATTTGGTAAACCCTAAATTTAGTTTGGAGTAATATGGAATTATCAAAAGAACAAGTAGAACAAATAGAAAACTATCTTAGCAAAATAAATTTTGACTTTATCGATTTAAAAGTAGAAATTTTAGATCATATTTTATCAGATATAGAAAATTTAATAATTAAAAGTCATTCTTTTGAAGATGCTTTTGTTATGACTAAAATTAGATGGGAAAAACATTTTAGAGAGACATCTAGTTTTTATTTTGGCATACAGTATTCAGAATCTAAAATTGTAGTTAAAAAAGCAATTAAAATTTTTAAACCTTTTTTCTTTTTATATCTAACAGCTTATGTTTTACCAATTATTATCACCACAAATTTTTCAATCACTTTTTCTAAAAACACTATAGATTTTATAAATACGTCGTTAAATACTTTAAATATTGTCTTTTTATTTTATTCGATTTTTATTTTTATAAAAGTCTTAAATACAAAAGTAAAAACAACTTATCGATTTATTCTTAAAACTCAATATGCAGGTATTTTATTCTTATTAATTTCTCTGCTAAAGGGAAATTATTTTAATGATGATGGGAGTATCATTCCTTTTCTAATCAGTTTTCAAATTGCTGGTTTTGCAGTAACCTATATCTGTAGTTATTTCTACAAAAAGCACAAAGAAGCAATTAAAAAGTATAAAATTTCATAACAATGGAATTAACAAAAAAACAAATACAGTTTATAGATCATCGATTAGAAAATGATGGTGTAAAATATTGGGACATTAGAATAGAAATGTTAGATCATATAGTTACTGATGTAGAAAGCATTTTAAAACCTAAGAACACTGAATGTCAATTTAAAGAAATAGTACAAGAAGCATTTGTTTCTATGGGTTGGAAAGAGAATTTTAACGGTTCTAGTTTCGAAAAACAGAATAAAGAAGGATGGAAAAATGTTGGTAAAAAGTATCGAAAAGAATATTTTTTAGAAGTTCGTAATTTCTTTAAAAAGCCCAAAAACCTTATTGTTTTTATTTTGAGCTTGCTTTTATTATTCGTTTTATCTCAAAATGTTTCTAATAGCGCTTTTTTGAAAATAAACTTTATTATATTTTTATTACCAGCTTTATTGTTTTTGTGGGAATATATAATGATTCATAAAAAGAAATTAGGGAACTCTATTCATAAAAATTATGGTTTACATTATATGAGTTTCTCTTTTTTAATTTTAAATGTATTCTTTCAGTTTATGGGTAATAATGATTTTTTACCGATACCTACAACCTATCATAAAACGATAATTTTTACTATTGTTCCTTTACATTTAGTACTTTCCATTTCTGGTTTTCAAGTATATAAAAAAGCGATTAAAAGGGTAGAAACGATGCGTAATAATTTGCTTTCATGAAGTTAACAGAACATCAAATAGAAGAACTATTTAAATTTACTCGTAAACATTATGTGTATTTTTATGATGTGCAATCGGAATTGGTAGATCATCTGGCAAATGATATTGAAGAAATTGGGGTAGAATATCCAAAATTATCTTTTGAACAATTGAGGGATAAATCATTCAAAAAATTTGGCATTTTTGGTTTTATGGATGTCATAGAAGCTAAACAAAAACAAATGAATAAGCGATATAGAAAAATTTTGTGGCGCTTTTTTAAAGAATGGTTTACGTTGCCAAAAGTGATTTCTACTTTAAGTGTCTTTTTTGCTCTTTTTGTGGTTTTACAAATACAAAATTCAGAATATATTCTATTAGTTTCACTTTTTGTATTGGTTATTTATGATTTAATAAAACAATCAAAATTTAAGAAAAAACACAAAAAAGCAAAACTTAAAGAAGAAAAGGTTTTTTTACTAGAATCTATGATTGGTGAAACTAGACAAGGGTTTTCTGGTTTTGTGTTTATTCATATATTCAATTCACTTAATTTAGTAAAAGTACCTTTTTACACCATAGAGACACATTGGTTATTATTAATAGCATTTTCAATAACTATGTTAATAATTCTATTTTATGTTACTGGATTTTTAATACCCCAAAAAGCACAGGAATTACTAGAAGAAATCTATCCAGAATATAAAATTGTAAAAAACCTGTAACAAATTCAATTTTAAGACACTAATCTATCAACTAAACTAATTAACCAAAAAATGATTTCACACTTTTTAAATTTAGAATGGAAACAATATTTTAGGTCTGCACATTGGCAAAAAGGAATAGCACTAAAGATAATAATGGGCTTTTTTGTGCTATATTTTTTAATTGTTTTTTTAGCAATTGGAGTAGGCGGATACTTTTTATTGAGAAAAAAATTTCCAGATTCAGACCCTTTACAAATTGTAAACTCTTATTTGCTTTTTGCAGTTTTAGGAGATTTAATATTTAGGTATTTAATGCAGAAACTACCAATAATGAATATTAAACCACTACTTATTTTGCCAATTAAAAAAAGTAAATTAGTGCATTATGTGTTGGGTAAATCTGCATTTTCAATTTTTAATATTTTAGGGTTATTTATTTATATTCCTTTCTCTTTTGTTTTAATAAAAGAAGGTTATAATACTGCAGGTGTTTTAGGTTGGTTATTAACCATGATTTTAATCATTCAATCATCAAATTTTTTAAATTTTTTAATCAATAAAAACAACAAAGCACTCATTGTTATTGCAGGTACTTTAGTAACTTTAATTGGTTTACAAAATTTTGGACTTGTAGATGTTGTTGGTTTTGGAGGTCAGATTTTTGATGGTATTTATGCAAATCCAATTTATTCTTTATTAGGAATTATTTTATTAGCTTCTTTGTATCAGCTTAATTACAAGCAATTAAGTAATCAGGTTTATTTAGATGAAGCAGTTGCAACAAAGGTTCAAGAAGCAAATACGGCAGATTTATCTTGGGCAAATAGATTGGGTGATGTAGCACCGTTTATTAAAAATGATATTCGATTAATTTGGAGAAATAAAAGAACAAAAACAGTATTTCTAATGTCGTTTTTATTCCTTTTTTATGGGTTAATCTTCTTTACACAAGAAACGTATCAGAAAATGCCAGCAATGTTAATGTTTGCATCACTTTTTATTACTGGTGGTTTTACTTTAAACTACGGTCAGTTTATACCAGCTTGGGATAGCGCACATTATAAAATGTTAATGAGTCAGAGTTTTAGATATCGTAAATTCTTAGAATCTAAATGGGTTTTAATGGTTTCTATGACCACAATTTTATACCTATTAAGTTTTCCTTATCTGTATTTTGGAACAAAGATTTTTTTAATGATAACTGCAGGTGCCATTTTTAATATTGGTTTTAATTCTCTGTTTTTATTGTATGCTGGTTCATTTAATAGAAAAAGGATAGATTTAACAAAAGGTGGTTTTGGTAATACACAAGGAACAAGTGCAACACAGTTTTTAGTTATTGTTCCGTTAATGTTATTCCCAATGTTAATATTTTGGGTTTTCGATAAATTTGTAGGGTATAACTCTGGTTTTATAGTGGTTGCGGCAATTGGTATTATTAGCTTGTTGTTAAAAAATTACGCCATGAATTTTATTGAAAAAAAATACATTAAAGACAAATACGTTATGATTAACGCTTTTGGTAAAGAAGCATAATTTAAAATTAAAAGACACACAATGATTACAATAGATAATATATCAAAAAAATACGGTAAAACAGAGGTTTTAAATGTTTCTACAATAGATATTCCTACAGGACAAAGTTTTGGTTTAGTTGGTAATAACGGAGCAGGAAAAACAACTTTGTTTAATATTTTATTAGATTTAATAAGACCAACAACAGGTGCAATTACAAACCACGAAGTAGTTGTAAATAAAAGTGAAGAATGGAAATCTTTTACAGGTTCTTTTATTGATGAATCTTTTTTAATTGGTTATTTAACTGCAGAAGAATATTTCGATTTTATAGGTGATTTAAGAGGAATGAATAAAGCTGATGTAGCAAAATTTATTAGTCAGTTTGATGAATTTTTTAATGATGAAATTGTTGGAAAGAAAAAATACTTAAGAGATTTAAGTAAAGGAAACCAGAAAAAAGCAGGTATTGTAGCTGCAATGATGGGAAATCCACAAGTAGTAATTTTAGATGAACCTTTTGCAAATTTAGATCCAACCACTCAAATTAGGCTTAAGACAATTATAAAAGAGCTAACAGAAAATAGAGATATTACAGTATTAATATCTAGTCATGATTTAACACATGTAACAGAAGTTTGCGAAAGAATTGTGGTTTTAGATAAGGGTAATGTTGTAAAAGATATAGAAACATCTGCAGAAACTTTAAAAGAATTAGAAAGCTATTTTTCAGTTTAATAAGACTATTCTTATTTTATTACTATTTTTACACGCTTATTTATACTATTTTCGAAAGAAATTAGTTTTAAATAACAGTTTGTAGTAAAATAAAATATTTTTTTAACTTAGATTTATCTGTGTGAAGAACACTCAAAAAATAGTTGCCATTCTTATTCTTTTTGTTGCTATATATTCATGTAGCGCAAAAAAAGATTCTGTTATTAGTAGAAATTTCCACGCAATTACCACAAAATATAATGTGTTATTTAACGGTAAAGAAGCTTTTAAAAAAGGAATAGAAGAAATTAACACAAACTATAAAGACGATTGGTTTAAGCGTTTACCAATAGAACCTATAGAGTTTGAAGAAGATAAAATTGTTTTATCAACTTTAAATAATGGACCAGGAGCAGGTTTTGGAGGTGCAAAAGAAGAAGATAAAAAAGAATTAACTACGTTTGAAAAAGCTGAAGAAAAAGCAGTAAAAGCCATACAAAAACATGGCATGAATATAGATGGTATTGAGCGTAATAGACAAATAGATGACGCTTACCTATTATTAGGGAAATCTCGTTATTATGCACAACGTTTCATACCGGCTATAGAAGCTTTTAATTATGTTATTGCAAATTATCCGCAGGCAGATTTAATTGCAGAAACTAAAATTTGGAGAGCAAAAGCAAATACTAGAAACGATAATGAAGAAACTGCTATAGAAGCAATGAAGTTGTTATTGGTTGTTAGAGATACTTTAGAAGCTAGTTTACCAGATAATATTAAAGAACAAGCGCATACTGCTTTAGCTATGGCGTATGTTAAAAGCGATAGCATGCAAAATGCTAAGAAGCATTTAAAATTGGCTACAAGAACTTTAAAAAATAGAGATCAAGCTGCTAGAAACTTGTTTGTTTTAGGGCAAATGTATAGTAATGAAAATCAAAAAGATTCTGCTTTTTATATTTTTAACAAGTTAGCAAACTTTAGAAAAGCACCTTATAAATATAAAATTCATGCCAATATAGAATTGGCTAAAAATTTTTCTAAAGATTCATTATCAACAACCTTGTTAGAAAGGATGCATAAGTTGATTAAGAATAGAGATAACCGACCTTACTTAGATGAATTGTACTATCAAACAGCTGTTTTACAACAAAATAATGATAGTATTAAGTTAGCTTTCGAAAATTATAATAATTCTTTAAGAGCACTTAATGGAAGTGATAAACAGAAAACGTTTACCTACGAAAAATTAGGAGATTTATATTTTAAAGATTCTGAATATCAATATGCAAGTTCGTATTACGATAGTGTTTTACAAGTTTCTGTAGATAGTGTAGATAGGCGAATTAGACGCATTAAAAGAAAACATAAAAATTTAGCTTCTTTAATTAAATATGAAGAAGTAGTTACTTTAAATGATAGTATTGTAAAAATTGCATCATTGTCTAAAGACGAGCAAAAACAGTTTTTTGAAGAATACATAGAAAACTTAAAAAAAGCAGACGAAGAAGCTGCACAGTTAAGATTAAATCAGATCGCTTTTGGTAATGCTAGTCTTGGTTTGCAATCATCAAATAAAAGTGGTTGGTATTTTTATAGTAATCAGTCTTTAAGTTTTGGTAAAACAGAATTTCAGAAAATTTGGGGAGATAGAAAATTAGAAGACGATTGGAGATGGTCTGAAAAAGCAACAATTGGTAGTAATTCTGTAAAAGATTCTGCACAAGTAAGTAAAACTAACTTAAGATATGATTTAGATGCTTATTTAAGTACAATTCCTACTAAATTAGAAACAATAGATAGTTTAAAAGTTGATAGAAATCAGGCTTTATATGAATTAGGGTTAATTTATAAAGAGCAATTTAAAAATATAAACTTAGCAAGATTAAGATTAGAAAGAGTAGCTAGTTTACAGCCCAAAAAAGAATTAATTTTACCAATAAATTGGCATTTATATCAAATTTATAATAATTTAGGTGATACAGAAAAAGCAGAAAAATATAAAAATATTATTCTAACAAAATATGCAGACACAAAATTTGCGCAAGTAATTTTAAATCCGAATAAAAAAGTAGAAGAAGAGGTTACGGTTAGCGAGGTAGAAAAAGAGTATAAAAAAATGTACTATTTATACAAAACTAATAAATTTGAAGAGGTAATTTCTAAGATTGATGAATTTGTAGCAACAGTACCAAATTCTAACTTAATTCCAAAATTTGAGCTTTTAAAAGCTTATGCAATAGGTAAGTTTAAAGATAAGCAAGCTTATAAAATTGCATTAGATTTTGTAGCTGTAAGTTATGGTAATACAGAAGAAGGAAAAAAAGCAAAAGCAATTATAAAGCAGTTAGAGAAGTAAAATTAGCTTTAAAAAAAATTGAATTAAATAGTATGGAAAGAAATGTTATTGCCAAAAGTACCACAATTGTTGGAGAAATAAAATCTGATGGAGATTATAGAATAGATGGCACTTTAGAAGGTAATTTAACAATTAAGGGAAAGGTTATTATTGGTGCTGGGGGTATTATTAAAGGAGATATAGAGGCGTCTAGTGCAGATATTGAGGGTGAAACGTCTGGGAAATTAAAAGTACTAAAAACGCTAACTGTAAAAGCTAGTGCTACTATTTCTGGAGACGTAACTGTGGGAAAGCTTTCTGTAGAACCAGGTGCAACTTTTAATGCAAGTTGTATAATGCAAACTGTTACATTAGAAGATAAAAATAATAATGGAAAACCAGAACAAAAAGAAAAGCCCAAAAAAACCTTTAAATAAAGCGCTACAACTTTCTGGAGCTGGTTTACAAATGGGACTTACCATTTATTTAGGTTCCCTTTTAGGAAAATGGTTAGATACTACTTTTCAAACTTTCTTTTTAACAGAAACAATTACACTTTTTGCAATATTTATATCTATGTATTCATTAATAAAACAGGCGAATAGAATTAATGATTAAATCAATAGCTCTCTACATATTTGTGTTCCTTTCTTTGTTTTTTATCAGTTTGCATTTAAATGAAAGTTATATAGAAAAACAAGACATTATTTTGCCTTTTTCATTAAGAAAAGTTTACCTTTTTCATTTAGGATTTTCGTTATTAGTTTGCATCAATTTTAAAGCGCTTTCAGTTGTTGATAAAATTTTTGAACAACTAGGTTTTATTTACTTATTTACACTTTTTTTAAAGATTATACTTTTTGTTGCAATCTTTTATAAAGTACTATTTACAGAGGAAAGCCTTACTCAAGTTGCTAGGGTATCATTATTTATTCCTATGTTTATATACTTATTAACAGAAGCAATTTTTGTAACGAAAATATTAAATAAAAAAAATACCTAAAAAAACATTTTGAGGGTTTGAATAATTACGTACCTTTGCGGCGAATTTAGAAAGCGTATTTTACAATGAAGATTGCACAAAAAACAATCAAGTTTCTTACAATGGTAGTAATAATTTTTATTACCACTACTAGTTTCGCACTTGAAACAGAGAAAAAAAACCATGATCAAAAAGATGGTGGAGAGGTAAATACTCAAGAAGAGGTAACTGCTTATATTAAGCATCACCTTAAAGATTCTCACGATTTTACATTTTTTTCTTACACATCAGATGAAGGAGAAAGAAAACATGTAGGTTTTCCTTTGCCTGTAATCTTTTGGTCGAGTGAAGGTTTAGTAACTTTCATGTCGTCAGAATTTCATCACAATGATGATGGTCATGTTATAGTTGAAAAAGGTGGATTAAAGTTCGCAAAGATTCATAGTAAAATTTATGAATTAGATAGTGAAGCTGCTACAGTTTCTTTTGATGAAACTCACCACGCAACAAATGCACATAAAGTATTAGATTTTTCTATAACTAAATCTGTTGTAGGTATCTTGTTTGCAGGTTTATTAATGTTTTTAGGTTTTTCTGCATTAGCAAAGCAATATAAAACAAGAAAAGTTCCAAAAGGATTAGGTAGAGCTTTAGAGCCTCTTGTAATTTATGTAAGAGATGAGATTGCAAAACCAAATATTGGAGAGAAAAAGTATAAAAAGTTTATGGGCTTTTTATTAACTGTGTTTTTCTTTATCTGGATATTAAATTTATTAGGTTTAACTCCATTAGGATTTAACGTAACTGGGCAAATAGCAGTTACAGTAGCATTGGCATTATTTACAATGGTAATCTATATTTTTAATGGAAGTAAAGATTTTTGGGCACATACATTATGGATGCCAGGTGTACCGTATATTTTAAGACCAATTTTGGCAGTAATAGAACTAGCAGGTTTTATTTTAATTAAACCTTTTTCATTATTAGTTCGTTTATTTGCAAACATTACTGCAGGTCACTTTGTTGTAATGAGTTTAATTGCATTAATGGTAACAATGAAAGAAGCATTTGGTCCTGTAGCATCTACAGGAATGTCTTTAGCGTTAGCATTATTTATAATGGTTATTGAGATTTTAGTAGCCTTTTTACAAGCGTTTATTTTTACGATGTTATCATCGTTATTTATTGGGATGGCTGTTGAAGAACACGAGCATCATTAAAAAAATCTTGATTTTTTAAAAATCAAGTACAAAAGAGAATTAGAATTTGTTTAATTAATATATTTAAAATCAATTAGTATGTACAATTTAATTGGAGCAGGATTAATCGTTATCGGAGGTGGTATTGGATTAGGTCAAATCGGTGGTAAAGCAATGGAAGGTATTGCTCGTCAACCTGAAGCAGCTGGTAAAATTCAAACTGCAATGATCATCATTGGTGCCTTATTAGAAGGATTAGCATTTGGTGCATTAATCTTAGGGAAAGCATAATTTCCTAAAAAAGACAAAAACACTCTTCTGTAACGGTTGGTTACAGAAAGTGTTTTTAAATTAAACAAAAACAATATAATTAGTTAATAGAATGGAAACTTTATTAAACGATTTTTCACCAGGGTTATTTGTAATGCAAATTGTTATCTTAATAATTTTATTATTATTGATGAAAAAATTTGCTTGGAAACCAATTCTTAACTCTTTAGAAGAAAGAGAAACTGGTATCGAAGATGCTTTAGCTGCTGCAGAAAATGCACGTAAAGAAATGCAAAATTTACAAGCAGATAATGCAAAATTGGTAAAAGAAGCAAGAGCAGAAAGAGATGCAATGATGAAAGAAGCTAGAGAAATCAGTGATAAATTGATAGCTGATGCAAAAGAAGATGCAAAAGAAGTTACATCTGCATTAATAGAAA
Source organism: uncultured Polaribacter sp. (assembly GCA_905480405.1). Taxonomy (GTDB): domain Bacteria; phylum Bacteroidota; class Bacteroidia; order Flavobacteriales; family Flavobacteriaceae; genus Polaribacter. Next base: position 899 of record CAJQQH010000120.1, on the reverse strand, counting down.
AAGCACAAGCTTCTATTCAGCAAGAAAAGCAATCTGCATTAGCAGAAATTAAAAAGAACGTTGCAGAATTATCTATTGGTATCGCAGAATCTGTAATTAAAAAAGAATTATCTAATAAGAAAGATCAACTAGAATTAGTAGAAGGTCTTTTAAAAGATGTTACTTTAAACTAAGTAAAGGATGAAAGACGCAAGAGCAGCAATACGTTATGCAAAAGCAATCTTAAATCTTGCAAAAGATTCTAATGAGGAAACTGTAGTAAAAGAAGATATGTTATTTATCTCTAATACAATTTCTGAAAATTCAGAATTTAATGTAATGTTAAGTAGCCCTATTGTTAAATCTTCTGATAAAATAAATGTTTTAAACGCATTATTTGGAAGTAAGGTTAACAATATTACTCTTGGATTTATGTTTAAACTTTCAAAAGAGGCCACTTAAAGCCATTTCGACTATTACTTGGATAGTCGTTGTGGATTTTCTAAAAAAATCTTGTTTCAGGCATGTATGTTTACCTTAAAATATATACAAGTCTTGTAAAAAACATGTAAAATGTCCACAATCAACATCATTCCTTTGATTTGTATATTTGTTCATGTCAACTCGGCAGTTAAAAGGTCACAGATTCCAAGTAACTCAGCTAAAATCTGCTCTTTGAGTTACCCTAACTTGTTTATATAGAGTGATAATTTGGAAGTCTGCTGGTAAAGAATGTCAAAGTTTTTGTAAGATAACTGTTTTTACATTTAATACAGACTGTTAATGTTTTTGTCCAATAGATTATCCTTCTGTGTGGGTTAAGTTACAGGAAGTGATGTGTTTTACCCTGTCCCATAATTTAGCTGTTATCATTATGTTAGATCTGACCCTTTTCAGATGTTTTTGGATTAAGCAGTAAT
>CAJQQH010000119.1 GCA_905480405.1 uncultured Polaribacter sp. | reverse complement strand
CAAAGCGATATCAGGATCGCAATTATATATAGAAACCACACCTGAAGGATAAGAACAAGTTCCTTTTGTTACTTCTACATAAAAATCTCCTAAACCCAAATCTTTATTAGTTGTTGCATCAATTAATAATAAATTTTGATTTGTTTCTCCAGGTATAGCAACTCCATCTTGATACCATTGATAGGCATCAAAACCTCCTGTTGTTTCTGATAAACTTGTTAGTGGATAACAACCTCCGTTTGTTATTTCTACCTCAACTACTGGTACTGTATCAAATCCTGAGAAATAACCCGCTAAACCTGCATTTGAGCCATCACTCATAAAAGTACCAACAGCAATATTTCCTGTAGATGTTACATCTACATCTCCATTAAGATTAGGTACATAAAAAGTTTTCCAATCTGATGTTCCTAAAGGAAAAACAGGAGATGGAAGAGATACCAAAGTTCCATTTTCTCTTACTTCAATATTTGCATCTGGTGTTGTAGTAGATGCTATGATTGTTACAGCTGAAGTAGCTACTTTACCTGCTATCCTATCTATATCTGAAATTTCATCCATTAAGCTAGGTAACAAACAATTTACAGGTGCTATAAAATTCATACCAATGGTTTGTATTTTATTTATTTCTCCTTGTAAACATTGGTATGCATATGCATCTTTAGAAGTTGTTACATACATACTTGCACCTGCAGAATTTGATGTATACTTACTTCCATCAATAATTAAATAATCTCCATTATTAATGATTCCTTGAGATGCCCCACCAGCAAAAACTTCAGTTCCATCTGCTGTGGCAACAATAATTGGAAATTCTGTTCCTATTCTATCTAATGAAGCATCTCCATTAATACCATTTCCTCTTACAAACACATATTCTCTACCTAAAGCTGCTACTCCTACAGGTTGATCTATACCAACATCTCTAGCTTGCGATCCATCCCTAATACCTACATTTAAACCCCCATTACTAATTACAATGGGCTTGGTTGCTGTTATTGATGTTCCTATCCAACCATCAACATTAGAAGCTGATTCTGCTGGAGAAGCCTCTATTACAAAACTTTCTCCTTTATCTAAACTAATAGCATCTAAAGTTGTTAATGGTAAACCTCCTCTTACTCCACCTAATCTAAATTTACATCCAGAATCATATCCAAAAACACGAACAACTGTTCCGTCTTCTGTGGCCATCATACCTAAACTTGTGGTAATTGGTCTGTTTGTTTCTGCTCTATTTGGTATACCTCCCCATCTAAAATTAATCCCTTTTGCTTTTTCGCCTTTTGAAGTTAAAGAACCTGCTTGTGCACTAGATCTACCTCTATAATTTACATAAAATTTCTGCCCTCCTTCTGCTACAATTCGTAATCCTGAATTATTTAAAACAATTCCTGTATTAGCATTGGTTACTAAAGTAATATTATTATCACCATCAGTTAAACTATTATTGGCGTCTGCAACTACTGTAGAAGAATCAAAAATTTTAGGGCTTCCTTTTTCAAGGCCAGTTATTGTTACTATTTCCGTGGTATTAGAGCCTCTAAAAATCTTAATATCAAAAGGTGTCGTTTCTGGTGTAGAAAAATAAATAGCTTGTTCTTGTATTGCATTATTATTAGAAACCTGCTTTAATGGCGGCAAATAATGTTCATTATCCAATTGAGCATATGAATTAAGCACAAATAATGAACTAATACAACATATAAACATCTTAAAAGTAAAAAAATTTTTCATGCTTTGTATTTTTTTTTACTAACAAAAATAGTGGTTTAACTAAAATATAAATATATATTTTAGTTAAAAAGAAAAAACTAATCGTTAAAACGAAATATTATATTTTAAAGATCTCTTTCGTTTTTTATTTTTTCATAAGCAGCTTGTATGCTTTGAAACTTTTCTTTTGCTCCCATTAAATGTTCTTCTCCCAAATCTTGTACTTTATCTGGGTGGTATTTCTTTGCCATTTTTCTATACGCCTTCTTAACTTCATCATCTGTAGCTTCTTTAGTAATCTCTAAAATTTTATATGCATTCCCAGAAGCATCATAAAACATTGCCTTTATAGACTCAAAATCATGTTGATTTATATATAGATATCCTGCAATTTTTCTAACCTCATCTATTTCAGACTTTGAAACAAAATCATCTGCTTTTGCAATACCAAATAAGAAATGTATTAACTGTAAACGAGAAGAATGAGACATATGTTCTCTTATTTGAATACAAACTTGGCGAGATGAAACTTCTTTTTTTATAATTCCTTTAAAAAGTTTAAAAGCACTATTAGCCCTTTCCTTACCATACATGCTTACAAATTGAGTTCTTACATAATCTAATTCTCTTTTATCTACTTTTCCATCAGATTTTATAACAATTGATGCTAGTACTAAAAGACTCATTTCAAAATCTCCAGAATCTGTATTAATACGAGGTCTACTATTTGTTCCTTCGGTTCTATGTTGGTATTCTTTTTGCTCAGAAGTTAAATCATCAATAGAAAATTCATCTACAAGACTACCAATTCCAAAACCTATTGCAGCGCCAATTGGACCCCCTAAAGTAAACCCCAAACCTGCACCTAACCACTTTGTAAAACTCCCCATAAAACTATAAAAATTAGCTTCAAATATAATAAAACATTAGGATTTTAAATAAAAAATACAACATCAATTTTATTGATGTACTTATAAAAATTACAATTAATTTTCAACTTGAATTCCTCTTTAATTATCGTTATATTTGCAGTCTAAAATTATTTATAATTATGTATCCAGAAGAATTAGTAAAACCAATGCGTGATGAATTGATTAACGCTGGTTTTGAAGCATTATATACAAATGAAGATGTAGATAACGCATTAGCAAAACAAGGAACAACTTTAGTAATGGTTAATTCTGTTTGTGGTTGTGCCGCTGGTACTGCAAGACCAGGAGCTATCGCTTCTTTAGGTGCAGACAAATCGCCAACAAACTTAACTACTGTTTTTGCTGGTGTAGAAAAAGAATCTACACAAAAAGCAAGAGAATATATGATTCCTTTTCCTGCTTCATCGCCTGCAATTGCCTTATTTAAAGATGGTAATTTAGTGCATATGTTAGAGCGTCATCATATAGAAGGTCGTTCTGCTCAAATGATTGCTCAAAATCTTGCAGCTGCTTATGATGAGCATTGTTAAGATTTTAAACAAAACGTTTTCATAGATTAAAAATAAGATAAAAACCATGCAAATTTGTATGGTTTTTGTTTTTAAATAAATTAAAAAATGGCTTCATTAAATTCTACTTACACAACACCAGAACTTTTAAAAAAGTTAAAAAAACAAAAAATTCTACTAATTGCTCAAATAATAATTGTGCTTTTAATGGTTGTTTTCGCTGTTTTTTCTACACTAGAAAAAGGGGTTTCTTTTCAAACATTTTTACCTTTATTTTTTACTCCTATGATTTTTGTAATGCTTTATGAAACAAAAAAATTAAAAGAAGAACTAGCAAAAAGAAAGTAAAAATGAACAAAGAAGTTATTATAGAAAATACTATACTATTTGTAAAAAAAGAATTAAAAAACGCAGAAGGTGGTCATGATTGGTTTCATATAGAACGCGTTTTTAAAAATGCTATTTTAATTTCTAAAGAAGAAGTAGTAGATGGTTTTATTGTTTCTTTAGGTGCTTTGTTACATGATATCGCAGATCCAAAATTTTATAATGGAGATGAAACAATCGGACCTAAAATCGCTTCTGAATTCCTTAAAAATCAACTTGTTGATAAAAAAACAATTATCCATGTAATTAATATTATAAAATTTATTTCTTACAAAAACTCTCTATCTAAAACTGGTGAAAAATTTACTTCTAAAGAACTAGAGGTTGTACAAGATGCAGATAGGTTGGATGCAATTGGAGCTATAGGTATTGCTCGTTGTTTTAATTATGGTGGTTTTAAAAATAGAGCTTTATACAACCCAGCAATTATACCAAATTTAGAAATGAGCAAAGAAGAATATAAAAATTCTACAGCACCAACTATAAATCACTTTTACGAAAAATTATTGCTCTTAAAAGATAAAATGAATACTGAAACCGGAAAAAAAATTGCAGAAAACAGACATGAATATATGGAACAATTTCTAGATCAGTTTTACAATGAATGGAACGGAGTTAAATAACTTTTATTTATTTAACATTTATTATCATCAGAAAAATTTATTAAAAAACACGTATCTAAAAAAGCTCCTATTAAGTTTATTTATTTTTCTAAGACAATCGCATAGATTAACCAAAATAATCTTTCTAAAGTTCTAAAAAGACTAAAAATAAAATTTAGCTTTCGTTTGCAACTTCTAATGCTGTAATTTTATATTCTAAAACAGAAAGAGCTTCTCCTTTTTCTATAATTTGATCTACAGTTAAATTTCTACTACAATTTATACTATCTAAAATTTCTTTACTTTTAAAAGTGTAATATTCTACAGCTTTTTCAATTTTGTTTTCCATATTTTTTATTGAATTAAGTTTTTCATTTCACTTCTATATTTTGAAGCACTTTTTCCTGCAAAATTTTTAAATAATTTATTAAAGTGAGAAAAGTTATTAAATCCACATTCAAAGCTTACATCTGCAATACTCATATTACTTTCTGCTAATAATTTAGTAGCATGAACAATTCTATATTCATTCACTAATTTTGTAAACGTTTTTCCAGTAGATTTTTTAAAGTATCTACAAAAAGCAGGAACCGTCATACTTACTAGCTCAGAAATTTGATCTAAACTAATATGCTCTTTAAAGTTCTCATTAATATGTTTATATATGATTTCAATTTTATCGCTGTCTTGCGGTATTGTTTCGAAAGCAAATCCATTAGCATTTAATAAGGTATAATCATCTGTAGTTGCTAAATCATTTAAAATTTCTAAGAAAGATGTAATCCTATTTACACCATCTAACTCTACCAACTTTTCAATTTTAGCACCAATTCTTTGTTTTATCTCTATATTAAAACGAATTCCTTTTTTTGCGCGCTCAAACATAGCTTCTATTGCTATCATTTCTGGAATCTTAAAAAAATCGCTACCTAAAAACTCTGGTTTAAATTGAATTAGGGTTTCAGAACCATTGGTTGTTAAACGGTCTAAATATCCTACATGTGGTAAATTAGAACCTATTAATACTAACTGACTATTATTAAAGTAACTTATATGGTTACCAATATGCCTTTTTCCTTTTCCTTTATTTACATACACCAATTCTATTTCTGGGTGAAAGTGCCAAAAAGGTGTATTTGTTTTTAAAAACTCTACGTGTTTTTTCACTAATAAAGAACTACCAAAATTAGGTGTTATTTTTTCTAGTGTGGGTTTTATCTGCATCATATCAATTGCAAAAATACAATACAAAAAAAGGATTATCTATATAAAATTATCTTAATTGTATGTTATATTAACTTAACACCTATTTAACATTAGCTTTACAGTTAAAATAGAACATAAATTTACCAATTGTGTTGTTTTCATACATCTATAACTGCCATAAATTTGCAGTATAAATATTGAAACACAAGATTATGAAAACAAATAAAAGATTAGTATTAGTAGTAGTATTTATGTTAGGAACATTATTTAACTACGCAAACAACGGAAACGAAATTAACAGCAAAACAGTAAATGCTAAAAAAGTAAGAGTAGAGTTTAAAAATGTTAAAAAAGGACATCTTTTAACTATTAAAGATAAAAACGGAGTTCAATTACATTCTGAAACAGTAACTAAAATAGGTGATTTAAATAAAACTTTTGACCTATCTTCTTTAATAGACGGAACATATACTATTGAATTAAATAAAGATTTTAAAATTATAGTAAAAACTATAAATGTAAAAAATGATAGAGTTTTTTTTAATAATAACGATAACAAAGTAATTGCTAAACCAATAATTAGTAATAACGAGAATATTTTAAAGATTTCTAAAATTAATTCTAATAAAGAACCTTTAAAAGTAGTAGTTTATTATAACAGCGAAATTATCTATACAGAAACTATTGAAAATAATACTGTTTTAAATAGAGTTTATAAACTAAACAAAGATATAACAGGAGAGTACACAGCTATTGTTTACAGTAATAATAGAAGCTATAGTAAAAACTTTAAAATTTAAGAAAGCAAATTTGTTAACTGCTCATCAAAAAAACCACATTTTTGATGTAAAAAACGAGCCATTTTTGGCTCGTTTTTTTTATACACCTATTTTATAACGTGTAATAATTAATATTCATAAACCAGATTACAAGAATTTAGTGCTTCTTTTTACGTTATTACCTACAACTTAAATCATAAACATAATTTATGCACTTTAAGAAAGATAAGTTTCATTTTAAATTATTAAAAAGGATAAAACTAAACCAGGAGAAGGAATATTATGTAACCCATACAATTATTAAAAATCTTTTATTAGTAAAACAGTATATAACCTTAAAAAGCAATAAAACAACTATATAAAATTAACCATAATATATTCTATATTAACTTAATAATTAGTTAACAATAATTTTACAGATAATATTACATATAAATATGCCAATTTTGTTGTTTTCAGAACTTAATAACCATTATATATTTGCAGTATAAATCGTTAAAATTTATATTATGAAAACATTTAAAAAAAGAGTATTGGTAGTAGTATTTATGTTAGGAACATTATTTAACTACGCAAACAACGACAAAGATTTTAACACTAAAGTAGATGCAAAAAAAGTAAAAATTGTATTTAAGAATGTTAAAAAAGGAAATCTTTTAATTATTAAAGATAAAAACGGAGTTCAATTACATTCAGAATTAATTTCTAAATATGGTAAACTTATTAAAACATTTGATTTTTCTAAATTAAATAACGGAAAATATACTGTAGAGTTAAATAAAGATTTTGAAATACTTATAAACACTATAGAGGTTTTAAGCAATAAAGTAATCTTTAATAAGAGTTCTGAAAAAAAAATATTTAAACCAGTAATTAGAACTAAAGAAAATGTTTTAATGATTTCTAAAATTTCTTTTGATGAAAAACCTACACGAATTGTACTATTTTATAATAACAAAGAAGTTTATAAAGAAATTGTAAACAGTAATACAATTCTAAATAGAGCTTATAAACTAAGTAAAGAGATTAAAGGAGATTATAAAGTTATCGTTTATAATAACAAAAAAAGTTATATTAAAAATTTTAAAATATAATAAGTAAATTCAATAATTACCCATCAAAAAAACACCCATTTTTGATAAAAAAAACGAGCCATCAGTGGCTCGTTTTTTATCTTTAAATAAATAACTACCTATTTCCAAGTGTTACCTTTTACTTTTATTGCAGCCTTTAAAACATCTTTCTGACTTAATTGACCAATTAACTTACCATTTTCTACAACAGGAAATCTTCTTCTATGTGAACTAATAAATTTAAAAGCTGCATCAAAAATATTCATATCCTTATCTATAGTATCTACGTCGGTAACCATATATTTACCAACCGTATTATTAGTATCAGAAGGCATATTATAATACTTACTTTCAGAGATATGTTTTATACAATCTGTCTCAGAAATTATACCGATTAAGTCATTATCATCATTTACAACAGGTCCACCAGAAATTTTATTTTTAATCAATAAATTAATTACATGATCTAAAGAATCATCAGCCTTAAAGGTTATTAATTTCTTAGTCATATAATCAGAAACTAAAATTTGTTCCTCATTCTTCCCTTGCGTATCATCTCTTTTTCCTTGAAAGCTTTTAATCCCCATATTTAATTAGTTTTAAGTTGTTTTTAAATTTACAGAAATTTACCTTTTATTCAATCATTTTAACAAAGTTTTTTTATTTCTTACATTTATAGAAATTTTTAATTCGAATGAAAAAAGTATCATCTATCCTATCAGTCCTTATCGTTGTTGCTGTTATTTATTGGAGTTTTTCTGACTCTAAACCTTCTTTATCTAAAGAAAAATCTAAAATAGCTACAGACTTTTCTTTAAATAACGCACTTCATCATCTTAAAAATATTAGCTCAGAGCAACATTTTGTGGGTACTAAAGCACATAAAAATGTTCAAAATTATATTGCGAAAGAATTAACTAAAATAGGATTCGAAGTTGAAATACAAACCCAGACTGCAGTTAATAAGAAATGGTTTGCTGCCACAACTGCAGAAAACATTATAGCACGTTTAAAGGGTTCTGGCAACGGAAAAGCGTTAATGTTACTTTCTCATTACGATTCAAATCCACATTCTTCTGTTGGCGCAAGTGATGCAGGTTCTGGTGTAGTTACAATTCTTGAAGGAATTAGAGCATTTTTAGCAAAAAATGAAACACCAAAAAATGATATTATTATTTTAATATCTGATGCAGAAGAGCTAGGTTTATTAGGTGCGCAAGCATTTGTAGACGCACATTCTTGGAAAGAAGATATTGGCTTGGTTTTAAATTTTGAAGCCAGAGGAAGTGGCGGACCAAGTTATATGTTAATGGAAACCGATGGTAAGAACAGTAAATTATTATCAGAGTTTTTAGCTGCAAAACCAAATTTTCCTGTTGCAAACTCTTTAATGTATAGTATTTATAAAAAACTACCTAACGATACAGATCTAACGGTTTTTAGACAAGATGCAAACATTAATGGTTTCAATTTTGCTTTTATTGGAGATCATTTCGATTATCACACAGCACAAGATACTTACCAAAGACTAGATAGAGAAACTCTTTTACAACAGGCAGATTACTTAACTACAAGTTTAAATTACTTTGCAAACTCCGATTTAAATAACCTAAACTCTAATGAAGACTTCGTTTATGTAAATTTCCCATTTTCAAGGCTTTTAACTTATCCTTTTTCGTGGGTTTTACCAATGTTGGTTATTGCAATTGCACTTTTTATAATTTTATTATTCTTCGGGTTGTCTTTAGGTAAAATATCAATAAAAAATAGTTTAAAAGGATTTATTCCCTTTCTTACTTCATTAATTTTATGTGGCGGATTGTCTTTTGGTTTATGGAAGTTATTATTAATAATTCATCCACAATACCAAGACATACTTCATGGATTTACCTATAACGGTTATACTTATATAATTGCTTTTGTATTCTTAAACCTATGGCTTTTATTAAAAAGCTACAAACATTTTTCTAATGAGGAAAAAGTTACCAACTTACTAATTGCTCCAATCTTTGTTTGGATTATTATTAATACGTTAATTTCTATCTACTTAAAAGGTGTTGGTTTTTTTATTATTCCTGTATACTCTGCATTATTCATTTTAGCAATTTCTATTTTTATGGATTTAGAAGAACGCTCTAAACGTATCTTATTTACAGTATTAACTATACCTACAATTTACATTTTTGCACCTCTAATAAAAATGTTTCCTGTTGGTTTAGGTTTAAAAAATCTATTTATAAGCGGTACTATTATAGCTTTAATTTTCGGATTGATGATATTTACTTTTCATCAAAAAAAATCTAAATGGATTTTAAAATTAAGTGGATTTTTAATGGTTCTTTTCTTTGGAATAGCAACGTATAATAGTGGTTTTTCTATTGATAACAAAAAACCAAATAGCGCTGTTTACATTCAGGATTCTGATAATAAAACAGCATATTTTGGAACTTACAATCATACTTTAGATAGTTATACAGAACAATTTTTTGATGAAACGGCTACAAAAGGAAGTTTAAAAATTGCTGAAACTAAAAGTAAATACAATACACGTTTTAAGTATTACAAAAAAACAGATTATAAAAACATTTCATCTTCAGAAATCAGTATTGATTTTGATACTATTATAGGTAACAACCGCTTTCTAGAAGTGATAATTACACCAAATAGAGAAGTAAATAAGTTTGAATTAATCACTAATAATAAAATTACCTTAAAACAATTTAAAGTTAATGATGCTATTGTTAATAATGGTAAAAATTATACTGTAGAAAATGGTACCGTTTTAGTCTATTTTATGGCTAATACAGATAAAAATGTAACTCTTTCTTTTAGTATCGATAAAGAAAAACCTTTAGATCTTATTTTAAACGAGGTTTCTTTTGATTTACTAACAAATTCAAGCTTCTCTATAAAACCTAGATCTGAAGAAATGATGCCAATGCCATTTGTTACAAATGATGCAATTATAATAAGTAAAAAACTAAAAATTTAGTAAAAAAAATACATAAAAAAAGAGCTTTCTAATTAGAAAGCTCTTTTTTTATAAAAATACATTTATATTATTCTATTTCAGAAACACGTAATGTATTTACCATTCCTCTTGCTTCTGCTGGCATAGACGCTAAATTAATAACTAAATCACCAGACTGTACATATCCTTTTTCTTTTACTATTTTATTAATATCCTCTACAGTATCATCTGTAGTAAGGTTTTTATCATAGTAATACGCTTTTACACCCCAAAGTAAATTTAACTTACCTAAGATTCTTTTTTCTGTAGAAAAAGCCAAAACGTGTGTTCTAGGTCTCCAAGCAGAAATTTGAAATGCAGTATAACCACTATTTGTTAATGTACAAATTGCAGCTGCATCTGTATCATTTGCCATCATTGCTGCATGATGACAGATAGATTTTGTTACAAATCTATTCGTTCTAATATGTGGTGCTTCATGTGGTACTTTAATCATTTTAGAGTTTTCTACTGCCTTAATAATCTCAGACATTTTTTGAATTACTCTAATTGGGTGTTTTCCTACAGAAGTTTCTCCAGAAAGCATTACTGCATCTGCACCATCCATAATAGAATTGGCAACATCATTAACCTCTGCTCTTGTTGGCACAGGGTTATCAATCATTGTTTCCATCATTTGAGTTGCAATAATTACAGGAATTCTTGCTCTTTTAGCTCTTCTAACTAATTTCTTTTGAATTAAAGGAACTTCTTGCATTGGAATCTCTACACCTAAATCTCCACGTGCAACCATTAATCCATCACAATAAGGTATTAATGCATCTAAGTTTTTAACTGCCTCTGGCTTCTCTATTTTAGCTATAATAGGAATTCTATAATCTGAGTGTTGTGCAATTAAATCGCGTAACATTCTTAAATCTTCTGGTGTTCTTACAAAGGATAATGCCATCCAATCTACTTGTTGCTCTATTGCAAATACCGCATCTTCCATATCCTTCTCTGTTAAAGCAGGTAAAGAAATTGCTGTGTTTGGTAAGTTAACTCCTTTTTTAGATTTTAAAGGGCCTCCTACAATAACTTTAACAACTACTTCATTTTCTTTATTAGTAGATATAACTTCAAACAAAAGTTTACCATCATCTACCATAATATGTTCTCCTACTTTTACATCTTTAGGAAAACGTTGGTAAGTCATAAACGCTTTCTCTTTGGTACCAATACATTTTTCTGTAGTAAATGTAAATGTACTACCATCTTCTAACTCTACACCATCTTCCATAACGCCTACACGTAACTTAGGACCTTGTAAATCACCTAAAATAGCAATATTATACCCTTTTTCTGCATTTATCTCTTTTATAATTTTTACTTTTCTTTTTACATCTTCATAATCTGCATGAGAAAAGTTAATTCTAAAAACGTTAACTCCATTTCTGGCTAATTCTGTTAAAATTTCTTTCGTGTCTGTTGCTGGCCCTAAGGTTGCAACTATCTTAGTTTTATTATTATATTGCATATTTAAAATATTAAAAAGTCTTTAGACTTTAATGTTTTCTTATCAATTGAATAAGAAGTTATTATTTGATCTATTTTTTTAATTTTATCTACTATTTCTGCTACATAACTATATTTTAAGTCTCCAGAAATTTTAATAAAAAAATCTACCTTTTTTTTTTCTGGTATTAAATATGTCTTTGTCTCAGATGTTAATAGAAGTTCATTTGATTCTGTTTGGTTTTCTCTTTTAGAGCTATTCGCAATTAAAAACCAATCATAATCATACTTTGTACTAGCGTAATTAAAAATTGAAAAGCATGCCTTTTTTTGCTGATCTTCAAATTTTAAATCTTCTCTTGATTTGTAAAAACTTGTTCCTAAATTTCTATTCAATAAATAGGCTAATTTAAAATCTTCTAGTGCTGTATGAATACCAATTAAAGAATATTCGTCTTCACAGAAATCATCTAAACCTAATGAATGAATTTGCATAAATAGTAATTAGTTTTAGTTCATCTTTACGATGCTAAATTACTAATTGTTTATGAATTTTGCAGGAATATTAACGAAAACGTTGTCGTATCTAGCTTTCTGAAATTTGTTTCTGGAATACGAAGTACACTCTCTTCGAAGCTTGTTCTTCTGCCTTTTTTTTGGAAGTTGCTCTACCCTTTGCTATTTGCTCACCATCAATACTAATCTTAACACTAAAGTGCTTTATAGATTGATTCCCAGAATCCTCATACGTATCAAATTTATACGTCTTCTTCTGTTTTTGACACCACTCTATAATTAGGCCTTTATAGCTAGTTATTTTTCCTTCTAGCTTCTCTATATCAACATAAGGAACAATTACATTTTCGTAAATGAACCTTTGACAATACTTATATCCTCTATCTAAATAAATAGCGCCAACTAATGCTTCAAAAATATTACCATGAATATTATCGCCTACATTTGCTTGATCTATATTACTTTTTACAAAACGAATCAGATTTAAATCTTTACCTAATTCATTTAAATGCTCTCTACTAACAATTTTAGAGCGCATTTGAGTAAGATACCCTTCTGTACCAGTTGGTACTTTTTTGTATAAATAAGCGGCTATTACAGAGCCCAAAATAGAATCTCCTAAGAACTCTAAGCGCTCATAATTAATGGGTATACCATTTTTATCTAGCATTTGCACAGATCTATGTGTAAATGCTTTTTTATACTTATTAATTGTTCTCGGAGAAAAGTTAAGTAATTCTTTTAATTCGCTACGTAATTTTTGATCTTCTTGAGATCGAGATTTAACTATTTTACGAATAAAATTCATACGCTATTCCTCTAATTTCTTAAAGGCAACACAAGCATTAT
>CAJQQH010000118.1 GCA_905480405.1 uncultured Polaribacter sp. | reverse complement strand
CCTCTACCATAAGTAGACGCTAATACTGTATTATCGGCTTCTCTTAATTCAAACGAAGTTACTTTTACACTTGACATTCCGTTTTGAGAATGTACCCACTCTGGGCTTTCATCCGTAAAATTATCTGTTTGCCAAACTCCATAATTTGTTCCTATAATTACTTCATCTTTATCCATAGGATTCATCATTATAGCTTTTACAGGAATGTCTGCAAAATCTCCCTCTTTTTCAGCCCAATTAGCTCCACCATCAGAAGTGTAATAAATATTATTTACACCATAATTATGAAATGTTACCAATATTTCATCTTCGTTATCACCAAAGTCTATACTAGAAATTGCACCTGTATTAATCATTCCATCTACATCTAAATTTGTATAAGTAAGACTATTACTACCAAAACTATCGTCATCAGCATTTTCTATCTTAACAATTGCCCCTGTCTCCGTTCCTACAAATAATGTAGTACTATCAGTAGTGTACGGAGAAACTTTAATAGCAGTAGGCTCACTGTTTATAAAATTAATATTAGCAAAACTACCTGCCCCTGCATCACCAGAAGTTAAATCCGTAAATCGTGAAACCCTATAAGTTCCATCTGATGAACCATTTACATATAAAATATCTAAATTATCATCTAAATCTGCAACGTTAGCGAAAGAACCTCTAGAAGTATCATATCTAATTGGTATACTTACACTATTACCAGTTATAGGTAATAAATAAGCATCATAAACATTATATACAAAAGAAACTATTAAATATTCTTCATCTTTATCTATAAAAGTAGCAATTCCATCACCTGATAAAATTCTAGTAAATGAATTAGTACCACTCGTCGTATTCCCAACATATAAAGAACCATTGTCTTGTGCTCCTCCTAATAACATCTCATTTTCAGGATCTGGACCAATAGCTCCAGAATAAAATTGCGTTATATTGTAATTGTTATTTCTGGCAACTATTGCCGTTTTGCTTGATGAAGCACTTGACAAATCTGAGGAATAGTAAACACCTCCATCATTAGCAAATATTCCTTTATTAGCGTCAGAAGGATCAAAAACAAGTGCATGTTGATCTGCGTGTACTAATGATACATCTAAATTTGCTAAATTATTATTATTAGACCATTTAGAAATTTGATTCCAAGATAAACCCCCAGTTTCAGATCTAAATAAATCTATTCCTCCTACATAAACAATATCATCATCTGTAGGATCAATCTCTATCATTAAATTAAAAAAAGCCTGACCTCTTGTAAAGTGATCTGGATCAATTCCAGTATCTACATCTGCCGGTTCTGGTAGCACCGTAAAGTTTTCTCCGTCTGTGGTTTTAACAATTCTAACACCTGTAGAATTCCCTTCCTCCACCAAAGCATACACTACATTAGCATCTGTTTTAGATACAGAAAGTTCTACTCTATCTCCTGTAGCTAAAGAATATTTCTGTGTAAAATTTTCTCCATCAGTAGTTCTATATATCTCTCCACCACCAGTACTCCATCTATTCTTTTTTGTAGCACACCACAGAGAATTATCTGCTGCTACCTTTACATCACTAAAAACATATGCTCTTGTTCCTCCATCAACATCAAATTCTATTTGATCTATATTTCCATTTTCCATTTTATACCAACCAGAGGCGTTAAAACCAACATAATCATAATCTAGCCAACCATCTAAAGAGAAAAAAACTTCGGTTGTACCATTATTATCCCAAGCTACAATTTCATTAAAGAAGTAAGGTCGTCTTCCTCTCCCTTGATTCAGGTTTACAGACCATAATACAGACCAAGTAGCTCCTCCATCTGTGGTATACCATGCTCCATTTCCTGTACCATCATTATGCGTATATGCCTCTCCAGTACCAACATACCAAGTGTTAGAATCGTTTGGGTCTATAGCAAAACAAGTAATTGCTAAGTTTTCATCTATTCCTACTTGAGTCCAAGAAGAAGATGCATCAGTAATATCATCGTTTACCCATAAACCTCCACTTACTCCTCCTGCAAACACCCTTTTTCCGTTGACATCATTAGGGTCATAAAAAACAACTCTAGTTCTACCCCCAATATTATTTGGTCCTCTATCTACCCAAGCATTCTCTGAAGTTTCACCAGGTGATTTAGCAGAATTCCTTAATAATTTGGAATTTCTTTCTTCTTCTATTATTGCTTGAATATTTTCAGGATTTGTTTTTCCTGTGGCAGGATTCATCTCTAATAAATATTGATCATCGAAATACCTATTTGGTGGAATTCCTGCTTTTTTTCTCTCTGATTTTGATAGTTTTAACCTTTCTTGTATTGGATGATTATCCATCAACGTTTTAAATTCTTCTTTAGTAACTCCTTTATTTTCTTTAAAAAAGATGGCTAACATAACAGCAAAAGCTGTCGAAATGATTAAAAAATTAGTAATCTTTTTCATAAAAATATATTTTAATTTATTGAGTTTGATTTTTTTTTAGAATAAAAAAGATATAATTCACTTATGGAATAGTCACCTCAAATACCTTAGAACCATAATCTCTTACCGCAGTAACCTCTACTGTTTGACCTGAGTATTTTTTAAGGAATTTTTGTAAATGTGCTATATGTAAAATTTTATGTTTGTTTAATTTTTGAATTACCCAATCTTTTTTCAATCCAGCATCCAACCACATTTGCGCTTTTTTAGGATTTAATGACTCAATATAACAACCAAAATTGTATCCACCTGTTGCATCTATTAAATCTGGATCATCA
>CAJQQH010000117.1 GCA_905480405.1 uncultured Polaribacter sp. | reverse complement strand
AAATATGGGAATGAATAAAAATACTGTCCTTGGTTGGGCGACTTTTTTAATGATTATTATGGGTGTTGTTTTAATTTTAATGGGTGCTTATAGATACGAAGATGTTGCTGGATGGGGCTTTGCTACGGTAGGAATTGGATTCTTCTGTATTGCATGGGTTTTCAATGCACTAAAAGGAAGAGTATAAAAAACTACAATTTTCAAATAAAATTAAAAATATAGTATAATGAGCGACGATAAGAAAGTAATCTTTTCGATGAATAAGTTGTCTAAAACTTATCAATCTACAGGAAAACAAGTTTTAAAAGATATTTATTTAAGTTTCTTCTATGGAGCAAAAATTGGAATTTTAGGTTTAAATGGATCTGGTAAATCAACTTTACTAAAAATTATTGCTGGAGTAGAAAAAAATTATCAAGGTGATGTTACTTTTGCTCCAGGTTATAAAGTTGGTTATTTAGAACAAGAACCGCAATTAGATCCAGAAAAAACAGTTTTAGAAATTGTAAAAGAAGGAGTTGCAGAAACTGTTGCTATTCTTGATGAATATAACAAAATCAACGATATGTTTGGTTTGGAAGAGGTGTATTCTGATGCAGATAGAATGGAAAAACTAATGGCGCAACAAGCAGAATTACAAGATAAAATTGATGCTGCAAATGCTTGGGAATTAGATACCAAATTAGAAATTGCAATGGATGCTTTAAGAACTCCAGATTCTGATAAGAAAATTGGAGTACTTTCTGGTGGTGAAAAAAGGCGTGTTGCTTTATGTAGATTATTATTACAAGAGCCAGAAATTTTATTATTAGATGAACCTACCAATCACTTAGATGCAGAATCTGTACATTGGTTAGAACACCATTTAGCCCAATATAAAGGGACAGTAATTGCAGTAACACACGATAGATACTTTTTAGATAATGTTGCTGGTTGGATTCTTGAATTAGATAGAGGACAAGGAATTCCTTGGAAAGGGAATTATGCAGAGTGGTTAGATCAAAAATCTAAGAGAATGGCTCAAGAAAGCAAAACTGCTTCTAAACATCAGAAAACTTTAGAAAGAGAATTAGATTGGGTTCGTCAAGGTGCCAAAGGTCGTCAAACAAAGCAAAAAGCTCGTTTGAAGAATTACGACAAGTTAATGAGTCAAGATCAGAAGCAAACAGATGAAAAGCTAGAAATTTACATACCAAACGGACCACGTTTAGGTACAAATGTAATTGAAGCAACAGGTGTTTCTAAAGCTTTTGGTGAAAAATTATTATATGATAATTTAGAGTTTAATTTACCACAAGCAGGTATTGTTGGTATTATTGGACCCAATGGTGCTGGTAAGACAACAATTTTTAAAATGATAATGGGTGAAGAAAAAGCTGATGCTGGAAGCTTCAGTGTTGGTGAAACTGCTAAAATTGCATACGTAGATCAGGCACATTCAGATATAAACCCAGAAAAAACAATTTGGGAGAATTTTTCTGATGGTCAAGATTTAGTAATGATGGGAGGAAAGCAAGTAAACTCTAGAGCTTACTTAAGCCGTTTTAATTTTTCTGGTAGTGAACAAAACAAAAAAGTAAATACACTTTCTGGGGGTGAAAGAAATAGACTGCATTTAGCAATGACATTAAAAGAAGAAGGAAACGTTCTTTTATTAGATGAGCCAACAAATGATTTAGATGTAAATACACTTAGGGCATTAGAAGAAGGTTTAGATAATTTTGCTGGTTGTGCAGTAATTATTTCTCATGATAGATGGTTTTTAGATAGAGTTTGTACACATATTCTTGCTTTTGAAGGTAATAGTGAAGTGTATTTCTTTGAAGGAGGTTTTTCTGAATATGAAGAGAATAAGAAGAAACGTTTGGGAGGAGATTTAATGCCTAAGCGTATTAAATATAGAAAACTTATTAGATAACAAAAGCCCTCATTAAAAATTAATGAGGGCTAATGGTTAACAAAATTAAGTTTTGTTTATGGGGGAATACCAAAAGTATAAATAGTATTTCTATTATCCAACAGGAAAAACACCCTAATTTAAATAAAAGGATCCCTATTTTTAAATAGGGATCCTTTTATTTAAAATCTTCTTTTTCTGGTAATTGGCTCTTTTTTACTGTTTTTTTTTGTGCTTAAAATTCTAGTTTTTTTAAACTCATTTTCAATTCTATTATTTTTTTTAATTTTAGAATTATTTGTAGTTCTATTACTTTTATCAGTTCTTAAATTTCTAGTGTTTTTATCTGTTTTATTAAATGTACTATTTCTTCTTGTATCATTTCTTAGACTATTATTAGTAGCACTTGGCTTTCTATAAGAATTACTAGAATTTCTGTTTATTGTTTGTCTTCTATCAGTTTTAGTAACAGGTTTTCTTCTTTTTAAAATAGTACTTCTTTTTCCTATTTTTGCATTTGGTTTTGCTTTGTAATAATAAAAATTATTGTCTTCTCTAAATCTTGAATAATTATTTCTAAAATCTTTTCTGTAAAAATAAGTATCATTATAATTACAAATATCACCAAAACTTATATTAAACCTAATTCCATCATTGTAATAAAAATCTTTAACGTTTCCGTAAAATACTGGATACCCATTTCTATTATAGCTTATACGTAAATCACCAACATTGGTAAGTCTTCCTCTATAATATTTCATGAATGTATTACCAATTCGGGTAACATTTCCACTATAGTCATAGTTTATATAAACGTTTCCAACACTTCTAATTCTTCCTTTGTAATCTCTATTAATTTTTACGGAGTTATTTTTATTATATCTATCGTTACTATAAGAATTATTAAACTGAGTATCAAAATCAAAATCTCCGTTTGTAAAAATGTGAAATTCAATTCCACGTTCAATAAAATTTACAGCGTTATTGTATGAATAGTCTACCCTAATTCTGTTGGGTATTTTTTCGCTTTCTTTAGCTTCAACAGTAGAAACCATCAGAATCATTCCTAGTAAAATAAGTACACCTTTTTTCATAATATATGGTTTTATGGGTTTTGTCTACTCTAATTGCTTTTCGACATCCGCATTTGTTAATATATTTTCAAAGAGTGTGCCAAAAATTATAGATCTTAGTTTTATTTATTGGAATTGATATTTTCTTTACTGGTTAAAAAATGTTTTAGTTGGATTTAAGAAAAATAAAAAATAATAGATTTTATAGTATAATTATCTATATTTATACGACTTACTAAGAAACGATTTTTACATGATAGAAGCAATAGAAAAAAACTTAAAAAGAGGTGTTAATTTATTAAATAATATTTCAGATAATGAATATTCTAATAATTCTATTGCACCCTATTATTCTAGTATTGGTTGTCATATGCGTCATGTTTTAGACGTTTTTTCTTGTGTTTTAATCGGTTTTAAGAATGAGAATATAGATTTAACTATTAGAAAAAGAAACGAATTAGCAGAGCAAAAAACAACTGTAGGAATAGATTATTTTAATGAAGTAATTGATCAAGTTTGTGCAATGTCTAATAATAATTTAAAATCTGAAATTACAGTCTCAGATGATTTAGGTTCTGGTAAAATAACGGTAAATACTACACTAGAAGCTGCATTAATGCAAGCACAAAGTCATGCAATTCATCATTATGCGAGTGTAGGTTATCTTATTTATCAACTAGGAATTGAATTGCCAGATGCAGATTTTGGATTTAACCCTACAACACCTAAGAAGCAAGAAGTTGGGTAAATTAAGTATTTAACAATTTAAAAGTATAATTTATTTCATTTTGCCTTATATGTACTTCTTTACAATTGGATGGGTGTTTAAATTGATGACTTAAATTAAGGTCAAATGAAGTGTTATCAATAATAAACACACTTTCGAAATCTTTTTTTCCATTAGTGTTGTATCTAGAAATTCTATATTCTAAATTGTTAATTTTTTCTTCAACTTTAAACCAAGCACCGCTACCAATACCAGATAACCAAGTTCCGTTGTTTAGATCAAATAATTTAGTGTTAGGTAACTCGGTTCCAATTAAATTAAGTTCTGTATTAAATTTTTTAAAAAAAGAAGCGTTGTATTCTTTTAATATAGATCTATTTTTATATTCTTTAACTTTTTGGTCTTTTACGGTATAAACTTCCTTCGAAGTTTTTCCTTTTATAGTGTTTCCAATAGGACTTGGTGTTAATAAATAAGAACTTTTTAGCTTTAATTGAACTCTTTTTTTAGTACACGAATTAATAATAGTATCCGTTACAAATCTAGCGCAATTACTGCCTTTCTTTAAGAAAGCTCCATACGGAAACTCTTTTTTATCAATTAAAGTATGAATAAAGTTAAGTGCTTTATTGTAATTTATTTGATGATTAACACTAGCAATTAATCTTCCTTCTCCATGTGTTTTTTCAGGATGTTTTTCTAGCCATAATAATATTTCATCAAGGTTTGTTAAAGACTTACTATTAAAAGTAGCCTTTAAAGGAATATATAGTTCAGGGTCAGTTTCGTAAGATCTAACTCGTCCATTTCCATAAGAAGTAATATATCTACCAAAATCGAAGTACTTAATTTCGGGAGAGTTTTTTTTAATTAATAGTAAAGCAGAGTGTCCTGCTTGTACAGCATGTTTACTTCCAATGCCTATTTTGGGCCAAAAGCTACTTAAAGTTTCCCAATATGCAGGTCTAACAACAGTATCAGGATACGATAATATGATTATTATTCCATCAGAATTTATTTCCTTATTGTTTAACATTTTTTATAATCTAGAAACTAATTTTACTTTTTTTGTATAAGCTCTAAGTTCAACCATTTCTGATATAAACTTTTTGGAACTTTTATAAGGAATTTGATGCTCTTCGTGGTTGGTTTTAGAAATTTGATACAGTAATTTCCAATGAGTTCTAATCGATTTTAAAGCAGTAAAATAAGATGAATTTTGAGCATCATAAATATGAGTAGGCTCAGATATAATTCCGTTTATTTCTATTATTTTAAAATTATTACCATTCTCAACTTCAGAAAAATCATTGTATTTTAAATCAACTCTACCATAAAACCAACCAGGTATTTGGTGACTTAAAGCATCAAAAGTTTGCTCTAATTTTTTAGATATTAGATGATTTCCATTAATAAACTGGGTTCCTTTAGAGTGATTTCCAATAACAGAAAGCTGTATAATTTGATTGTTTTTTGGAATCGTTTTTAATTTTTCTTTATGAATTTCTAATAGTAAACTAAAATATAATTTTGCTCTTACATCTAATAAAATTAATTGTTCTAGAGTTGATATACCATTACCTGTAACACAAAGAAATTTTTTTAAAGTAATTGAAGAAATTGTGCCTTTTTGTTCATTCGGATTTCTGTGATAAAAAATACCACTTTCATTCTTACAACTAACATATTCTTGTATAATTATATTTATAATATACTTTTCTAAATACGTTCTTAATTCTTTTTCAGAATTTATTTTTTGTACTAGTAAACCTCTAAAACCAATATCTGGTTTAGCAATTAAAGGATAAGTTATTCCTTCTTTTTTAATTGCTAAAAATGTATCTTCTAAATTAGAATTGTAAGTATGTAAAACACTTTTTGGCTTAAATTTTTCTGGTACTAGTTGTAATGTTTGGTATTTACTTTCTGTTCCGTTTCCAGAACTTTTTATAGACGGATTTACTGCACTAAAAAAAGCGGAATGTTTTGCCTTAGCTGCCAAATAGAAAGCATAAGGTAAATTAGGAACATAAAACATAGAAGAAGGCCAATATTCCCAATGTAAAACTTTATGTAATTTGTTTGTTTTCAGTTTTCTTATTTATTATTAAAAATGGAATTCCCTATCACTTTAAATGTTTTAAAAGCAAAATACACTGTAAAAATTAAAGTAGCAAAACCTATGATAATTAATAAGTACACAAAATAAATTTTAGGAGCTTCATTAAATTTATCTAAACCTTTAAAACCCATTGTAATTAGTACAGGTGATAAAATAAATAGAAAAACCAAAATACCTAATCGAATTAATCCTTTGCTTAATAAATCTAAATCTGTACTCATTTTGAATAATTTTGAATTGCATTTCTTACACTTCCAAATTTTTGCAATAATGTTCTTGCCGTTTCTTGGTCGATATTTAATTCTTTTACTAACATTTTTTCACCTCTATCTACCAACTTGTTGTTAGATAGTTGCATGTCTACCATTTTGTTTCCTTTTATTTTTCCAAGCTGTATCATTGTTGTGGTAGATAGCATGTTTAGTACCAGTTTTTGAGCTGTTCCTGCTTTCATTCTAGAACTACCTGTTACAAATTCTGGTCCAACTACTACATCTATTGGAAATTGAGATGTTAAAGATAAAGGGCTATTTTTGTTGCAAGAAATTGAACCTGTAATGATATTGTTTTCGTTACAAGTTTTTAGTGCAGCAATTACATACGGTGTTGTGCCAGAAGCAGCAATTCCAACAACTATATCTTTATTTGTAATATTATGTTCTTGTAAATCTAGCCAACCTTGGTTTGTTGAATCTTCAGCAAATTCAACAGCTTTTCTTATTGCATAATCTCCTCCAGCAATTAAACCCACAACAAGTTCATGTGGCACACCAAAAGTTGGTGGACATTCAGAAGCATCAAGAATACCTAATCGACCAGAAGTACCAGCTCCAATATAGAACAATCTACCACCTATTTTAAGTTTATCAACTATTTGTTTAGTTAGTTTTTCTATTTGTGGTAAAGCTTTTTCAACAGCTAATGGTACCAATTTGTCCTCATTATTAATATTATTTAATAACTGAGATATAGACATTTTTTCTAAATGATTGTATTTAGAATCTTGTTCTGTAGTTTTTGTAAAAGTCATCTTTCAAAAATACAGTTTTTCTATTGTTCTAATAGAAAGAATTAAACAAGTTATTTAATCTTTTTCAACTAATTGTATTGTAAAAGTATCGGTTTCCGAGATATGAAAATAACCTAAAGGAAAATTATCTTCCTCTGTTGTGTTAATCATATTTCCTAATAAAGAAGAAGGAGCAGTAGCAAAAGGACCACCAGAATTTTGCCCACTTTGTCCAATTAATATTTCGAAATAAGTAAAATATTCTTTTGTTATTCCAGACATTCTAATGGTTACAGTTTCTGGTAATTCAATTTCTTCTTCTTGATAAAAAAAAGAAAAATTATAATCTGAACCATTAAAGTAACGGTCATCAATTGATAAAAATAAATTTCGATCAAAGTTAAATAAGTAGTAGTTTTCTATAATGGGCTCATCTTTAAAAGTAATTTCAATTTCTGTTTCTTTTCCAGAAAATAATGTGTCATCACCTTGAATTACATTTGTTAATGGTGTAGATTTTACTTTAGATGCGTTCCCTTTGTAAGTATGATTATTGTAGACTACAGTAAGCTCATAAATGATATCATCTGCAGGTATAAATGTATTTATAGGTTCAAAATTACCATCAGAATTAGTATCTATAAAGTTTATAATTGTATTATTAGATAAGTTTGTTAAAAATACGATAGCATTAGATACAGCAGGAATTTCTTCATCAAAATAATCTGATGATAGACTAAGTTTTACTATTGAGTTTGCTGTAATTTGGTTCTTATTAAATAAAACTTCAAAATTTGCATCAATTATTAATTTCGGTTCTATAGAAGGAACTTCAACATTAATCACTTTTTCGCAACTTACAATGGTAAATAAGAATAAAACGGGAAGAATATATTTTTTAATCATTTCTTAAAATTTAAAATTATAAGTTACTGAAGGTACTAAACCAAATATAGAAGTTTGTACTGCTTCGTTTTTATAAGTTTCTCTATTTTGGCTAAAACTTATAGAAGCTGCATTTTCTCTGCCATATAAATTATAAATTCCAAAAATCCATTCACCTTGCCATCGTCTATTTTTATTTTTTTCTGGAGTTAATGTTGCAGAAATGTCTAATCGATGGTAAGCAGGTAGTCTATCTGCATTTCTTCTATTATCATCATAAATAGGTACATTTAAACCTTGAATTTCATATTGACCAACTGGGTAATTTGTTGGTTGCCCTGTTTGAAATAGAAAGTTAGCATTAAAAGTCCATTTTTTTGATAGTTCATAACTTCCGTTTATAGAAATATCATGTGTTTTATCATAAGCTGTATTATACCATTCACCTTGGTTTATACCGGGTTCATTTGCGTTTCTTCCTGGAGTTTTTTGCTCAGATTTAGCTAGTGTATAAGCTAACCAACCTTTAAAATTACCTTCATTTTTTTTAAATAGAATTTCTAAACCATAAGCTCTAGATTGTCCATTTAAAATAATACTTTCAATTTCGTTATTTGCAACTAAATTTGCTCCATTTATGTAATCTATTCTGTTTTTAATGTCTTTGTAGAAAGCTTCAGTTTCTAAAGAATAATCTCCGTTTTTTATAGATTTAAAATAACCTACAGCAAATTGATCTAGTAATTGTGGTTTTATATACTTGCCACTTGGCGCCCAAACATCTAATGGGGTAGGAGAAGAAGTGTTAGAAATTAAGTGTAAGTATTGAGCCATTCTATTATAACTTAATTTAAAAGAAGCTTCATCACTTAATAAATAAGATAAGGAAACTCTAGGTTCTAAATTATTAAAATTAGCAATAGATTCTGTTCTACTATAAGATTTAGTTCCTATAGCATCTGCAGATTCATATTTTTTAAACTGTTCGTTAAAAATAACAGGATTATCATTCGCATACAGGTTTAATTCATTTTGGCCTAAACGTGTAAAATTACTAAAACGAACCCCATATTGTAATGTTAATTTGTCACTTACCTTTTGCTCAGCTTCTAAATAAGCCGCAAATTCGTTGGCGTATTTATCAGTTAACTTTTCTGCTATAATTCCAGAATCTTCTCTATTTGGAGCAATTTCACCAGGATTAAATTTAATGTATATGTTGTTAATACCGTAACTCAGTTTGAATTTGTTATTTATATAATGTTTAAAATCATACTTAAGGTTAATATTTCTAATGCCAGAATCCCATTCGAAACCAACAAAATCAAGCGTAATACCGTAGAAATAATCAGAATATATTAAAGATAAATTAGAAAATAATTTATCAGAAAATAAATGGTTCCATCTTAAGTTAACAACTGTATTACCATATGTGTTTACAAAACTGTCGTTAATTCCAAATACATCCTTTCCAAAATATGTAGATAAGAAAACATTATTACTTTCATTAAATCGATAATTAATTTTACTATTCAAATCATAAAAATAGGCTTTATTGTCATTGTCGAAAAGAGGTAGAAATAAATGAGCATAAGAAGCTCTACCAGCAATAACAAAAGAACTTTTTTCTTTTTCTATTGGTCCTTCTGCTAATAATCTACTAGAAACTAAACCAATTCCACCAGTTAAATTAAAGTCTTTGCTGTTTCCTTCTTTTTGATAGATATCTAATACAGAAGATAGCCTTCCTCCAAAACGAGAAGGAATTCCGCCTTTATATAATTTTACATCTTTTATTACATCAGGATTAAAAACAGAGAAAAACCCAAGTAGATGAGAAGAGTTAAAAACAATCGCCTCATCTAATAATATTAAGTTTTGATCTGCTGCACCACCTCTAACATTAAAGCCAGAAGCGCCTTCTCCAGCACTTGTAACACCAGGTAATAGAATTAAAGACTTAATGATGTCTGCTTCACCTAAAACTACTGGAATCTGTTTTATAGTTTTTGATGTAAGTTTGTTAACACTCATTTGCGGAGTTCTAACATTTATCTTTTCTATATTACTTTCAATAACAATTTCATCTAAATTTTCTGCTTCTTCACTAAGTTTAAAATTTTTTGTCGTTTTTTCTGATAAAATAATTGATTTTGATATTGTCGTAAAACCAATGTAATTTACTTGAATTTTATGTGTTCCTTTAGGAATTGTAATTGAGTAAAAACCATATTCATTTGTTGTGGTACCTGAGTTTAATTCTGGAAAATAAATAGAAACGCCATAAAGAGTTTCGTTATTATTTTGGTCATATACGATACCACTTAATGTAACTTCTTCTTGGCTAAATGAAGAGAATGATAATAGGAAGATAAAAAAAAATATTTTTTTGACGTGAATCATTTTGTTTAATATAAAGTATTTTTGTTTAAACAAAAGTACAGGTTTTAAATGATATATAATGTTTAAAAGTAAAGATTAGTTATAAACAATATCTTCAACTTCTATTTTTTTGTTTTTTATGAAATCGTATAGAGTTAATCTTCTTAATGTATAGTAGTCTGTCCAAAATTTTTCTAAAGAATTTAAATATTGTAATACAGAGCTGTCTTTTTCTTGAAGTGCTAAGTTTAAATCTGTAATTGTTATTTTACCAAGTACAAATCTTTTTTTTGTAATATCATATCTTCTAGTTGCTATTTCTTGAGCTTTTTTAGCAGTTTCTAAAAAATTTCTTTGGTTTTGCCAATTTAAAACATGTAAGTAGATTTCTTGTTCAAACTCTTGTTCGTCTTGTTCTACATTTGTATTTACTAAATCTTTGTTTGCTTCTACCAATTTTCTTCTAGATTTAGAAACGCCCCAATCTAAAATAGGGATACCTAAAGATAGAGTTACATTTTGTTGTTGGTTGTAATCCTGAAATAAATCATTAAAAACGTTTCCTTGTTGTGAGATTCCAAAATTAGCATTTAATCTTAATTGCAATCTATTATTGCCTTTAACTTCTGCCACATTTTGTTCTGCTTGCAGGCGCAGTCTTCTAAATTCTATAACAGCTTTTCTGTTAGATTTAGCCTCTTCTAAGGCTTTTTTTACAGTAACGGTAAAAGTAGATAATTCTTTTGGGATATTTAATAATACGCTTTCTGTGTCTAAGGAAAGGTATCTAGATAAGTTTTGTGAAGTTCTTTTAAGATTAATTTCATTAGTTGTAACTCCGTTTCTAGAATTTAATACAGAAAGTTCTATTTGTAGTAAATCATTCTCTGCTATTTTTCCCATTTTAAACCTACCTTTAGAAATCTGAAATAATGTATCCTGATTTGATAAGTTAGATTTAGCAATTTTAGATTGCATCTGAGCTTTTAACATAGCAAAATATCTTCTAGATGTGTTTAAAGAAATTTGTTCCATATTTTCTATAAAATCTCTTTTTGCTTCCTCATAAAGTAAAGGTTCAATCTTTTTATTCCATTTAAATTCGTTGTAAAAAAGAGAATTTTGACTATAATTTATAGAAAAAGGCACCACTGCAAATCCTGTAGCAGCGTTATCACCATAAAAATCCACTCTTTCTACTTGTGTGCTAAAAGAAATAGTACCACCTGTTAATGCTATATTCTGGTTTAGAGATAAGTTGCCATCAATTCTAGATTGATTAGATCTTACAAAAATATCTTGTCCATTATCATTTGTAATTCTATTTACAGAATTAGAATATTGCGGTAGTGTTGCGTCTAAACGTAATTGGGGTAAAAAACTAGCTTTATAATTTCTATATCTCCAATAACTAGCTTGATTTTGGTTTAATAAAGTTTTATAATCCGGAGAGTTTTTTTGAGCAATAGTTATTGCTTCATTTAATGTAATTTGTCTTTGACTAAAAATAGAAAATGATAGTAAAAAACAAAATAGGATAATTATCTTTTTCATTTGTGTAATTCTTAAATGATTATGTTTAAATGTAAATTATCTTATAATTATTCATGTCTAATAGCCTCAATAGGGCTCTTACTTGCAGCAGATTTTGCTGGAGCAATACCAAAAATAAGACCAATTAAAGTTGCAACAATAAATGCAAGTAAAATAGAATTTATAGATAAAATAGTTTCAATTCCTGTAGTTATCTCAAGAATATAGGAGGCAAAAACACCTAAGACGATTCCTATAATTCCACCGCCAATACTTACTAAAACAGATTCAGTTAAAAATTGTAAAATTACATCTTCTTGTGTTGCACCAATTGCTCTAATAATACCAATTTCTTTAGTTCTTTCTAACACAGAAGCAAGCATTATATTCATAATACCAATTCCTCCAATTAATAAAGATATTCCTGCAATAATGCTTAGTACAATATTAAAAATCTGTTTAGTTTTCTGTTGTTGTTTTAAAAGCTGAATTGGTATAGAAATTTCAAAATCTAACATATCATTATGTCTTCTCTTTAACATCCTACTTAAAACATCTGCCGTGGCATTTAGCTCAGTAGAGTTGTTAACTTGAACAACTAATTTGTCTATTTGGTGATAATTTCCTCTAGGAATTTTCTTTTTAGGTCCTTGTTGATCACCAAAAATCATAACATTTCCTTCTGGTAACGGTTTGTCACTTATTATTTTACGATCTTTGTAACGTACTAAAAAAGTTCGAATAGGTATATAAACATCTTGGTTTAAATCTCTAATTCCTAAGTTTTCTTGTGCGTTTTCTGAAATAAATTTTTCTTCAATAACACCAATAACTTGTAGCCAAACATCTTTAACTTTTATCTGTTTACCTAATGCGCTTTCTCCTGTAAATAGTTTTTTCTCAATTTTTTTTCCTATAATGCAAACAGGTAAAGAATTTTCAATTTGAGAGTTAGAAAAATTTTTACCACTTTCTATAGTAATATTTGATGTTGAAAAGAAATCTGAAGAAACACCAATAAGTTTTACAGGACTTTGTCTTCCTTTTTTTATTACATAAGTTTCTAAAACAATTTCTGGACTTACTGTTTTTACAGATGGGATGTTTTTTTCTATGCTCGCAACATCTAACATATCTAAACCTTTAGAAAAACGTTTAGCTACAATACCTCCTGCTTCAGAATCTTCTTCATTTTCATTTTCTTTTTCATCAGGAATAGGCGTAATAACGATGTTATTTACACCAACAAGTTCTAATTGTGCTAAAATTTCTTTTTCAGCTCCGTTTCCAATTGCTAGCATAGTAATAACTGCAGCAACACCAAAAATTATCCCTAAAGAAGTAAGTAGTGTTCTAATTTTATTAGCAAGAATAACACGTACTGCTTCACTAAAATTAGATTTTAATTTTTCTATGTAGATTTTGTCTATCATAAAAAAACTAATTTAATTTAGTTATTTGAGTTGCGTCGTATCCTTCTGGTTTATTTAGGTAAACTATATCATCTTCTGTTAGTCCACCAGTTATTATTACAGAATCGTTGTTAGAGTCTCCAATTTTAACTTGTTTTTTTAAAATAGAAAAACCAGATTTTGTATAAACATATGTTATTGTGTCTTTAGAGAAAACGGCTTCTAAAGGTATGCTTAATACATCTTTTCTTTCAAAAGTTAAGATTTTATTAGAAGTAGTCATTCCTGGTCTTATATTATCATTAGACCCTTTAATTTTTATTAAAACCTGAAAAACTTTAATATCAGATCCTCTTTTCTTTTCTCCAACATTAGCAACATCTGTAACAATTCCTTCCATTTGCACATCAGGAAACGCATCAAAACCAATTTTTACGGGTAAGTCTTTTTTAATTTTCCTAATATCAACTTCATTTGCATACGTTTTAGATTCCATTTTGGTTAAATCAGGTAAGCTAGCTATTGTTGGGTTCCAAGGGCTAATAGATGATCCTACTTTCTTTTTAGAACCGTCCCAATTTTTATCATAAGTAATCATTCCGTTTCCATTAGAAAAGATGGTAAAAGACTTTAATAGATCTAATAAATCGGTAAGTTTTTTATTTATTTTAGAAACCTGAGTGCCAACCTCTACCATTTTAGCATTGGCTTGTCTTTTTTTAATTATGTAGTTTTCTAATTTTTCCTTTAAACCTCTATTTGCTTTTTCTAGATTAATTTCTAATTTTTTTATAGTAGCTGGTGGCTCATAAATAGATTGTTTTAATTCCAATTTAGTTTCCTCCATTGTAAATTTTAAATCTTTAATAGAGTTTCTTTCTTGCTTTAAAGATAAGGTAGTATCTAATTGTTGCTGTGTATATTTAGATTGAGCTGTTTCCAGGTTTAAACGAGCATCTAAAATTTGTTCATTAACACTACTTGGGTCTAATCTACCAACATAATCTCCTTTTTTAACAATAGTTCCTTCCGAAACTAAATCTTGAATTTTTAGGTTATTTAATCTAAATTTTCTAAGATTGTCTGGGCCATTAATTTTTTTTAAACTTGTAGATTGCGCTTCACCAGAAGTAATAACTTCACTAATGAAATCGCCTTTTTTTACTTTAGAAGTTAAGTAGACTTCATCTTCGTTAGAAGTAGAAAAATAATTATACGCTAGGTAAATTAATACCACAGCAATTACGGAAATAATTGCAATTTTTTTCTTATTCATTAGTTTTTAGTTTGTTTGGAGTTCAAAACTAATAAAAAAAGAGTGCTATAAAGCACTCTTCTTTGTTAATGTTTTAAGAAAATTTAACTTAAATTAAGCTAAAATACTATTTAAAGTTTTGCTAGGTCTCATAGAATCTGTAGCTAAATCTTCTGTAGGATTATAATATCCGCCAATATTTAAAGCACCTCCTTGGATGTTGTTAAGTTCAGAAACAATGTTTTTTTCATTATCGCTTAAAGACTTAGCAATAGCAGAGAATTCAGCCTTTAAAGCTTCATTTTTATTTTGATTTGCTAAACCTTGTGCCCAATATAAAGCTAAATAGAAATGAGAACCTCTATTATCTAACTCGCCAACCTTTCTAGAAGGAGATTTATCGTTATCTAAAAATTTATCGGTTGCATCATCTAAAGTTTCAGCTAATACTAATGCTTTTTCGTTGTTTGTTGTGTTACCTAAATGCTCTAAAGAAACAGCAAGTGCTAAAAACTCTCCTAAAGAATCCCAACGTAAATGATTTTCTTTAATAAATTGTTGTACGTGTTTAGGAGCAGAACCACCAGCACCAGTTTCAAATAAACCACCGCCATTCATTAATGGTACAATAGATAACATTTTTGCTGAAGTACCAACCTCTAAAATAGGAAATAAATCTGTTAAATAATCACGTAAAACGTTACCAGAAACAGAAATTGTGTCTTCTCCTTTTATAATTCTTTCTAAAGTAAATTCAGTAGCTTTTATTGGTGATAAAATACTAATATCTAAACCAGAAGTATCATGGTTAGGTAAATATGTATTTACTTTTTTAATAATTTCTGCATCATGAGCTCTATTTTCATCCAACCAAAAAACAGCTGGTGTTTTAGAAGCTCTTGCTCTTGAAACAGCTAACTTAACCCAATCTTGAATAGGTAAATCTTTTGTTTGGCACATTCTCCAGATATCTCCAGCTTCAACTGTATGTTCTAATAAAACAGTTCCGTTAGCATCTATAACTTGTACTTTTCCGTCTGCTGCTATTTCAAATGTTTTATCATGAGAACCATATTCTTCTGCTTTTTGAGCCATTAAACCAACATTAGGAACAGTTCCCATTGTTGTAGGATCGAATGCTCCATTCTTTTTACAGAAGTCTATTGTTGCAGTATAGATACCAGCATAAGAACTATCAGGAATAATTGCTTTTGTATCTTGTAATTTACCTTCAGCATTCCACATTTGACCAGAGGTTCTAATCATTGCTGGCATAGATGCATCAATAATTATGTCTGAAGGTACATGAAGGTTTGTAATTCCTTTATCAGAATTCACCATTGCTAAATCTGCATTCTTACTAAGAATAGCATCAATATCAGCTAAAATTTCTGTTTTCTTTTCTGCAGAAACTTCATCAAGATTACTTAATAAATTTCCAAAACCGTTATTTACATCAACACCAATTTCTTTAAAAGTATCTCCATGTTTTTTAAATAATTCTTTGAAATTTGTTTTTACAGCATGTCCAAAAATGATTGGATCAGAAACTTTCATCATGGTAGCTTTCATGTGTAATGAAAGTAATATGTTGTTTTCTGTAGCATCTGTAATTTCTTTATCTAAAAAAGCAAGTAACACTTTTTTACTCATTACAGTTGCGTCTATAATTTCACCATCTAATAAAGAAATTCCTTTTTTAAGTAAAAAACTACTTCCATTAGTTCCTGTGAATTCAATATTTACAGAAGTTGCATCACCTATAGTAACAGATTTTTCGTTATGAGCAAAATCTCCTTCAGTCATGGTTGCAACATGTGTTTTAGAGTCTGCGCTCCATGCTCCCATAGAATGTGGGTTTTTACGAGCGTAATTTTTAATTGCTTTTGGGGCTCTTCTGTCTGAGTTACCTTCACGTAAAACAGGGTTTACAGCAGAACCTTTTACTTTATTATATAAAGCTAATACAGCTTTGTCATCTTCTGTTTTTACTTCTTCTGGATAATCTGGTATTGCAAATCCAAGATTTTGTAATTCAGAAATAGCATCTTTTAGTTGTGGTACAGATGCACTAATGTTTGGAAGCTTAATAATGTTTGCTTCTGGTTTTTTTGCTAATTCACCTAAAACAGCTAAAGCATCTTCAACTTTTTGGTCTTCAGTTAAGTATTCAGATAAATTTGCTAAAATTCTTGATGCTAAAGAAATATCTTTTGTTTCAATTTCTATATCAGAAGATTTCGTAAAAGCTTTTACAATTGGTAAAAATGAACGAGTTGCTAAAGCAGGAGCTTCATCTGTTTTTGTGTATATTATCTTAGCCATATCTATTAAAAAGTTGTTTAAATTATTTAAGAAAAAAAAGTATTTCTAGTATACGAAATGCTTTTCGCTTAAAGCGGAACAAATTTATGAATTTAAGATTAAAAAAATGATAGTAAAATCTTATTAATTAACTGCTTTTTTTGCGTAATTAATAATTGTTTCTTGTTTGTGTTCTTTTTTAAGTAATAAAAGCCATATCAAACAATTACTTGTTCTGATATGGCTTCTTCGAAATAATTATACATTTTTTATTGCAACAAACAGACAAGGGTTTATTCTTGTATTTATTTGTTTAACAAAAAAGTTGTAAACTATTTCAGTTTTTGAAACATCCTTAATTATAAATCCGAGTTTTGCACTTTTATTGTTGTCTTATTTTAAATGTACTTTTTACAGTTTCTTATTTTTATAATTAACTTTTTTAAGTGGTAACTATCATTTTAGAAATGAACATCGCTACACATTTTTTTCAGGCAATCAATATTTATAAAGAACGTTACTTTAGGTATTTACAACTTATTATAAATTCTTGAAAACTGATAAGTTGGTTAATGCTGTAAAAGCGAACGTAAATATAAAATTCTTTTTTATGTAATTATTATTATTAATAAATTAGAAATCAACATGATATCAACTACAGTTGTCAACATTTGTTAACTAAAAAAAGCGTTGTGAAAATTCACAACGCTTTTTTGTACTTTATATAAAGAAAAATTATTTTCTTCTTTTTTCAGTAATTCTAGCTTTCTTACCAGTAAGACCTCTAAAGTAAAAGATTCTTGCTCTTCTAACTTTACCTCTTTTGTTAACTTCAATTTTTTGAATAGAAGGTAAGTTTACAGGAAAAATTCTTTCTACACCTACAGTACCAGACATTTTTCTGATTGTAAAAGTTTCAGAAAGACCAGCTCCTCTTCTTTGAATAACAACTCCTCTAAAAAACTGAGTTCTTACTTTTTCTCCCTCTTTAATTTCGTAATACACTGTAATAGTATCACCTGCTGCAAAATCTGCAAATTCTTTTTTTGTTACAAACTCGTCTTGTACAAACTTTATTAAAGCTTCCATATTTTAATATTTATTATATTTTGTAAAACAACGTTCACGATTTCTTCGTCAGAGGTTAATTTAGCGGTTGCAAAAATAGTTCTTTTTTTTAGTTGATAAAACTAAAATCAATTATTTTTTAGGTTGATAGTCAGTACAATAGAAAACCCAGAATTTTCTATGTTGATTTTTAGTTATTTTTATGATAATTGGTTCTAATTCAGTTACTTCTTTAAAGTAAGTTTTTAAAAGTGGATTTGCCTTACCTAGTTTTTCATTGTTCTTAAAACGTTTGTCTGAGTCTATAAAAATAGCATTCTTACCTTTTAAGATAGATAAGTCATCACCTAAGTAATCAAAGTGTAATGCAGGTTTGCCTATGATGTTCTGTGCGTAAACCTTTTCTTTCATAAAAAAGTTTAAGCAAGCAGATGTTTTATAGTTATCATCAGAAAAAACGAATGTATTTATATCTTTTTCTTGCAGTTTTTCTGTTTCTATAGCTAATTCTTTCCAACCAACCCAAGTATCATCACTTTTAATAGGGGCCACATAAAATAGAATTTGAATGCTAAAAAGTACATGAAACACAATTGAAAAGATAATTTGAGTTTTCAATAATTTCTTAGTTACAAACATACCTGCTAAAATAATACCTGTAATATATGATGGCATCATCCAATTTAATTTAACCCAATAAATAGGAGTAAGGGAAAAGAAACCAACAAAAGTTGGAATGAAAAATACTAAAAGAAACAATGTTTTTCCTTGCGGAATTTTAAAATGAAGCAATGCTCTTTTAAAATATTTAAAAGTAAAGGTGATAAAGATTAAAAATAATACCGGTAATAATAAAAACATTTGATGTCCAATAGCACCAAAGAAATATTTTGAAGAAAATTTAAATTCGGTAATAGAACTTGTTCTTTCTGATGTTTGGAAAGCAAAAGAAGCAAATTCGTTTTGATAGTTCCAATACCAAACAGGAAAAGTTACTGCCACAGAAATTAGTAGAGATAACCAAAACCAAGGAGAAAGTAATAACTTTCTGTATTTGTTAGAAAAAAATACAAATGCAATTAAACCAATTTGTAATAATAAAGAGGTGTATTTAGAGTGGAATGCTAATCCCATTGCAATACCTCCAAGTATCCAAAATATTTTTTTGTCCTGGAAAATTGCTTTGTATAAACAGATTAAGCTTAAAGTCCAAAATAATAATAAAGGTACATCTGGTGTTGAGTTAAAAGATAAAATGGAAATAAAGATTGTAGATGCTATTAAAACAAAAGCTCTTTGTAGTTTTTCTTTGGATAAAAAGTAAGAGGCTAATTTGTAAAAACTAATAATGGTTATTGATGTTATTATAAAATCGGCAAATTTTATTGCAAAAATAGACTGACCAAAAATATCTGTAAAGAATCTTAATAGATAACCAATCATACCAGGATGATCAAAATAACAAAACGATAGGTTTTGACCGTACAAGTAATAATAAGCATCTTGTGGCATTAAACCCATAAATGGGAGTAACAATAATCTAAATAATTGAAAGCCCAAAACCCAAGAAATGGCTTTGTTATTTTTTATAAAAGTAGTTATTGTATCCAAATTGTATAGTTCTGTATGTTATTCTAAAACTCGTTTTTTAGTTTTCTAATAAATCGGGTCTTATTTCTTCGGTTCTTTTATAAGCTTGTTCGCTTCTCCAATCGTCTATTTTAGGAAAATTACCAGACAATAAAACTTCGGGTACTTTCATGCCTTCAAATTCTGAAGGTCTTGTAAAAACGGGAGGTGATAATAAATTATCTTGAAAAGAATCTGTTAATGCAGATTGTTCATCGCCAATAACACCTGGTATTAAACGTACAACAGCGTCTACTAAAACTGCAGCAGCCAATTCGCCACCTGTTAAAACATAATCACCAATAGAAATTTCTTTGGTAATGTATTTGTCTCTAATTCTTTGGTCTACACCTTTGTAATGCCCAGTTAAAATTAAAATATTCTCTTTTAAAGAAAGTGTATTTGCTGTAGATTGGTTTAATGTTTTTGCGTCTGGAGTCATATAAATAACTTCGTCATAGGTTCTTTCTGCTTGCAATTTTTTAATACAATTTGAAATTGGTTCAATCATCATAACCATACCAGCGCCACCACCAAATTGCGTGTCGTCTATTTGTTTGTAATTGCCCAAACCGTATGTACGTAAATCGTGTACAACAATTTCTGCTAAACCTTTGTCTTGCGCACGTTTTATAATAGAATGATTAAAAGGACTTTCTAATAAATTGGGTGCTACTGAAATAATGTCTATTCGCATGTTTGCAAATGTAAGGTTTTTGGTGAATTTTAAAAGATGCTTTTTTGAAGAATTCGTTAACGAGAAAAATGAATATGCGTCTTTTTAATGACTTATATTAAGAGTTAACGAAGTTAATATATTTTGGGTTTAGAAATAAACTCAATTACTTTATAGATATCTTATAATAATAATTCAGACTTAAGTATGAATAAGAATCTCATTATTATAAAATTTTTCCTTACTCGTTTCTAGCTCTATATAAATTATAACGTACTTATAAAATTGATAGAAACTTAAATGTACTGTATTCTGATTTTAGTGTTTTAGTTTTTAAATTGATAGTAAACAGTATCAAAATTAATTATGCCAACCATTCTTTTAATTTCTCTATTATTTTAGGGTTGCTTAATAAATCTAAATGATTGCTTTGGTAAGCAATCCAAATATTTTCTTTTTTAAAGTGTAAATTTTTATCAGGGTTTTTATGTTGTCCTAAAGCGCTTTTTACATTCACTAAAGTATCTCCAAAAATTTGTTTAGATAAAGAAGCGGTTTCTTTACTTGTAACGGCTGCAATGCTATAAAAGTTAATGTTTTTAGATAATGAAATATGTTGCCTTTTATCTTTTTTTAGTTCAAACCTATCTTTATCCAACCAATCTTCATCAACTAGATTTCCATATCTTAAATCTGTTACACCCGCACTTCTAATTTTTGCTAATCTTGCAAAAGGTTTTAAATAGGGAGTTGCAGCCAAAATAATGTCTAAATAATTACCTGTGCGTTCTACATGAGAACCATGATGAGGTGTACCTAGAAAAACAACTTTTTTAAGAAGTTTTGTCCAATTATTTTTGTGTTGCTCTCCGTAATAAATGGCACTTCTAGTAACTAAACCGCCCATACTGTGTGCAATAACAGCGAGTTCTGTAATAGGAACTGGCCATTGTGTTACAAGTTTTTCTAATTGGAGGCTAAGTTCTTTTCCATTAGTAGAAACGTGTTTTCCACTATTGTAATTTAGGTAAATAATGGTTTTTTGTAAATCTTCAGCGACTACTTTTCCGTGATTGTGGTTTTTGTGTGTCCATTGAATATCGCTCATACAAGAACCATGTACCATTAAAATTATTTTACCATTAACTTTAGAATAGGTTTGTTTAATTATTTTTTTATCAATAGAAAAAGCTTTTGCTTGGTAACGGAATTGCATTGTAATTTTTAAAGGATTTTCTTTTTCCTCTAAATAATCTCCAATAACTCCATTTAAAACAGAAAGTATAATTTCTTTTTTATCCGAAGCTTTTAAATTACCAATTGCAGGTGTTAGTTTCGATACTATTTTATGTGCATTTTTCCCTACAAATAAAGTGCTCCAACGAATATTGTTGTAAGTGAAACTAGTAATTTTAGTAATTGATTTTTGAATTGTAGTTGCTGGCAAAAAAGGTGGTTGAATCACTTGCTTATGCATAGATTCAACCAAATCAGTTACACCAATAGTAGCATCCATAATTAAATGAATAAGACCTTGTAGTTCTGAACTTTTTTTTGACATTTTTAGGTATCTTTTAAAAAATACAAGATACTAAATTATTCTTCTATACTTAAATGAAACAAAGCGTCTCCTTTATTTACAATCGGAGTTTTATTAATACAAAAAACATGACAATTAAAAGGTGCGTATATTTTCTTTTTAAACTCTCCAAAAGGATCTTGAATAACACCTAAAACTTCTTTCTTTTTTATAAAACTACCGTTTGTAACTCTAATTTTAAACATACCAGAATGCGAAGCTCTTAACCATTTAGCTTTATTAACAAAAACGGGTGCTTCTCTAACAGTAATTTCGCCATCTATTAAACCTAAGTGGATTAATACATTTTTAGTACCGTTTACACCTTCGTTAATAATTGTAGGGTTTAGTTCTTTCGATTTTCCGCCTTCAAACAATAAAATAGTTTTACCCATTTTATGTAAAGTATCTCTTAGAGATTTACTTATGTTACTAGAGTAAACAATCATTGGTGGATTAAAAACTTTTGCTAGTTCTAGTGCTTTTGTATCGTCTTTTGTGCAACGAATTTGTGCAATGTTATCTCGTTCGCCACCACCTGTATGAAAATCGATAACATAATCTACAAATGGTGCAATTTCTTTTGTAAATTGATAAGCAAATTGGCTTGCTAAAGAACCATTTTGAGTTCCAGGAAACATTCTGTTTAAATCTCTACCGTCAGGAAATTCTCTAGTTTGAATTAAATACCCGAAAATATTAAAAACAGGAATACAAATTATAGTTCCGCTTTTTGGTTTGTTAATTCCTAAACTAATTACTTCTCTAATAATACCAACACCATTTGTTTCATCACCATGAATACCTGCTAGTAATAATACTACAGGTCCTGGGTTTTTAGAACGTTCTATAATAACAGGAACCTTTACTGTAGTTCTTGTATGTAATTTTGCAACTTCTAAATCTAAAACTGTACGTTTTCCTTTAGGAATTACTTTTCCTAAAAGGATAAAGGGATTATTCGACATGGATTTCTAAATAACGAATAATTTCTTTTGCAATATCTTTACCAGTAGCAGTTTCTATACCCTCTAAACCAGGAGATGAGTTTACTTCTAAAACCAATGGGCCTTTACTAGATTGTAACATATCTACACCAGCAACTCCTAGGCCTAATGCTTTAGTTGCCTTTAAGGCTGTTTTTTCTTCTTCATCTGTAAGTTCTATAATGGTAGCATTACCACCTCTGTGTAAGTTAGAGCGGAATTCACCTTCTTTACCTTGCCTTTTCATGGCTCCAATTACTTTACCATCAACCACAAAAGCTCTAATATCTGCTCCGCCAGCTTCTTTAATAAACTCTTGGGCAATTACTCGTGCTCCTAAACCATTAAAAGCTTCTAAAACTGATGTTGCTGCGTTTTTAGTTTCTGCCAAAACAACACCTAAACCTTGTGTACCTTCTAGTAACTTTAAAATTAAAGGAGCTCCACCAACAGACTCAACAACATGTTCTACATCTTTTGTGTAATTAGCAAAAACTGTTTTTGGTAAACCAACACCGGCTCTTGCTAAAATTTGTAAACTACTTAATTTATCTCTAGATTTTACCAAAGCTTGGGAAGAAACAGCAGAAAATACTTTCATCATTTCAAACTGACGAATCACTGCAGTACCGTAAAAAGTTACAGAAGCTCCAATCCTAGGTATAATAGCATCAATGTTTTCTAAGTATTCACCTTTGTAAAATATTTTTGGTGATTTTTTTTCAATTTCAATGTTACATTTTAAATGGTCTACAACCATAACCTCATGTCCTCTTTTCTCTGCAGCCTCTACTAATCTGCTTGTTGAGTATAATTTTGGATTTCTAGATAAAATTACAATTCTCATTATATTTTGTTTTTTAATTTATGTGATAAAT
The DNA here is from genome assembly GCA_905480405.1 of uncultured Polaribacter sp. GTDB lineage: Bacteria > Bacteroidota > Bacteroidia > Flavobacteriales > Flavobacteriaceae > Polaribacter. The sequence goes on along the minus strand of CAJQQH010000117.1, from coordinate 15,973 downwards.
CTTTTTTAGCAGTGTCTATCACAAACTTTTTATTTAAAAATTTTCTTCCTAATAATATAGGAAATTTCATGTCTTTGCGTTCACTTAATGTTAAATGTATAGGAAAAATTTTGTTAAAGATTTTAATTTCTGTTTCTATTAAAAACCTTTTTTCTGAAATTCCATTTGAACTTTTAACGGTTTTTGAGTTAAAGTTTTTTGTTGAAAATTCCTTATTATTATATAAAGTATGCTCAGGGTCTAATAATTTAAACCTAATAAAAGGAACATTGTTTATAGTAATCTCTTCAATGTTTTCACAATGAATTGAAGACGTGTATGCACCAGAATCTATTTTTACATCAATATCTTCTAAAAATAATTCTGGAAAATCAGCTTTATCTATTCTACCAATTGTAGTTTTCATTTATTGTCTTAAGTTTAGTAAAATTACTAATAGTTATTTAATAATTTTCATAAAATTATTAAATTTATGAATACAAATTGCGAATATACTTAATAGGTTTAGAGGTAAGTTTTTTATAGGTTCAATTATATTAAATAATACTTATATTTGAAGATTAATATTATATGAAAATGAAAAAAATAATACGACTATTTTTAGTTATGACCATTATATGTTTTGCTTCTTGTAATTCATCTGATGATGAACTTTCTGGTGTTTTAAAAGTTAAGGGATCTATAGATGTAAGCGAGTTAACAAAACTTACAAGTAATGATGCAACTGCTTTAGTGTCTCTAAACGGAGAAGCAGCTGCAACTTATACAACAGAAGCTTCTATTGGAGATGAAATTTCATATGAAGTAATTTCTACATCTTCAGATGTAGAAATTGTAATACTAGATTTTTTCTATACTTCTGGTAATAGAGAATTATGGGAAATAGGTATAGAACAAACAGTAGATTCACAATCTAGTGTAAGTATTGCTAGTTTAAAAGTGATTAATGGCCTTGTTGGAGATGAAGTTAAATTTGGTTTTACCTTTGCGTTAAAAACAAACGGAATTTTAGACACAACCACTACTTATATTGTAGATCCTAAAATTAGAGTTAGGTCTTAAAAAAAATAAACTCATTATTTTGAGAAATATAAATATGAGAACAAATACGTATTCACTTAAAGCCTATATTATTGTAGGCTTTTTTTGTTTATGCTCTATATCTTTCTATTCTCAAAATCAAAAAAAGAGTGACAGTTTAAAAACTATTTTTAGAAAAAATAAGTTTAAAGCTACAAAAAAATTAGAAATACTTGCAAATATTGCTGCAAATGAAACAGACACAGATGAGGTTATTTTCTATAGCGAAAAGTTAATAACTGCAGCTATGGATTTGAATGCTATTAAATATGTATATGATGGGTATTTGCAGATTGGGAATGCATATCGATTAAAAAGCGACTTATCTATTGCTTTAAAAAACTATTTTAAAGCTTCTAAGATTGCAGAAGATAATAATTTGTTTTCAGAACAAGGAATTATAAAAATAACAATAGCAGACATTTATTCTATTATTGGCGATAATAAAAACGCGGTTAGTTATTATAAAAGCAGTATAGATTTACTTCGTAAAAGGTTGTATTCTAAAGATGTAAAGTTTTTAGATTCTATTAACTTAGCTTCTGCTCAATTAAATTTGGGAGATGAGTATTATAATCAGCAGAAATTAGACACTGCATTGTATTATTTTAATGAATCTGGTAAACTGTTTAAAGCTGCTCATTATGAAACTGGTGAAGCCTATAATTTAGGGAATGTAGGTTTGGTTTATGCTAAAAAAGGGCAAAATAAAAAGGCAGAAAACAATTTAAATAAAGCAATAGATGTGTTGGTTGCCAATGAAGACTATTATCCTATTTGTGTATATTTAAACTCAATTGCAGAAATTTATATAGAAAAAAATCAAATTGAAAAAGCTTTGCAATATGCAAAAAGCAGTGTTTTTTTAGCAAAAAAGTATGGTTTAAAAGAGCAAATTAGCGATGGTTATTTAAAATTAGCTTCTGTATATGAAAAAGGAAATAAATTTAAGAAATCGTATGAGTTTTATAAAAAGCATATTGTTTATAGAGATAGTGTAAGAAATGTTGAAGGGGCGCAAGAAATTGCTAATGAAAAAGCAAAGTATGAGATTACTTTAGCAAAAGAAAAGGCAAAGTTTGAAGTAAATAAAAAGCAAACAGAGTTAGATTTATCTAAGGAACAAAATAGAACCAAAAACATAATTGTTTTTGCAATTGTGCTAGCATTAATTTTAGTTGGCTTTTTAGCTAACACATTATATAAAAGAAATAAATATGTTGTTAAAACAGGTAAAATTATACAAGAAGAACAGAAACGTTCAGACGATTTATTAAAGAATATTTTACCAATAGAAACGGCAGAAGAGTTAAAGGAAAAAGGAAGTGTAACAGCAAAAAGATTCGATTCTGTTTCAGTTTTGTTTACAGACTTTAAAGGGTTTACTGAGTTTTCAGAAAATTTATCGCCAGAAGAATTAGTAAAAAGTATCGATTTTTATTTTTCAAAGTTTGATGAGATTATAGAAAAACATGGTTTAGAAAAAATTAAAACTGTTGGAGATGCTTATATGTGTGCTGGTGGTTTGCCTTTTCCTTCTAAAGATCATTCCTATAAAATTACTTTAGCTGCTTTAGATATTGTAGAATTTGTAAAGAAAACAGTAATTCTACTTCTTTAGATATTAGAGTTGGTATAAATACAGGCTCTGTAGTTTCTGGTGTTGTAGGCACAAAAAAGTTTGCTTACGATATTTGGGGCGATACCGTAAATGTTGCAAGTAGAATGGAAAGTTCTGGTGCAATTAATAAAGTAAATATTAGCGAATCTACTTATAAGCTAATTAAAGATAACAAGGAGTTTGTTTTTGAAACTAGAGGTGCAATTGAGGCAAAGGGCAAAGGGAAAGTTAATATGTATTTTGTTGAGAAAACGGTTTAAAAAGCGTTTTTTCTAATGATTTCTAGTTCATCAAATGAGAATATATTGTTTTTATAGAGATGATAAAGTTCATCTGTAACAGTTGCGTTAAATAAGATTAAATCATCTGTATTAACAGTTACTTTAATGCCTTTGTCAAAAAGTTTTTTTATTGGATGAGTTTGTATGTTTTTTACAGCACCTAAAGAAAGATTACTTTGAGGACAAATATTTAGTTGGATGTTTCTTTCTAAAATTAAATCTATAGTTTTTTCTGAGTTTACAGCATTAATACCATGTTGCAATTCATCTGGATTTAATAATGTAATCGTGTCTTCTATAGATTTATAATCAGAAAATTCACCTATATGAACTTTTGTTTTGATATTGCTTTTTTTTGCAATTTCAAACAGTTCTTTAAAAGGAATTAAATTTTGATTCGCCTCTTTACCATAGATGTCTATTCCATAGAAAACACCACTTTGCATACATTTATCAGCATAAGCATACACTTTATCTAAAGGTAAATCTTTGTTGATACCAATATCTGGTCTAAAATTTATTTGAGATTTGTATTTTTCTTGAATTCTTTTAACTTCGGTAATTACTGCGTCGATAGAATTATTAAAAAAACGAGATAAACCTACATCAACACTCGCTTCCAATAGCGTAACATTATCTTCAATTGCACTTTCTATTGCAATTTCCATAAAGTTGATAACATCTTCTTTAGTTGCCATTATAAGATTTAAGTGACCGTAAATAAAGTCAATCATTCCTGGTAATCCATCATATTTTTCTGGAAAAGAAATTGTAGCTTTTGGATATCTTTCTAATAATTTTTTTTGAGACCCACCCAAATGAAAATGATTGTGAACATCTGCTTTTGGTAATTTTAAGAAGTCTTCTTTAAAATGTTTCACAAGTAGAAATTAGATGATTGTTTTAGAATTATTTTTTTTTGATACTATTTTGTGTAAACTCGTTAAGGAGAATACTAATATAGGCTTGTGTTAAGGCTAGTTGTCATGCTATAAATGCCTAAAAAGGTAATCTTTTTAATAAAAAAATTATTTTACAATAAGCGTAAAAGGAATAGAGTATTTAATATCTTTTTTTTCACCATTTTGTACACCTGGCTTCATTTTGGGTAACTTTTTTATTACTCTAATCACTTCTTTTTTAATCTTTTTGTGTGGAGCTTTTACTTTTATGTCTGTTACATCTCCATCTTTATTAATTTTAAAAGCAATCAATACTTTTTTTCTTCCAGAGCTTAGCCCTAATCTATTGGGTAAGCTCGTATTAAATTTTCTAGCAAAATGTTTTTGAACTCCAATGCTAAAACATTTTTGTGCTTCTTTTATTTCTTTAGAATTATCGCAACCAGGAAAAATAGGGATACTTTCAGAGTTAAGTTTTGGGTTTGTTGCTACAACTGTTTTACCTTCTTTAAAAGATAATATAGAGGTGAGATAATAAGTTAAAGGATTTTTTTCTCCTAAGTTCAATTTTTGAAAAGGAAACTCTTTAAAAAGCTGAATAATTTTTTTATCTAAATTATAAGACCTACTGTTTGTTTTTATATTAATCGGTTTTCCTTTTTTGTCAAGTTCAAAGTGTAAGGATAGATTTTTGTTCATTCTAGATAATCCAGAATTTAGGATATATTTTCTATCAAGTTTCTTTGCTATAAATTTAGCAAAATCATTTGTAGAATTTCCTTCTATTATCTTTTTTAATGGGTTTAATAAGGATTTCTTTTTATTTTTAGAAGGATAAAATGCGTAATTATAAAATGTAGCGTTGTTATTTATAGAAGCAGGTACTTTAAAAGAAATCGGTTTTTTTGTAGCTTTTTCTATGAGTAAATCAAAACCATCTTCTTTTAAAAAGGTTAATTTACCTTTTTCATTTATCTTTAATTTAACTTTTAAACGTTTAGTATTATCAACAATTACAGCAGAAGAATCTATGTTTTTGTAATAAAAAGTCTTTAATTTTTCATTGATACAATTTTTTATATCCCCGTAATATTCTAAATCCTCACAAGAATTACAAATAGGTAGTGTTTCAGTAATCATAAGGCTACTACAGTAAAAAATATTACCATGTTTTTTAGCGCTAGCTATAATTTGAAAAGAATATTTAACTTTAGTATCTAAGCTTTTAATATTTAATTTTTCTAAAGGGAAATTTAAAAGAGCTTTTTTTATAGCGTTATATAGATTATTACTAACCTTGAAACTTGTATTAATTTGATAAGGTTCTCCTAGTTTATTAATTAAAAAAGATACATTTAATGTGTATTTTTTTTTAGGATAAGAGATGTCTTTTAGTAGTTTAAAAGGAATTTCAGTATTAAAATGAATTGATAATTCATTTTTAGTATCGGGATTAGATAAATGTAAATAATCAAATTCTTTTGTTTGTGAGAAACTAAAAAATGATAGAAAGAATAAAATGATAGCAATTTTTTTCATAGACTTTTTTGTTAATATATAAAAAAAACGATTTAAAAATTTGCAATTGCCGCTTCAGCACATCGTTCTCCATCCATTGCAGCAGAAACTATACCACCAGCATAACCACCACCTTCTCCACAAGGAAACAAACCTTCTATTTCTGGGTGTTCTAAACTGTCTTTTCTTGGTATATTTACAGGTGATGAGGTTCTAGATTCAACCCCAATAATATTGGCTTCATTAGTGTGGTAACCATGCATTTTTTGACCAAAAGCTGTAAACCCTTTTCGTAACCTACTTCCAATAATTTTTGGTAAAAGAGAGTGTAGTGGAGCAGATTTTAAACCGGGTTGATATGAAGTGTCATTTAATTCAGGAGATAATTTACCATCAACAAAATCTACCAATCTTTGTGCAGGTGCAGTTTGTGTTCTTCCTCCCGCAAAAAAAGCAATTTTTTCTAAATCTTTTTGAAACTCTAATCCTTTTAAAGGACCAAATTTTTCATATTTTTTAAAATCTCTATCAATATCTAATTCTACAACAATACCAGAATTAGCAAATTTATTATTTCTTCTGCTAGGAGACATCCCGTTTACCACGACTTCGCCATTTGCAGTTGCAGCTGGTACAATAAATCCACCAGGACACATGCAGAAAGAATAGACACCTCTGTTATTAACTTGGTGTACTAAACTATAAGCAGCAGCAGGTAAAAGTTCGTCTCTTTCACCAGAGCAGTGATACTGAATCTGATCTATTATTTCTTGCGGATGCTCTACTCGAACTCCCATTGCAAAAGATTTTGCTTTTAAAGCAATTTCTTTTTTATGCAGTAATTCGTAAATATCTCTTGCAGAGTGGCCAGTAGCTAAAATTACTGAATTTACAGTCATTTCTGTTCCGTTTTGAAGCTGAATGGCGTGTAATTTATTATTCTTTATTTTAAAATCGGTTACTCTACTATCAAAATGAATTTCTCCACCATATTTTATGATGTTTTCGCGAATATTTTCAATTATTTTAGGAAGTTTATTCGTGCCAATATGCGGATGCGCATCTACTAATATTTGCTCTGTTGCACCATGAAAAACTAGATTTTCAAAAATTCGTCTAACATCTCCACGTTTTAAAGAACGTGTGTATAGTTTTCCATCAGAATAAGTACCTGCGCCACCTTCTCCAAAGCAATAATTAGAATCTTCATTTACAAAATGATCTTGGTTAATTGCCTTTAAATCTCGTCTTCTATCTTGCACATTTTTTCCGCGCTCTAAAACAATAGGTTTGTAACCTAATTCTATACAACGTAAAGCCGCATACATACCAGCAGGTCCAAAGCCAATAATATGTATTTCTTTGGCTTTAGAAACGTCTTTGTATTCAAAAATATAATCTGACTTTTCGGGTATTTTTTCGTTTATATAAACCGCAACTTTATAATTGAATATGATGTCTTTTTTACGTGCATCTATAGATTTTCGTAAAACTTTTACAGCAGAAATTTCAGTTCTAGTAACTCCAAGTTGTTTAGAGGCTTTGTATAAAAGGATGTTTTCTTTGCGTTCTTCTACTAAGTTTACACGTAGCTGAATTTCTTTTATCATTATAAAATAGGCTTAAAAAAATTATAGGGCTTCTAGTTTGTCTAAAATTATTTTGTATTCTACAAGACTTGCTTTACAAATAGGAACAACATAATTTAATCGATCTTTAATAACTTCTTCTGGTTCGTTATTTTGTGCTTGTTTTTCTAATTCTGCAATTTCATTTAAACAACTAACCCCCATTAAACCTAATGATGATTTTAAAAAATGACAAATACTTCTAACAGCATCATAATCTATATTTGTAATACTTTCATCTAAGGTTTCTATACGAGGGGTTGTGTCTGATAAATAAACACCAATTAGTTGTATTAAAGAATCTTTGTCTGATGAGAAAAAATCTTTTAGAGAGGTTAAATCTACAACTTCACTAGTTAAAATCTTTTGAATATCCATATTTTTTACTTAATTTAGGGGAATAATTAGAATAATTTAAAGTTCGGTAAATATAAATAAAAACTTGTAGTTAGTTTTGTTTGATATTTTTATAAATTTGATTTTGTTAAAAATCATGTTTTTTTAACATTAAGCCCCCAAAATATGAGTGAAAAAAAGAAAATTGTTCTTGCAGAAGATAATTCTGTATTATCTCTCCTTTTAAAATTTCGTTTAGAAAAAGACGGTTATCATCTTTTAATCGCTAAAAACGGAAAAGAAGCATTAGAATTAATAGAAAGCGAGAATCCAGATTTAATATTAACAGATGTTATGATGGATTATGTAAGTGGTTTAGAAGTTATAAGTCATGTTCGAAATCAATTAAAAAGCAAAACACCTATTTTAGTTTTTTCTTCTTCTGGACAAGAAGAAATGGTTTTAAATGCTTTTAATTTAGGAGCTAATGATTTTATGGGTAAGCCATTAAGTCCAAACGAACTTTCAATTAGAGTTAGAAGAATGCTGCTTTAAACTATTTCCAAACTTAGGTAATATAAATATTTAAAAATGTTATGGATTTTCCATTAGTAGAAAGCGTAATATGGACTTTGGTTGTAATACTTGCTATTATAATCTTAATTCTAGTCTTTTATTTAAAAGCTTTAAGAAGTAATATAAGATTAACGGTGGCTCGTAAGATTAGATATAGAAATAATATTGAACAACTTTTAATTCAATTTTTATATTCTGAAGATGCAGAAGGTGAGAAGTTTAGTAATAATCAAAAAAAACTTGTTAAGAGGTTTAAAAAAGGATTACCAACTAAATGGAAGAGAAAAATAATGACAAGTACTTTTTTTGAGTTGAGCAGGGAGATTTCTGGAAACATGGTTCTAACAATGCATAAATTATATGAAGAAATAGGGTTATTAGATTTTGCGATTAAAAAATTAAGAAGTAAAAAATGGAATGTTATTGCTATTGGCATTAAAGAGTTAAGACAATTTAAGATAAAAAGAACACAAAATTTAATTACAAAATTTGTAAATCATAGTAGAGAAGAGGTTAGACGAGAGGCTCAATTATATTTTTTAGAATTATTTGGATACGAAGGTTTAAACTTTTTAGATAATTTAAAAGCACCCTTATCTGAATGGGATCAGATACAATTGTTAAGAGAAATTGAGCAATTTGAAAATCATGAAATTATAGAAGTAACAAGGTGGTTAAGGTCAGAAAATGATTATGTTATTATTTTAATGCTAAATGTGGTTAAATTTTTTAATAGATTAGAAACCAAAGACGCTCTTTTAGATTTGATTAATCACAATAATTTAGAAATTAGATTAAAAACTATTGAAATTTTAACTCATTTTGAAGTTTCAGAAGCTAAAGGAATTCTAATGTCGAAGGTTGATGCACTTTGTTTAAAAGAGAAAATAGCTCTTTTAGGTTTGTTAGAAAAAACAGCAACAACAGAAGACAGTGTTTTTGTTTTAGACTATATAAATAATGATAATTTTGAATTAAAACATAGAGCATTAAGAGTTTTAAAAACTGTTGATGCTGATTTGTATAATAAATTAGAAAAGAAATCTAACGACGAAGCTTATAATAAAATCATTAACTTTTTAGATTATAGCTATGGAATTTGATCAAATTATAAGAAATATTTTATTAACGTTTCACTATTTTTTCCTCGTATTTACGGTTTTAATAGTAGGCTCATATATAATTTTAGCTTTTTTCTCATCTAGAGAAACCATAGATTATTTAAAGAAAAACAGTTTTGTAAATCATAAAGATTTACTTTCTTCAAGTATTGCTCCTTCTATTTCTGTAATTGCACCAGCTTATAACGAATGTTTAAATATTGTAGAAAATGTTAGATCGCTATTATCTACTCATTATGTAAATTATGATGTAATTATTGTAAATGATGGTAGTAAAGACGATAGTTTAGAGAGGTTAATTAAAGCTTATGATCTTGAGAGAGTTGAGTATTTAATTGATGTAAAAGTACCAACACAAGAATTAAGAGAAGGTGTATTTAAATCTAAAAATCCTGCATTCGATAAATTAATAGTTGTTGATAAAGAAAACGGAGGTAAAGCTGATGCCTTAAATTGCGGAATAAATATTAGCCAAAGTAAATACCTAGCTTGTATAGATGTAGATTGTTTGTTGCTAGAAGACTCTTTACAAAGGATGGTAAAACCATTTTTAGAGTATACAGATAGAAGGGTTATAGCTTCGGGTGGTGTTATTAGAATTGCAAATTCTTGTAAAATAGAAAATGGAAAATTATTGGAAGTTAATTTTCCAGATAAATGGTTAGAAAGGGCACAGATATTAGAATATTTAAGATCTTTTTTATTGGGTAGAATGGCTTGGGCAAGGTTAAATGGATTACTTGTAATTTCTGGAGCATTCGGTTTGTTTGATAAAGAAATTGCAATAGAAGTTGGTGGTTATGATACCAAAACTGTTGGAGAAGATATGGAGATTATTGTAAGGATGAGAAAACATATGGAAGAACAAAATATTAAATATAGAGTTGCATATATACCAGATCCTTTATGCTGGACAGAAGCGCCAGATGATAAAAAAATATTAATTTCACAAAGAAATAGATGGACAAGAGGTACTATAGAAACCTTAAAAATGCATAAAGAAATAGGCCTTAATCCTAAATATAGATTACTCGGGTTGTTAAGTTTTCCATATTGGTTTGTTTTTGAAAGAATGGCTCCTTTAATAGAAGTAACAGGTATGTTATACTTTTTGTTTCTAGTTTTTTACCAGCAAATAAGTTGGAGTTTTGTTTTAGGTCTCTTTTTGTTAGCATACTTATTTTCTTTGCTATTTTCTTTTGTAGCTATTTTTACAGAAGAGTTTACGTATCATCAATACAAGAAAAAAGGAATAGGTATTAAATTACTTTTAACAGTGTTTTTAGAACCTTTAATACTCCATCCTCTTGTGTTATATGCAGCAATGAGAGGTAATTTTGATTATTACTTCAATAAAAATAAAAAATGGGGAGTAATGGTAAGAAAAGGTTTATCTAAAAGTTAAGTATAATATTAATTCCCCCAATTAAATGAAATACAAGAAAATAAATATTAATAAGAAAATTAGAAAATACATTCTCATCTGTTTTTCTTTACTTTTAACTTTTTGCTTAATTAGTCTTTTCGAACTATGTTCAACACTTTTTAGTGGAAAAGAAATACCAAACCTTATAGAGTATATTAGCTTTAAGTTTTTAAATCATTTTTTAACCATACTGTTTATATGTATCATTTTTATACCAGTATATTACCTTTTATCAAAGAAAAAGAAAAAATTACCGGGTAGAGTTATAAAAGTAATTTTTACATTTTTAGTAATTTTAGAATTTGGTTTAACAAAATATAGTTTAACTACTTTATTAAACTTAGGAGCTGATCTATTAGGTTATTCTTTAGATGATATTTATATTACTGTTACAGCATCAGAAAGTACTTCAGTATTTTATTTTATTACTTTTTTAATATTTCCAGTTTTGTTTTTAATTAGTTGTTTTTTTCTTAAAAAAACTACTTTTTTTAAATATTCTGGAAGAATTTTTATGATTACAACTTTGGCAGTTCTTGTTTTAAAGTTTGTTTTTCCTGACTTTTCTAAAGATGAATATCAAAACAAAATATATTATTTTGTTACAGATGTAATACAACTTCAAATAGAAAAAAGTGAAGTAAATGCAATAAAAATGGATGGCAATAATGAGTATCCATTTTTAAAACCATCTGCAGCAACACCAGATGTTTTAGGTTCGTTTTTTAATGTAGAAGAAGAGAAGCCTAATATAGTTTTTTTAATTGTAGAAGGTTTAGGTTCTGAGTTTGTAGGCGATAAAGATTATAGTGGCTTTACGCCTTATTTAAATTCTATAATACCAGAATCTCTTTATTGGGATAATTTTTTATGTAATACTGGTAGAACCTTTGGTGCAATTCCTTCTTTACTAGGTTCTCTTCCTTTTGGTAAAAAAGGTTTTTTAGAAATAGAAAATACTCCAACTCATGTTTCATTATTTAGTATTTTAAAAAAGAATGGATATTCTACGTCCTTCTTTTCTGGAGATAAATCTAGTTTTGATAAGAAGATTAATTTTTTAGATTATAATGGTGTAGAAAATATTATTGATGAAAATAAATATGATGGTTCTTACCCTAAATCTGTAAATGGTTCTAATGGTTTTTCTTGGGGATTTTCTGATTATGAGATTTTTAAAAAGACCTTAAGTTCTTTAGATGATATACCATCTCCAAGGTTCGATTTAATATCTACATTAACAATTCATGAACCATTCGATTTTCCGCTTAAAAAAGAATATTTAGTAAAAGTTGATAGCGTTTTAAATGCACCAGGTAAAATAAATATTGATAAGAAAAAGGTGAAAAGTAATAAAGATATTTTTGCTTGTATACTATATGCCGATGCAAGTATTAAAATGTTTTTAGAATCGTATAAAAAACGACCAGAATTTAAAAACACAATATTTATAATTACAGGAGATCATCGTTTAATACCAATGGCACAAAAGGACAAGTTATGTAGATTTAATGTTCCGTTTTTTATTTACAGTCCTTTGCTTAAGAAGACGCAAAAAATGAAATCTATTTCTTCTCATTTTGATGTAGCTCCTAGTATACTGGCCTTTTTATCTAATAATTACGATGTTGAATTGCCTAAACAAACAGCTTGGGTAGGTACTGGTATAGACACATCTGCTGCCTTTAGAAATATTCATAAAATACCTTTAATGCGTTATAAGGGTAAAGTAAATGATTTTGTTTATAAAGACTATATGTATTCTGATGGAAACTTATTTAAAATAAGAGAAGATCTTAATATTGCTAAAATTTCTGATAAACCTGTTTTGGATGAGGTATCTAAACATTTTAAAGAATTTAAGAGCTTAAACGCATATGTTACAGAAAACGATAAGTTTTATCCTAAAAACTCTGATGCAGTTGTTACGAGTTTAAATACGTTTACATCAGAAGAATTAGCTAAATTAAAAGAGCTTACTGCAAATTTAACAGGCGATCAAATGTTCATGAAGGCAAGAGAAAAGGCCTTTAATAGCGAAAGAGAAACTGCAAGATTAATTTGTGATTATATTTTAAGAAAATCGCCAAATTATGCAGATGTTAGAATATTAAAAGGTAGAACTTTGGCTTGGGATGGAAAATACAAAGAGTCTGAGAAAGAGCTTTTAAACGCTTTAAAAAGATCTCCTTATTATGATGATGTATACTTGGCATTATTAGATATGTATTGGTGGTCTTCTCAAGATGAAAAATCTAAAATAGTTATAGAAAAAGCAATAAAAAGAAATATTAAAAACGACGATGTAGCTTTTAAGATGGCAAGAGCTTATGCTACGATGAAAGATAATGAGAAAGCAAAAAAAATAATAGATAGTTTAATAAAGAAACAGCCTAATAATAAAGTATTCATAAAACTTAAAAAATCATTAAAATGATCAGAAAAAAAATATTTAGAAAAATAATTTTGATGGTAATGATGTTTACTATCAATATTGTTTTTACTCAAGATAAGGTGTTTAATGGTAATCCAGACACAGCGTTTAAAGTTGCTAGAGAGTTAGCTTTTAATGGAAAACGTGCGCAAGCACAAGATTCGCTAAGATATATTTTAACGAAGTATCCTAATTATTTAGACATTCGTGCTTTCTTAGCAAGTACCTATTCATGGGATGGAAGTTATACAAAAGCTAGAAAGGAATTTTCTACTGTATTAAAAAAAGATAATAAAAGAAAAACGGATTGGATAGCATATATAAAGAATGAGCAATATGCAGAAAAATATTATAATGCTTTAGAATTATCGAATAAATCATTGTTGGTTTTTCCTGGAGATCCAGATTTGTTGCAATTAAAGGCTAAATCTGAACTTAATAGAGGTAATAGAACAGAAGCGTTATCAACAATTCATGAAGCCTTAAAACTAAACCCGAATAACGAAGCTGTTTTAGAGTATAAAAAATCTTTAGAAACCTCCTTAAAGTTTAATACATTAGGTATTAATTATACGATTGATATTTATGATAAGAACGATAGAGATAATATGTATTACAGTACTTTATCTTACTCAAGACAAACAAAATATGGTAGTATAACAACAAAATTGAATTACTCAAATAGATTTCAGACAGATAATTATCAATTAGAAATAGATTTATATCCAAAAATAACGAAAGGTTTATATGCATACGTAAGTGGAGGTTGGTCTGATAGTCCGTTAAACCCAACACAGCGTTATGGATTTGAGCTTTTTAAATCCTTACCAAAAAGTTTTGAAGCATCCTTAGGGTTTAGATGGTTAAAATTTTCAGAAGAAACTACAATTTATACAGGTTCTTTGGGTTGGTATACTGGTAATAGTTATTGGGCATTTAGAACGTATATAACTCCAGGTTCTCCAGGTACTAGTAAATCTGGAACCTTAATTTACAGAAAATATAGAAGTGATGCAGAAAACTATTTTACAGTTGAAGCAGGTTTAGGAGCTTCACCAGCATTAGATAGATTTATTCCTGGCTTTACAGGTAAAGAAGTTTTTGATTTAGATTCTCAAAAATTAGTTTTAGGATATTATTTTTCTACAAAAAGTAAAAAGAATGCTTGGGGTTTTAATGCAAGTGTTTTTAGAGAAGAAAAACCATTTGCAAAAGGAGAATACTTTTTATATGCTTCTTTAGGTGTTTCTTATGCTGTAAAATTCAAGTAGATAAAAGTTAAAGTTAGTTGGTTTACTGAAGATGTGGCTTTAATTTTAAAAGCCACTTTCTTCTGCCATTTTTACAACACCAACAGTTAAAATTAAGTTTGCAAAACGACGTTGTTCTCCAGTTTGAATAATTAATGTTGTGTTTTGGTCTCTAATTTTATCGTAAAAAGCCCATCGTTCCATTTCATCCCAAGTTACATCACCAAGTAAATTTTTATATGCTTCATGTATTTCTGCATTTGCTTCTGCGGGTTTTTCCATAACAATTGCACCCTGAACAGGACAAACTTCTAATATCCCTTTTAGAACAGTAAGAGCATCTAATAAACCAGGTTTAAAATTAAGATGAACTGTTGTAGAATTAGGGCCTTTCATTGCGCCAACTGGTAAATTTCCGTCTGCAATAACAACTTGAGCAAAATGACCTGATCGCGCAAGAGTTTCCATGATTGTTGGGTGAATTACTGATGTCTTTAACATATAATTAAATTTTTAGAAGTGTAAATATAAAACAATCGGTTTTTAAAAATGATTGGTTTCTGATTAATTCTAAGAATTAAATTTAGAGCGGTTTTTGTCTAAAAATCAGATTTAATAGGTGTATTGCTTTTTTTAATAATTTAGTTACTCGTTGCTTTGATCATTCTGTCATTTTTAGAAAAATCTTTTCTTAACTCTATGCTTGTAAATCCTTTTTCTTCTAAAAGTTCTACAGTTTCTTTTCCTAAATATTGATTAATTTCGAAGAAAAGTAGTCCATTTTTAGTTAAATTCCATTTTGCTAAATCGGCAATTTTATCATAAAAAATTAATGGCTTTTTATCAGAAACAAACAAGGCTAAATGTGGTTCATTTTGTAAAACATTATTTTGAATTTCTGCTTTTTCTAACTCTCTAACATATGGAGGGTTAGAAACTATGATGTCAAATTTTTTAGGCAGTGTTTCAGTTTGTAAAATATCAGCTTCAATAAAATGAACATTAACTTTATTTAAAGCAGCATTTTTTTTTGCAATTTTTAAAGCGTCTTTAGAAACATCAATCGAATAGATAGAGGTATTAGGTAGGTTTTTTGCCAAAGAAATTGGTATGCATCCAGTTCCTGTTCCAATCTCAAGTATATTTAGAGGTTTATCTTGTTCAAGCGATTTAACTTCATTTAAAATCCACTCCACTAATTCTTCGGTTTCTGGTCTTGGAATTAATGTGTTTTGATCAACCAAAAAAGGGTAGCCATAAAATTCTGCATGTCCAAATATATATTGAATTGGTTCTTCAGCTTTTAATCTTGTTAAAGCTTCGTTTAAAATTAAAATTTTGTCATCTCCTATTTTAAAATCAGGATTTAAGGTAATATCAATTCTTTTTAGTTTTAGGTATTCATCCATCAGTAAAAAGAAAAAAGAATCAATTTCAGTTTTCGGGTAAGTATTTGCTAATGCCTTTGTAAATAGGGTTTTAAAGTCTTTTATGTTCATAGCTTTTTTATCATCCAAACATTACAAGAATAATGACCTGTATTACCAATTGGAGCTTCTAAATTAATAAAACCATTTTTTTTGTATAAAGCTCGTGCAGCTTTCATATAAGGCATTGTTTCTAAGTAGCAATTATCAAAACCTAATTCTTTAGCTTTATCTAAACAAGTAGAAATTAGTTTAGAACCTAAACCTCTTCCTCTTAAAATTGGTGAAAAGTACATTTTTTGAAGCTCGCAAGTGTTACCTTCAAAATTATCTAATTTAGCAATTCCTGCACCTCCTACAACTTTATTTTGAT
>CAJQQH010000116.1 GCA_905480405.1 uncultured Polaribacter sp. | reverse complement strand
TTCTAGTAGAATACAGTTTAGTCAATTATTTGGTCTTGGTGTAAATTATAGTTTTCATGAAAAAGTGACTTATTAATTTTTTTATTGTCTAAAGAATAAAAGTGTACTTTTGCACGCTTAAAATAAAAAATTTTTAAAATGAAAAAATTATCAATCTTATTTTTATTGGTATGTTTTAGCTTAACAGTGAATGCTCAAACTGCCGAAGAATTAAAAAAAGAACAAGCTCCTAAAAAAGCACAAATAGCTAAATTAGATGGAGAGGTAAAAGCTTTACAAGCCAAAATTGATGCGCTTCCAGGATGGAGAAAAGGTGCTTTTGGTACAGTTGGTGGTAGTTTATCGGGTTTTAATAACTGGTATTCTAGAACTGCTCCAACAGCTTCTGCAGGTAATATTGGTGTAACAGTAAATGGTTTTGCAAACTTAATTGAAGATGACTTTTTCTGGAGAAATTCAGCAGCAGTTAATTTAGGTTGGGTAAAATTAGATGAAAAAGGTGTTTCTGGAGATGAAGGTTTTGATGCTGCTACAGATGTTTTTACAATTAGCTCTTTATATGGTAAAAGATTAAATAAAAAGTGGGCACTTTCTGCTTTAGCTGAATATAGAACTACTATAATCGATAATTTTAATGACCCAGGTTATTTAGATTTTGGTGTTGGTATGACCTGGACTCCAACGAGTAATTTAGTTGTTGTAATGCACCCAGGGAACTATAATTTTGTTTTTAGTAGTGGAGAAACTGTTTTTGAATCTTCTTTAGGAGCAAAAATTGTTGCAGACTACACAAAAAAATATGGTAAATTAAGTGTAAAATCTAACTTATCTATCTTTCAAAGTTATAAAACTGCTGATTTATCTAACTGGACTTGGACAAACTCTTTTGGTTATACAATCTGGAAAGGAATTGGTTTAGGATTAGAAGTTGGTTTACGTCAAAATAAACAAGAAGCTTTAAACAATGCTTTAATTGATAACAGTGCAGCTACTTTTGGTAATGTAGACAACAAGTTACAATCTTATTACTTAATAGGTATGAGTTATGCTTTTTAATTAGAACAATAATATATTTACAAAACCTCAAGAAGTAATTCTTGAGGTTTTTTATTTTACTTACTTTTACATCTTAAATTTCTGTTAATGACGATATTAATAATTTACGCAACAGTATCTATTTTCTTTTCATTTTTATGCTCTATCCTAGAAGCTGTATTGTTAAGTATAACACCAACTTTTATCAATTTAAAAAAGAGCGAAGGACTTGATTATGCAAATGAACTAGAGACCTTAAAAAAAGATGTAGACAAACCTTTAATCGCTATTTTAACTATTAATACAATTGCACATACAGTAGGTGCTATTTTGGTTGGTGTACAAGCAAAAGTAGCCTATGCAGAAATGTATGGAACTTCTGTAAAATCTATTTTTGGAATTAAAATAACAGAAGATGTTATGGTAGGTATTGTATCTACAATAATGACAATTCTTATTTTAGTAGCCTCTGAAATTGTACCAAAAACTATTGGTGCAACCTACTGGAAACAATTAGCAAATTTTACTACTAAAGCATTAAATATAATGATATTTCCATTAAAATACACAGGTATTTTATGGGTTTTACAATTAGCTACAAAGTTAATTGGTGGTAAAGGACATGGAAGTGTTTTAAGTAGAGAAGGTTTTTTGGTGATGACAGAAATGGCTGAAAAAGATGGAGTTTTCCAAGAAAATGAAAGCAAAGTAATTAAAAACTTATTGGGCTTTAAAAACATAAAAGTAAATGATGTAATGACACCTAGAACGGTTTTAGAAACTGCGGATGAAAGCCAAACAATACAATCTTTCTATAATGACCATAAAAATTTATCTTTTTCTAGAATTCCTGTTTTTGCAGAAAACCCAGATGAAATTACGGGATACTTTTTAAAAGACAATTTACTAGAGGCTATTATTGATGGTAATGGAGAGAAAACTTTATCTACAATAAAAAGAGAAATTATAATTACTAATAGAGATTTATCTATTCCTGATTTATTTGAAAAACTAATTAAAGAAAAAGAACATATTGCACTTGTTGTAGATGAATATGGATCTGTTAGCGGGCTTGTTTCTCAAGAAGATGTAATTGAAACCTTACTTGGTTTAGAAATTATGGATGAAAGTGATGCTGTTGCAGATATGCAAGCATTAGCTAGAAAATCTTGGAAAAACCGTTCTAAGAAAATGGGTGTTATCGAAGAAGGAAAAGAATTATAATAATAAAGCCTACAAAATTTTAAAATCTTGTAGGCTTTATTATTATTTATAATCTTCTTCTTTATATTCGTAATATAAAAAATCATTATAAGGAAAACGCTGTATATGAATTTTCTTCACTTCTTCGTATGTTTTCTCTTTAAAGTCTTCTAAATTTTCTTTTTCTAAAGCAGAAATAAAAATCGATTCTTTATCTAAATCATTCATCCAAGTTTTTTCCCAATCTTGTAAAGTGTAATGTTCTTTTCCTCTTTCGGTTATAAGATCATCTTCATCAATTGTTTCATGAGAGTATGCATCAATCTTATTAAAAACCATTAAAGTTGGTTTATCTGCACATTTAATTTCATCTAAAATTGTATTTACAGAAGCAATATGATCTTCAAAATTAGGATGAGAAATATCAACCACATGTAACAATAAATCTGCTTCACGAACCTCATCTAAAGTAGATTTAAAAGATTCTACTAGTTGTGTTGGTAACTTTCTTATAAACCCAACAGTATCTGTCATTAAAAAAGGAATATTTTTAATAACCACTTTTCTTACTGTGGTATCTAAGGTTGCGAAAAGCTTATTTTCTGCAAATACATCGCTTTTACTAATTACATTCATTAATGTCGATTTCCCAACATTTGTATAACCTACCAAAGCAACTCGTACCATTTTTCCACGATTCTTACGCTGGACAGCCATTTGCTTATCAATAGTTAATAATTTCTTTTTAAGAATGGTAATTTTATCACGAATAATACGTCTATCTGTTTCAATTTCTGTTTCACCAGGTCCACGCATTCCAATACCACCTTTTTGCTTATCAAGGTGTGTCCATAATCTAGTTAAACGTGGTAGTAAGTATTGACATTGCGCCAACTCTACCTGTGTTTTTGCCGAACTTGTTTGTGCTCTTTGTGCAAAAATATCTAATATTAAATTGGTTCTATCTAAAATTTTACAATCTAAAACCTTCTCGATATTACGTATTTGAGCAGGCGATAATTCATCATCAAAAATTGCAGTACCAATTCTGTTTCCTTCAATAAAATCTCTAACTTCTTCTAATTTACCAGCACCTAAAAAAGTTTTTGGGTTAGGTTTTTCCATTTTTTGAACAAAACGCTTAACAGTAACTCCACCAGCAGTGGATGTTAAAAATTCTAATTCATCTAAATACTCTTCAGACTTGGCTTCATCTTGCTGCTGTGTAATAACACCTATTAAAACAGCTTTTTCTGATATGGCTTCTTTTTGATCTATCATACACTGCAAAAATACAAACAATCTTATTCTTAAAACCAAAAAAACCTTAATACAAATTGAAGTTCTAATAATTAATTTATATCTTTTTTCTATTCAACTACTTATTCTTTCTAAAAACTACTTATAATTAACAAAAAAAAGATAAATTTAATAGAGATTTCTAATCTCTTTATATTATAAAAACATCTCTTATAAGTTATATTATTGCTCTAAAATTTTACCTATTTTTACAGTTAAACCTACTTTATGTTTCCTTCTATTTCTTCTTCTAAACAAAAACAAAATATTACAACTATTGGTTTTTATAATGTTGAAAATCTTTTTGATACTATAGACAATCCTTCTACGGCAGATGATGATTTTACACCAAAAGGAAAGAAACAGTGGACTTACAAAAAATATAAAATAAAGGTTAAAAAACTAGGTTCTGTAATTTCGCAATTAGGAATGAAAAGGTCTAAATATCCACCAGCAATTGTTGGTTTAGTAGAGGTAGAAAATGCTAAAGTTGTAAATGACCTCGTAAATTCTTCTTATTTAAGAAAACATCATTATGGTTATGTTCATCATGATTCTCCAGACGAACGTGGTATTGATGTTGCTTTACTTTATAACAAAATTACTTTTGAATTATTATCATCTAAATCTTATCCCATTTTTTTAAAAGATGATAAAGGAGACAGAGATTATACAAGAGATATTTTAAAAGTAAGTGGAAATTTACATGGGGAATTAATCCATATTTTGGTAAATCATTGGTCTTCTAGAAGAGAAGGCACAGCAGAAAGCGAACATAAAAGAATTACAGCAGCAGAAACTTTAAGAAACCTTATTGATACAATAAGAGAAAAAGAAATGAACGCAAAAATTATAATTATGGGAGATTTTAACGACGACCCAAATAGTAAAAGCGTAAAAGAATATTTGGTAAAAGGTGATTTTTACAATCCGATGGAAAGTTTATTGGATGTAGAAAAGCTAGGTACAACAACCTTTAATAAAAAATGGAATCTCTTTGATCAAATTATATTTAGTGAAAATTTTTTAGAAAAAGAAGAAGGAAAATTGTATTTTAAACATGCAGAAATTTTCAATAAAAAATGGTTAAAAATCCTTAAAGGAAAATTGAAAGGAAGCCCATTTAGAACTTATATAGGACCTTGGTATCAAGGTGGATTTTCCGACCATTTTCCTGTTTACGCTTTTTTAAAAAAGAAAGACTAATCTTTACCATGTTGATTAAAAGCATCTTTTAACTTCTGATCATTTAAAATGTATTTCTTGTATTTACCATCTCGATATCTGTAATAAATAAAGATTGGCATAAATAAAAAAGAAAAATAAAACACGCCTAAACCCATAACTATTTGAGCTTTCTCATGTTCTATATTAACTAAATAAATTCCTATAATTACCCAAATTAAAAAGATAACAAACATAATTTTTAACACTAATTTCATATTGTAAATTTACAAAAGTTATATTTTTGAAGGATGAAGAAATTAATTCTTTTCTTAATAATTATATTTGGCTGTAAAACCACTAGAAATACTTTTAAAAACATGGACAAAAAAATTGTGATTGCACATAGAGGTGCTTCTGGTTATTTACCAGAACATACATTAGAAGCAAAAGCAATGGCCCATGCAATGAATGTAGATTTTATAGAACAAGATTTAGTGTTAAGTAAAGATAATGTAGCTATAGTAATTCATGATATTTATTTAGATGATGTTACTAATGTTGCTACAAAATATCCTGATAGAAAAAGAAAAGACAACAGGTATTATGTAATCGATTTTACGTTTGAAGAATTAAAAAAGCTAAAAGTTACGGAACGTTTTAATCCAAAAACTGGAGAACAAGTATTTAAAAATCGTTTTCCTATTTGGAAAGGAAATTTTAAACTACATTCTTTACAAGAAGAGATTGAATTGTTACAAGGGTTAAATAAATCTACTGGAAAAAACATAGGTATTTATCCTGAAATTAAAGAACCTGAATTCCATAAAAAAGAAGGAAAAAACTTAACCAAAGTCGTTTTAAAAGTACTTGCTGATTATGGTTATAAAACAAAAAATGACAATTGTATTTTACAGTGTTTTGATGCTTTAGAACTAGAGAGAATTCGCATAGAATTAAAGTCTGAATTATTTTTAGTACAATTAATGGAATTCCCAGAAGAAACGAAAAAACTGAATCATTTTGCAACTTATGCAGATGGAATTGGCCCTTGGTACAAACAAATTTTAGATAAAAAAATTGATGGTAAATTCACGTTTACTTCTTTAGTTTCAGATGCTCATAAATTAGGTTTAAAAGTACATCCTTATACTTTTAGAGCAGATGCTTTAGTAGAATTTACTTCTTTTAAACAAATGATGCAAACACTTTTAATTGATGCAAATGTTGATGGTGCTTTTACCGATTTTCCAGATTTGGTTGTCGATTTTCTTCACTAAAATATTTACAGAAATTAAATTACAGAAAACACTTTAAACGGTTATAATATCAAAATTTAACCCTTTAAGATTAAAGGCGAAAGTATTAGAAAAACTAAAAAACCTGTTAATAGTAAAGATATTATTAACGGTTTAGTAATCTCTTTCTTTTTATAAATTAAATTTTTTCCTAAATTTTTATTCCAAAAGAATTCTGATAAAATTCCATATCCTATTAAATTTACAACTAATGTGGTTATTAAATTTCTTGGTAAAAAGTTTAAAAGAAAGTAAACAGTTATAGTATAAATAATACTAAAAATAAGTACCTGAATTCTCTCTTTAGGTTTTTGCATCAACTTTAAATTGTACATCAATAAAACTGCGCCAAAAATTGTGCTAAAGAATATTGTAAAACCACGTATTGCTTTTTTAGAATACAACGTTGGTCTTTCAAATTCATTAAAACTATTTTCTTTAGAAGAAAATTCTTTTTTTAATAAAACTTGTTTTATTTCTTTTTCTTCAAAAATCTCTTCATTTAACTCAATTTCTCCTTCTACTATTAAGTTTCTTTTTTCTAACTCCCAAATCACTGCTTGCAGAGCTTCATTTGTATAATTATCTTTATGCCTAGTTATTCCTTCTAACTCCTCATTAGATTTCAGTTTCATGACTCTTGAAAAACTATTACTCTTCATTTCTTCTTGCTTTTATGCAGTTACTTCAATCAATTTATTTCTATAAGCTGTTAATAATTTCGATTTAGAAATAAAGCCAACATACTTATCATCTTTTACAACAGGTAAATTCCATGCATCACTTTCCTTAAACTTTTGCATTACCTGAGCTACAGAGTCGTTATAGAAAATAATTTCTGGTGCAGATTTCATTACGGTTTCTACAGTAACTTTATCATACATTTCGGTATCGAACATTATAGATCTAATATCATCTAATAATACAATTCCTAAAAATTGTTTTTCTTTATTGATTACTGGAAAAATATTTCTGGTAGAATGTGCTACTGCCTTTTTTAGCATTTCTCCCAATGTCATCTCTGGATTTACTGCTTTAAAATTCTTTTCGATAAGCTTATTAATCTGCATCATCATTAAGACATTTTTATCTTTGTTATGCGTAATTAACTCACCTCTTTTTGCCAATTCTATTGTATATATAGAATTTGATATAAAGTATTTTGTAAACGCAAAACTAATTGCAGCTACTAACATTAAAGGTACAAACAAATCGTAACCTCCTGTTATTTCTGCTATTAAGAAAATAGCTGTTAAAGGTGCATGCAAAACTCCTGCCATTAAGCCCGTCATACCAATTAAGGTAAAATTACTTTCAGAAACTTGGCCTCCTAATGCATTAATAATCTTAGCAAATACATTACCCAATGCAGAACCCATTACCAAAGTTGGAATAAAAATACCTCCTACTCCACCAGCAGCAAAAGTGGTTGTCATTGCAATTGCTTTAAAGATGGTAATTAAAAGTAAAAAGATAATTACAATCCAAACATTCGTAAAATCTACTTGATAAGGAATCTCTTTTAAAGCCCCTAAAGTGTTGCCTTGCAAAAGGTTATTAATTAATCCGTAACCCTCACCGTATAAAGGCGGTATCAAATATAACATCACACCAATTGCTAATCCTCCAAAAATTAATCTGTGAATTGGTTTTTTTATTCTTTTAAAAAAATTAGTAATTCTAAAATATATTTTTGAAAAATAAACAGAAGCGACACCAGTTCCTAAACCTAATAAAACATAATAAAAAATATCTTTAGATTGAAATGCATCAACTAATTTAAAACCTAATAAAGCATCTTTTTCAAAAAAGAAATAAGAAGTCATAACAGCAGAAACAGAAGCTAATAATAAAGGAACTAAAGATGCAAACGCTAGGTCTAAACTAAAAATTTCTACAGCAAAAATAATGGCTGCAACTGGAGCTTTAAACATAGAAGACATAGCACCTGCGGTTGCACAACCAATAAGCAACATTCTAGTTTTAGTATTCATATGAAAAATCTGGGCAACATAAGACCCCAAAGCTGCACCTGTACTTACTGCTGGTCCTTGTAAACCTGCAGAACCACCAAAACCAACGGTTATTGGAGCCGTAATTAAAGAAGCATACATTTTGTACTTTTCTATAATTCCGTTTCTTTTAGAAACTGCATGTAACGTGGTAGAAATACCATGACCTATGTCTTTTTTTATGATTTTTGTTTTAATATAATACACCAAAACCAAACCAATAATCGGAAAAATAAAATATAAAGAGTAATGAAAATCTTTAATAAATTTTCCTTCTAAAACATCATGAAAAAAAAAGGTTAAGTTTTTTAATATTGCCGTTCCTAAACCTGCTAATAAACCAACCAAAATACTTAAAACGTATACAAACTGTCTTTCGGAAATATATTTATATCTCCAAATTAAAATCCTTTTTAAAAACTTGTTTTTTGTTGGCAATTTTATCTTTTAGTTTTCAATAACTATACTGTTTTACTTTAAGTAAAACAGTATAGTTAATATAATATATAATTAGCTTTTGGTCTGTTGAAAATACTAAATTTCTTACAATTCTGTTTTTTGAATTCCAGTAACTGTAATTCCGTGTGTTGTTAATGTAGCTACTTTATTAGGATTGTTTGTTAACATTTTAACAGATTTCACGTTTAAAGCATTTAAAATTTCTGCAGCAACAGTAAAATCTCTTCCGTCTTTTTTAAAGCCAACTTTCTCGTAAGCTTCCGCTTGCAAAACTCCCTTTTTCTTATGCTCTATACTTTTAATCAGCGCAAAATGTCCGTTTCCTTTTCCTTCTTGCTCTAACCAAATTACAATTCCTTTTCCTTCTTTCTGAATTAACTGTTGAGAAATTTCCATTTGTTCTCTACAATCGCATTCGATGCTATTAAAATGATGTGCAAAAATACAAGAAGAATGAACTCTACATAAAACATCTTCTACACCATCAACATTACCCATTACCAAAGCATGAGATTCCTTTTGTCCGTTATAGAACAACGTTTCTTTGAATTCGCCAAACTTTGTTTTAATGTTTGTTTCTGCTAATTTTACAATCATTTTTATGCTATTAAAAAATCCCGCAAAAGCGGGATTTTAAATTTTTATTCTTGAATATTTAATTTCAAACTCAATTCTTTTAATTGTTCATCATCTATAAAAGCAGGAGCATCAATCATAACATCTCTACCAGAATTGTTTTTTGGGAAAGCAATAAAATCACGTATTGTTTCTTGTCCGCCCAAAATTGCTACCAATCTATCCAATCCAAAAGCCAAACCTCCATGAGGTGGCGCACCATATTCAAAAGCATCCATTAAGAAACCAAATTGAGCTCTGGCATCTTCATCAGAAAAACCTAAATGTTTTAACATCGTCGCTTGCATTTGTTTATCATGAATTCTTATAGAACCTCCACCAATTTCATTACCGTTTAAAACCAAATCATACGCATTTGCTTTCACTGCTCCAGGATCTGTATCTAACAATTCCATTTGACCAGGTTTTGGCGATGTAAAAGGATGATGCATTGCATGATAATGACCAGTTTCTTCATCTAATTCTAATAAAGGAAAATCTATTACCCAAAGCGGAGCAAATACTTTAGGATCTCTTAATCCTAAACGTTCTGCTAATTCCATACGTAAAGCAGACATTTGTGTTCTTACTTTATTTGTTTCACCAGATAAAACACAAACTAAATCTCCAGGTTTTGCATTAGTAGTTTCTGCCCATTTTGCTAAATCTTCTTGATCGTAGAATTTATCTACAGAAGATTTAAATGATCCATCTTCGTTTACACGAGCATAAATCATTCCTAAAGCACCAACTTGTGGACGTTTTACCCATTTAATAATATTGTCTATTTCTTTTCTTGTATAAGAGTTTCCTCCAGGTACAGCAAACCCAACAACTAATTCAGCGCTATTAAAAACACCAAAATCTTTATGTTGTGTAACTTCGTTTAACTCGGCAAACTCCATTCCAAAACGAATATCTGGCTTGTCATTTCCATACAAACGCATTGCATCATCATACAACATTCTTGGAAATTTCTCAACCTCAACATTATTAATTTCTTTTAATAAATGACGCGTTAATCCTTCAAAAATATTTAAGATATCTTCCTGTTCCACAAATGCCATTTCGCAGTCAATTTGTGTAAATTCTGGTTGTCTGTCTGCACGTAAATCTTCA
>CAJQQH010000115.1 GCA_905480405.1 uncultured Polaribacter sp. | reverse complement strand
CAGAAAAATTTGCAGCTTGATTACCTACAATTAAACCTTGGTAATTTGTTTCAGCTAAATCAATTGCTTTGTTTACTGCGGCTAAAACATCACCACCAATTGTGTTCATTTTAGATTGGAATTCTAAATTTAAAATTCCGTTTCCTAGATCTTCAATTACAGCACCAGAGTTTTTCCAAACTTCGTTTGATTTTCTAATGTTATCTAAGATAATAAATGAATCTTGACCTGGTTTTTTAACTTGTGCTTTAGCAGGAATATCGTAATAATATGTTGCTCCGTCTTTTACTGAATAAAAAGAAGTTTCTCCTTTTTCTAACATTTCGGTTACCCATGTGGCAACTGCATGTCCTTCAGCTTTCATAATCTCAACACCTTTGGCAATACCAACTGCGTCCCAAATTTGAAAAGGTCCATGTTCCCAACCAAATCCAGCTCTTAAACCGTCATCAATTCTATATAATTCGTCAGAAATTTCTGGAATTCTATTTTGAACATAAGCAAACATTGCTCCGAAAGATTTTCTGTAAAACTCACCAGCTTTATCTTTTCCAGCAACTAGTACTTTAAAACGGTCAGAAACATTATCAATCGTTTTCGTAAGTTCTAAAGTTGCAAATTTTGCAGACTGTTTTTGTCTGTATTCTAATGTATTTAAATCTAATGATAAGATATTTCTTTTACCATTAGCATCTTTTGTCATTTTGTAAAAACCTTGTTTGGTTTTACTTCCTAACATTTTGTTTTCCATCATGTGGTTTACAAAATCAGGAATTACAAACTGCTCTCTCATTTCATCATTAGGACAATTGTCTTTTACTCCGTTAGCTGTGTGAACAAGTGTGTCTAAACCAACAACATCAATAGTTCTAAAAGTAGCAGATTTTGGACGACCAATAACAGGTCCTGTTAATTTATCTACTTCTTCAATAGTTAATCCCATTTCTTTAACAACGTGGAATAAACTCATAATACCAAAAATTCCAATTCTATTTCCAATAAAAGCAGGAGTATCTTTTGCTAAAACCGAAGTTTTACCTAAAAACTTATCACCATATTCCATTAAAAAATCTGTAACAGCAGGGTCACAATTTGGTCCTGGTACAACTTCAAAAAGTTTTAAATATCTTGGTGGATTAAAAAAGTGAGTTACCGCAAAATGTTTTTGGAAATCTTCACTTCTTCCTTCATTCATAAACTTAATAGGAATACCAGAAGTATTAGAAGTAATTAAAGTTCCTGGTGTTCTATATTTTTCTAGTTTTTCGAAAACTATTTTTTTAATATCTAATCGCTCAACAACAACTTCCATTATCCAATCTACATCAGCAACTTTAGCAATATCATCTTCTAGATTACCTATTGTAATTCTTTCTGCAAATTTCTTACTATAAATAGGAGAAGGTTTCGATTTTAATGAAGCAGTTAATGCATCATTTACTAAACGGTTACGAACAGCTTTGTCTTCTAATGTTAATCCTTTTGCCTTTTCTTTGTCGTTTAATTCTCTTGGAACGATGTCCAATAAAAGAACTTCTACGCCAATGTTTGCAAAGTGACAAGCAATACCAGATCCCATAATTCCGGAACCTATAATTGCTACTTTTTTAATTCTTCTAGTCATTTTGATATTGGTTTATTTATACTGCTTTTTGATTGTTGTCTTCGTAAATCTTTTTGTCAGCAATTAGTTTGTTTATTATTGTAGTTACTTTAAAGAAAGAGTTTAAATCCTGCTCTGTAACATTTTCTATTACTCTATTATTAAATTCATAGACATATCCTTTAGAAACTTCTCTCATTTCCTTACCGTAATCTGTAAGTTTAATAATTACACTTCTACCGTCTTCTGGGTTTTTTTCTCTACGGATTACACCCTTATCTTCCATTGTTTTTAAAATTCTAGAAAGACTTGTAGGTTCCATACCCATTAAAGGACCTAGAGAAGTAGAAGGAGTTCCGTTGTCTGAGTCAATATTTAATAAAACGAATGCAGTTGCCATTGTACTATCATGCTTCATAGCCTGTTCGTTGTACATTTTTGCAACAGCTTGCCATGTAGCTCTTAATTGATGATCTATCGATTTATCTTTATCCATTGCACCAAAGATATAAAAATTTATTATGCATGCATAGTAAATTGTAAAAAAATTATGCGTGCATAGTAATTTTAACATTTCTTAAAAGTGTAACCAATTGTAACTTTTAGCTACTAATAGCTATAAAATAACTAAATTTGTAAGTATTGTACCTACAAAAAAATTAACACCATCAATGAGTAACTTACTAGAAATAAATAATGTTGTAAAAAATTATGGAGACTTTAGAGCATTAAATGATGTTTCCATTCATATACCAAAAGGTAGTGTCTATGGCTTATTAGGACCCAATGGAGCAGGTAAAACTTCTTTAATTAGAATTATCAATCAAATTACTATGCCAGATGCTGGGTCTATTTTATTAGACGGTGAAGTTTTGTCTCCAAAGCATACAGCAGATATTGGATATTTGCCAGAAGAAAGAGGTTTATATAAATCTATGAAAGTTGGTGAACAAGCATTATACTTAGCTCAATTAAAAGGCTTGAGTAAGTCTGAAGCTAAAAAGAAATTAAAATATTGGTTTGATAAGTTTGATATTTCTGCTTGGTGGGGAAAAAAAATTGAAGAACTTTCTAAAGGAATGGCACAAAAAGTACAGTTTATTGTTACTGTAATGCATGAACCTAAACTTTTAATTTTTGATGAACCTTTCTCTGGATTCGATCCTATAAATGCGCAATTAATTGCTCAAGAAATTTTAAAACTGAGAGATAAAGGCGCAACAATAATTTTTTCTACGCATAGAATGGAGTCTGTAGAAGAAATGTGTGACGAAATTGCTTTAATCAATAAATCGAATAAAATTTTAGATGGAAAGTTAGATGATATTAAACGTGAGTTTAGAACTAATACGTTTCAGATTGGTTTAAATACTGATAATCCTAAAGAAGTAGAAGCAAAGTTAAAAGAAAATTTTGAGGTCTTTCCATCAGATTTTAAGTTATTAGGAAATGAATTAACATTAAATGTGAAATTAGGAGCTTCAAATTCTTCAAATGAGTTGTTATCTTTTTTAACAAGTAGAGGAGAGGTACAACACTTTGTAGAATTAATACCAAGTGCAAACGATATATTTATTCAAGCAGTAAATAAAAACAATTAGGAAATGAGTAAGTTAAAACTAATTATACATAGAGAGTTTATAGCTAAGGTGCGTAATAAATCGTTTATTATGATGACTTTTTTAAGTCCGTTATTAATGGTTGGTATGGGAGCTTTGGTTTTCTTTTTAATGAAAAAAAACGACGAAAAGGTAAAAGAAATTGTTTATGTAGACGAATCTAAATTATTTTCAAAAGACGATTTTAAAGATACAGAAACCATACATTATAAAGATTATACAGCTTTAGGTATTGAGTTAACAAAAAAGAAGGTAGAAGAAGGTAATTATTATGGCGCTTTAATTATACCTAAACAAGATAGTTTAGAAATTCTTGCAAATTCAATAGAATTCTATTCTAAAGATTCTCCAGGGATGTCTGTAATGAATTCTTTAGAAACTAAAATTGAACGAAAATTAAGGAATGAGAAATTGAATAATTTTGGTATTAATATAGATAAAATAAATGCATCTAGAATTCAATCTGATATTAAAATGTATAATTTTTCTGGCGAAGAATCATCCAAATTAATAAATGGATTAAAAATAGGATTAGGAGCCATTGCTGGTTATATGTTAATGATGTTTGTAATGATTTATGGAACTTCTGTAATGAGGAGTGTAATTGAAGAAAAAACAAGTAGAATTATAGAAATTATCGTTTCGTCGGTAAAACCTTTCCAACTGATGTTGGGTAAAATTTTAGGAAATGCATCTGCAGGTTTATTACAGTTCTTTATTTGGGGAATTATTATTTTTATTATTTCAATTGTTGCATCCACTTTTTTTGGAGTGGATATTGTTGAAATGCAAACAGCAAGAGTGCCTGTAGAACAAATGGAAGCTGTGAAAGCTGCAGCTGGAGGTGGTAAAATGCAATTAGTTGCTCAAGAGGTTTTTAAATTACCTTTACTAAAAATGTTTGTTTTATT
>CAJQQH010000114.1 GCA_905480405.1 uncultured Polaribacter sp. | reverse complement strand
TGGGATATCTCTTTTAACAATACTCGTTTT
This sequence comes from uncultured Polaribacter sp., assembly GCA_905480405.1. Lineage (GTDB taxonomy): Bacteria > Bacteroidota > Bacteroidia > Flavobacteriales > Flavobacteriaceae > Polaribacter. The sequence goes on along the minus strand of CAJQQH010000114.1, from coordinate 16,110 downwards.
GGAGAAGTTACAATTACTGCTCCAGAATCTGGAGGAACAGATCAAGATTTAGCGGCTAAAATTTCTACAGATTTTGGTTTTGGTTATAAGTTAACAGATATGATTACATTTAATGCGAACATCAATAATATTTTTGATGTGTACCCAGATGTAACTTTAACTTCTACAAATACCTCTCAAGCAGGTTCTAGATTTAAATATTCATCAGAAGTACAACAATTAGGTCAGTTAGGAACTAATTATAGTATAGGAATAAATGTTCAATTTTAATATAAACAATATTATTCTATCTTAATTTAAAAGAGCAGCTATGAAGCTGCTCTTTTTACATAGTTAAAATTATGATTACATATTCAAGAGCATCAACTTTAGAAGAGTTAGAACAAATATTAACACTTCAAAAAAATAATTTACCAGAAAACTTATCTCATAAAGAAAAAATTGAACAAGGATTTGTAACTGTTAAACACTCATTAGAAATCTTAAAAAGAATGAATGATGAATGCGCACATACAATAGCAAAAAACAATAATAAAGTAGTAGGTTATGCTTTGTCTATGACTAAAAATTTTGCATCTGAGATAGAAGTTCTAAAACCTATGTTTATAGAACTTTCAAAATCTATAACTGAGGAAAAATACATAGTTATGGGACAGATTTGTATCGCCAAAGAATTTAGACGAAAAGGAATTTTTAAAGGACTATACGAATACATGAAAACTGCCATTTGTTTGGATCATTTTAATTTAATAATCACAGAAATAGACACACACAACAAACGTTCTTTAAAGGCACACGAATCAATTGGATTTATAAAATTACACGATTATAGTATTGAAGACAAAGATTGGAGAATAGTTACTTTAAAACCTTAATACTTCTTTAAAATAAGTTTACCTTTAGTAAATTCGCCGTAAGTATAATAAGAAATCCAATCTCCTAAATTTACATACGTACTATTTTCTTGAAGCACAATTTCTAAAGGCAGATGCCTATGACCAAAGACGAAATAATCGTAATGCCTTTCTGTTAATTTCTGTTTACAGTATTGTACTAACCACTCATTATTATCTCCTAAGTATTTAGCATCTTCGTCACCAGAAATCATTTTATTCTTTACGGACATGTATTGCCCTAATTTAACCCCTAAATCTGGATGAAACCATCTAAACATCCATTTAAATAAAGGAAAAGTAAACACTTTTTTCATGCGTTTATATCCGATATCTCCAGGTCCTAAACCGTCTCCATGACCAATTAATACTTTTTTGTGATTGATGATAAACTCTTGTGGTTGATGGTAAACTGGTATATTTAATTCTGTTTCAAAATAATCGTTCATCCAAAGATCATGATTACCAACAAAAAAATAAACAGGAATTCCCGCGTCTCTAATTTCTGCTAGTTTACCTAAAACTCTTACAAATCCTTTTGGTACAACCGTTTTATATTCAAACCAAAAATCGAATAAATCGCCTAATAAAAAAATTGCTTCCGCATCTTGTTTAATCTCATCTAACCATGCAACAAACTTTTTTTCTCTAGGAAAACTAGCTTCTTTAGTTGGCGCTCCTAGATGTTGATCTGAAGCAAAGTAGATTTTTTTATTATGTGATGCGTTTATTGTTATCATTATGGCAAAGAAAAGCTATTCCTCTTTAGTTTCCAACTCTAAAACCTTTTGTAGCATTTTATCATCCTTATGAATAATTCGGTAAAATCCAACATCGCCAAAAAGTACGTTTGCAATAGAAGCTTTAAGGTACTTTTTAATACTCTCTTTCGTTTTAAACGACGGTTGTATTTTATCTTTAATTTTAGACAAATAACTATCTAAAACAATTTCATCTGCATCAAAATCTTTAACAAAATCATCTACGGTCCATTTAGATAGTTCTTTTCTTTTTCCGTCTACATAATCGAAAGCAAAATTATTAACAGAATTAAAATAGAAACTAGACATATAACTTGTAGTATCTATAGCAACAAAAACATCTGGAACAATACCGCCACCTCCATAAACAATTTTTCCTTTTGGTGTTTTAAACTTTAAAGAATCAATTACTTTTATACTATCTCTATTCAATAACTCTCCATTTCTAATTCTATTCTGATAATCATTTCTATAATTTTTATTACCGTTTTTAGAATAAGGTTTCTGAATAGAACGACCAGTTGGAGTATAATAACGCGCAGTAGTTAAACGTACAGCAGAACCATCTCCTAAATCCATTTCTATTTGCACTAAACCTTTACCAAAAGAACGTCTTCCAATAATTATCCCTTTATCATTATCTTGTAAAGCACCAGCAACAATTTCTGAAGCAGAAGCAGAATTTTCGTCAATTAAAACATACAAACCACCTTTTTCAAAAGAACCTATCGAAGTTGCAAAAAACTCGTCAACTTCTTCCTTATTGTTTTTTGTAAAGACCATTAATTTATCGTCTTCTAAAAACTCATCAATAATTCTGTTTGCAATATCAATAAAACCACCTCCATTACCACGTAAGTCTAAAACCAAATCTGTCATTCCGTCTTCTATTAAAGTAGTTAACGAAGATTTAAATTCTTTATAAGTATTTCTAGCAAAACGATCTAGTTTTATATAGCCAATAGAATCGTTTAACATGTATGCTAAATCAACACTTTTAATATTTACTTTTCCACGAGAAATATCAACAATAAATAAAGAATCGTTACTTTTTCTATAGACTTGAAGAGCAACTTTAGTATCTGGTTTGCCTTTTAAATATTTTGGCACAGCACCACTTCTATAGTTTTTACCATATAAAGTATCATTATCAGCCATTAAAATTCGATCTCCTGCTAAAATTCCAGCTTTTATACTAGGACCTCCTTTAATAGGTTGTACAACTGTTATAGAATCTTTTATCATTCTAAACTGAACTCCAATACCTACAAAATTACCTTGCATATTTTCTGTAACCGCTTGTAGGTCTTCTTTAGGAATATAAACAGAATGCGGGTCTAATTTACCCAACATTTGAGTAATTGCACCGTCTAATAAATTATCTGTATCTACAGCATCTACATAATCTTTTTCAATAAAATTGATTAGTTTTTTTATTTTTTGCTCTTTGGATGTAATACTTGAAAAGGAGAATAAATTACTAGAATTTTTGCCAAAGAAAACTCCAATTAAAATACCTAGTACAACAGCTATAGAAAAATATATAGGCAAATTATTCTTATTCATATGGCAAGTATTTAAGTTCTACTCCTGCTTTTCTTAAAAAATCTATTCCAGAAGTATCTCTATAATCTTTAGCGTACACTACCCGCTTTATTCCCGCCTGATGTATTAGCTTACTACATTGTGTACAAGGTGATAATGTTATATATAAAGTAGCATTTTTTGCAGATTGTGTAGAAGATGCTACCTTTAAAATTGCATTAGCTTCTGCGTGTAAAACTTCCCATTTAGTGACGCCTTCTTCATCTTCACAGCAATTATCAAAACCACTTGGTGTTCCGTTAAAACCATCAGAAATTATCATTCTATCCTTAACAATTAAAGCACCAACTTGCTTTCGTTTACAATGTGATAACTTACCCCATTCTAAAGCCATTTTTAAATAAGCTCTATCGTACTTTAATTGTTTCTTTTCTGTCATAAAACGAATTTAAAAAGATTTGTACAATTATGGCGTTAATTAATAGACAAAATTTATTGCTATTACCAAAAAATACGTTCAAACATCATTTTTATAGAAACTAATAATACTAATAATGAACAGATAATTATCCAATGTTTTCTTGTAACTTTTTTAATTTTTAAAACCAACGTACCAATAATTAAAATTGCTAACACAATAATTGCTTGTGCAGCTTCAATACCAAGTGCAAATTCTATTAAAGGGAATAATTTGTCTTCTTCTTGGCCAACCATCATTTTAAAGTAATTAGAAAATCCTAAACCATGAACTAGCCCAAAAAACAAAGCAAAAATTAAGTTTATATTTTCCGTATCCTTAGCTGCTTTACTTAATGTTATAATATTTATTACTCCTGTAATAAAAATAGTTAACGGAATTAAAAACTCAATTACATCCATACGTATTTGCAAAACTCCATAAGCAGATAAAGCTAACGTTACAGAATGACCAAGTGTAAAAAGTGTTACCAACCATAATACTTTTCTCCATTGTTTAAAAGCAAAAACAACAGCTAACACAATCAAGAACAAAATATGATCATAAGCAGAAAAGTCTAAAACATGGTTAAGACCCATTTTAAAATATAGTATAAAATTATCCATAATAATTTAATTAAGTAGAATTTTTAAAATAACAAAGCGCCAAATTCGTAACAAATTTGGCGCTTTATTTTAATTTATAAAATAGTTAACTCTTATTTTAACTTCTTTTTAACGGCAACTTCTTTATAAGCTTCAATTACATCACCTTCAACGATATCATTGTAATTCTTAATTTGAATACCACAATCGAATCCTTTTGCAACTTCTCTTACATCGTCTTTAAAACGCTTTAAAGCTGTTAAAGTTCCATCATGAACTACAATTCCGTCTCTAATAATTCTAATTTGAGAATCTTTAAAGATTTTACCAGACATTACCATACAACCTGCAATATTACCAACTTTAGAGATTTTATAAATTTCTCTAATTTCTACAGTACCAGAAATCTCTTCTTTCATCACTGGAGATAACATTCCCTCCATTGCGTCTTTAAGATCGTTTATTGCATCATAAATAATAGAATACGTTCTAATATCTACTTCTTCCCTATCTGCTACTACTCTTGCATTTCCTTGCGGACGAACATTAAACCCAACAATAATTGCGTCTGACGCTGTAGCTAATAAAACATCACTTTCTGTAATGGCTCCAACTCCTTTATGTAAAATATTAACCTGAATTTCTTCTGTTGATAATTTCTGGAATGAATCTGTTAATGCTTCTACTGAACCATCTACATCTCCTTTTAAGATAATGTTTAATTCTTTAAAGTCTCCTAACGCAATTCTACGTCCAATTTCATCTAATGTTAATGTTTTCTGAGTTCTAACAGATTGCTCACGTTGTAATTGAGAACGTTTAGATGCAATTTGTTTTGCTTCTCGTTCATCATCAAATACATTAAACTTATCTCCTGCTTGTGGAGCTCCATCTAATCCTAAGATTGATACAGGTGTTGATGGACCTGCTTCTTTAAGTTTATTTCCCTTATCATCAAACATGGCTTTTACTTTACCACTGTTTTTTCCTGCAAGGATATAATCTCCAATTTTTAAAGTTCCGGCTTGTACTAAAATAGTTGTTAAATAACCTCTACCTTTATCTAATTGTGCTTCTACAACTGTACCAACAGCATTCTTATTAGGATTCGCTTTTAATTCTAAAACTTCTGCTTCCAATAATACTTTCTCTAACAATTCTTCAATTCCTGTACCAGTTTTAGCTGATATGTCTTGAGATTGTATATTTCCTCCCCATTCTTCAATCAATAAATTCATTGAAGATAATTGAGTTTTTACATTATCAGGATTCGCGTTTGGCTTATCAATTTTATTAATTGCAAATATAATTGGTACTCCTGCTGCTTGAGCGTGAGAAATTGCTTCTTTAGTTTGCGGCATTACATCATCATCTGCTGCTGCTACAATAATAACTAAATCTGTTACTTGTGCTCCACGTGCACGCATTGCTGTAAAGGCTTCGTGACCTGGTGTATCTAAAAATGCAATTTTTTGATCTCCAACGTTTACAGAATATGCACCAATATGCTGCGTAATCCCTCCACTTTCACCATCTACAATGTTTGCTTTTCTAATATAATCTAGTAAAGATGTTTTACCATGATCTACGTGACCCATTACCGTAATAATTGGCGCACGTAATACTAAATCTTCAGGATTATCGACTACCTCTACAATAGATTCCTCTACCTCAGCACCAATAAACTCTACTTTATAATTAAACTCTTCTGCAACAATAACTAATGTTTCTGCATCTAAACGCTGATTCATTGTTACCATCATACCAAGCATCATACAAGAAGAAATAATGTTTGTTACAGGAACATCCATCATTGTTGCAACTTCACTTACAGTAACAAACTCTGTTACTTTTAAGATTTTATTGTCTAATGTTTGAGCTTCTAACTCTGCTTCTGTATGTTCTCTACGAGCATCTCTTTTATTTCTACGATATTTTGCTCCTTTTCCTTTCGAAGATTTCCCTTGTAATTTCTCTAGAGTTTCTCTTACTTGTTTTTGGATATCTGCTTCTGTAGGCTCCTCTTTTTTAACAGCGGCTGGTCTTTGGTTACCTCTTCCTCTATTAAAAGGCGGTCTACTTCCTCCTCTATTGTTTGCTGGTCTACTTGTATTATTACCAGCAGTTCCACCTGGTTTACTTATACGTTTACGTTTCTTTCTAGGATCTGTACTCGCAGCTTTTTTAACCTCAGGTTTTTTCTTCTTAGGTCTTTCAAACTTCTTTAAGTCAATAGTTTTACCAGTAATTTTAGGCCCATCTAATTTCTTATACTGAGTTTTAATTGCCTCAGCATTTTCTGGAGTAACTTCTTCTGCTTTTACTTCAGATTTATTATTCTCCTTTTTAGAATCAGTTTTTACTTCAACTCTAGAAGCAACTTTTTCAATTTCAGAAATTTTCTTTTTTACTTTTGGAGCTTCAACAACAGGAGTAGATTCATTTACAATTGGTTTTTCAACTGCAGGTTTCTCAAGAACTGGTTTTTCAACAACAGGCTTTTCTATAACAATTTCTTTAGCTACAGGCTTTTCTTCGAGAGTTTTTTCTACGGTTGGTTCAGCAACAACTTCTTTAGGTTCTTGCTTAACTTCTTCTTTCTTATCAGAAGAACTCTTACCTAAGTTATCGATATCTATTTTACCAACAGTTTTAAACTCTAACTTATCTGCTTTGGCTTTTAAAACTTCTTCTTTCTTAACCTCTTCTGCTCTTTTCTTCTCTAACTTAGCTTCTAGTTCTAAACGAATAGCCTCTTTTTCCTTACGCTTTTCTGCACCAACTTCTTTCGAAGCTGCTTTTTTATTAGCATCAGTTTCAAAGCCATCTAGTAGCACTTGATAGACATTCCCAGAAATTTTAGCAGTTGGTCTTGCTTCTATTTCATGACCTTTCTTTGCTAAATATTCTACTGCTCTATCAAGAGAAATGTTTAATTCTCTTAGAACTTTATTAAGCCTCATTGTTTTGCCTTCAGACATATATTATTTTTTAGCCTTTAATTCTGTAAAAATATGCTTTTTACATTTAATTCTTAATCTTGATTATTCTTCGAACTCTTCTTTAAGAATTCTTTGAACATCTATAATAGTTTCTTCTTCTAAATCGGTTCTTTTTACCAATTCTGCAACACTAGCATCCAATACACCTCTTGCTGTATCTAAACCAATCTTTTTGAATTCTGTAATTACCCAATCTTCGATTTCATCTATAAATTCTGTTAACTCTACATCTTCTTCTTCTAAACCTTCTCTCTTAACATCTATTTCATAACCTGTTAACTCACTTGCTAGACGTATATTAACACCACCTCTACCAATAGCTTTAGAAACTTCTTCTGGTTTTAAAAGTACACTAACGCGTCCTTTTTTACCATTTTTTTCTTCGTCATACATTTCAATTTCCATTGAAGTAACCTTTGCAGGACTTAATGCTCTTGAAATAAATAATTGTTCATTTTTAGTATAATTGATAACATCGATGTTCTCATTACCTAACTCACGAACAATACCGTGTATTCTAGATCCTTTTACACCAACACAAGCTCCTACAGGATCTATTCTATCGTCATAAGAATCTACAGCTACTTTTGCTTTTTCACCAGGAATTCTTGCAACACCTTCAACAGTAATTAAACCATCAAAAACTTCAGGAATTTCTTGTTCAAACAATTTATTTAAAAATGCTGGAGACGTTCTAGACAATATAATTGCTGGTTTGTTTCCTCTTAATTCTACAGTTTTAATAACACCTCTTACAGAATCTCCTTTTCTAAAGAAATCTGAACGAATTTGTTCACTTTTAGGTAATACAATTTCATTTCCATCATCATCTAACAAAATAATTGCATTATGACGAATGTGGTGTACTTCTGCACTATAAAGCTCACCTTCTAATTCTTTAAATTGCTTAAAGATATTTGTGCTATCATGCTCAAAAATCTTAGAAATTAAATTTTGACGTAATGCTAAAATTGCTCTTCTTCCTAAATCTATTAATTTAACTTCTTCAGATACATCTTCACCAATTTCAAAATCTGGCTCAATTAATCTTGCTTCTGCTAATTCTATCTCTTCATTATCATCTTCAGAAAAACCATCTGCAACAACAATTCTATTTCTCCAAATTTCTAAATCTCCTTTATCTGGGTTAATAATTATATCAAAATTATCATCAGACCCAAACTTACGTTTTAAGGCAGCTCTAAAAACCTCTTCTAAAATAGACATTAAAGTTACCCTGTCTATACTCTTGTTATCTTTAAATTCTGAAAACGAATCAATTAATGCTATATTTTCCATTACATCTTTGCTTAAAATACAATCTTCACTTTTGCTTCTTTAATATCTGTATACGCTAAAGTTGCTGTTTTTTGTACAGTAACTTTTCCTTTACCTATTGGTTTTGGTTCTCTTGCTTTCCATGTTAAAACAATTTTATCCTCATCCGCTTCTTGTAAAGTGCCTTCTAATTCTTCTTCAGACGTTTTAACTTTTAGTATTCTGTTAATGTTTTTTATATACTGTCTTTTCAGTTTTAATGGATGAGAAATATCTGGTGTAGAAACTTCTAAAGAAAAATCTTCTTCTTCTCTGTCGAAATTATTATCTACACTTCTGCTAATTCTTATACATTCACTTAATGGGACTCCATTATCACCATCAACAACTACCTGAATTTTATTGTTTTCTGAAATAGATAAATCTACTAAATACAATGATTCGTTTAGTGCTAAAGCCTCGTCTATTAAATCTTTTACCTTTGTTTGGTCCATTATAAATCTTAAAATAAAGTATAAAAATAGGGGACTCTTAGTCCCCTTCATTCTCTCATTTACTATGATTTCGGTGCAAATATACTAAATGTTTATGATTTACCAAACTGAGTTTCATCCAATTATTTTTTGTAACTTTAAAAACATCAATTTTTTAATTTAAACTTTTTATAGATGAAAAAAATTTTAGTCCCAATCGATTTCTCAAAAAAATCTGAATATGCTTCAAAAATGGCTGCAAGAATTGCTAAAAAATCAAACAGTTCGGTATACCTCTTACATCTTATAGAAGTACCCACTGGTGCTGTAGATATGGGGAATGGCAGTAATTTTAGCATTCCAGAAGTAATGCTTTATTTAAGAAAAGTAAAAGAAAGAGTTTTAAAATTTAAAGAAACATTTTTTAGCAAAGAAATTGATGTACATCATTCTATTTGGTTTCAAAAGCCATACGAAGGTATTTTAAAGTATGCAGAAAAAATTGATGCAAATCTTATTATAATGGGTTCAAAAGGACATTCTGAATTTGACGAAATTTTAATAGGATCTAACACAGAAAAGGTCGTAAGGCGCTCTATAAGACCTGTTATAGTTGTAAAAAGAGATCATGAAAAATTTAAATTAAAAAATCTTGTGTTTGCTTCTAGCTTTAAAAAAGACAACCAAAAAGTTTTTAGTAAATTTTTAAATTTCGCAAATCAGTTTAATAGTAAAATACATTTATTAAAAGTGAATACCCCTACTCAATTTGAAAGTACACAAGATTCTACAGAAAAAATAAAAGAATTCATAAAAGCATATAAAATGCCTAAACACACTATTAACATTTATAACGACACATCTATACAAGGTGGAATTCTAAATTTTTCTAGAGATATTAATGCCGATTTAATTGCCTTAAGCACACATGGCAGGAGTGGTTTATCTCATCTATTTTCTGCAAGTGTTACTAAAAAGTTATCTAAAAATGCGTTAAAACCAATGCTAACAATAAAAATTTAATTTTTATTATCCTCCTTTAGTAAGGAAAATAATAAAGATCTAAAAACTGAAAGCAATATACTAAAAAAGAATGCTGCAAAAAATCCTGAAACTGCAAAACCGTCTACCAGCTTATCTGCTAACAAAATAATTATTGCATTTATTACAAAAAGAAATAAACCCAAAGTTACAATAGTTGCTGGCAGCGTAAAAAAAACCAAAAGTGGCCTTATAAACATATTTAACAAAGAGATTACTATAGCAACAATAATTGCTGTTGCATAACCCACAACGGCAACTCCTGGTAAAATATTAGATAAAACTATTACTGCTAAAGCGGTTAATAAAATTTTTAAAAAGGTTTTCATAGACTATAATTTTATATTAATACATCTAAAATTATACCAAATAGAAATGCCTGCATATTTGTCAGACGTATAAAAAAATAAAAAATTACTTCTTTTGTAACTCCGCAGCTTTACGTTCTAATTCTGCCTGAAACTCTTCCATAACTGGCTTAACAGTACTTTCTGGTATATCAGAAACTTTAATATACATTAACCCATCTACAGCATTATTAAATTTAGGATCTACATTAAAAGCAACTAATCGTGCATTTTGCTTCACATACTTTTTAATTAATACAGGTATTCTTAATGCACCAGGTTCAATTTCATCAATAATTTTATCAAACTTCTGCATATCTGCTTGGGTAGCATCAAACACAAAATCTTTATCGCCATCTTTTAACTTAACTTTAAATTCTTTCTTAGGATAAATGTACTGAGCAATATACGGATCGTAATAATGAGACTTCATAAATTCTATCATTAACGATTTAGAAAAATCTGAAAATTGATTACTAATAGATACACCTCCCATTAAATATTTATACTCTGGATAACGTAAAGTAACATGTACAATTCCTTTCCAAAGTAAAAATAAAGGCATTGGTTTTTGTTGATATTCACCTATAATAAAAGCTCTACCCATTTCTATGGTATTACTCATCATTTGATGCAATTCTGGTTCTATTCTAAATAAAGTTTGAACATAAAAACCATTAATACCATACTTCTTATAAATTTCTTTTCCAAGCCCCATTCTATAAGCACCAGCTAAACAATTAGCTTCTCTATCCCATAAAATTAAATGATGATAGTACTTATCATACTTATCTAGATCTATTGCTTTGTTGGTTCCTTCACCAACATCTCTAAAAGTAATCTCACGTAATCTACCTATTTCATGTATTAAATTAGGAATTTCTTTTGCGTTGGCAAAAAAAACTTCATAGTTTTTACTCTCTAAAAGTCTACCCTCTTTCTCTCTTAAAGCATCAACTTCTTTTATAAAAGAATCTACATTTCTTTGAGTAGTTATCTTTTTTGCAGGTTTTTTAATTTTAATATTCTGTGTAGAAATTAACTTATGTGCTTTTTCAAACGGATTTGCCAACATATAAGTTTTCTTTCTTATAAACTCTGAAAATGCCGCAATTTCTTTATATTCTTTTTGATCCTTAACAGAAATAGGCTTACCAATTCTAACCTTTATAACTTTACCTTCTTGAGATATTACTTCCGATGGTAATTTTGCAGTTCTTAAAGTATCACTAATCTTAGATAAGAAGTAAAACAATCTGCTATTTTTAGCATGAAAATAAATAGGAATCACAGGTACTTCTGCTTTTTTTATTAACCTTACAGCACCTTCTTCCCAAGGTTTATCAACCTTTAACTTACCATCTTTATAAGTAGAAACTTCTCCGGCAGGAAAAATACCCAGAGGCTTACCTTCTCTTAAATGTAACAATGCGCTCTTGATACCTGCAACACTAGATTTTGCATCCTTTCTAGTTTCAAAAGGATTAACAGGCATTACATAAGGTTTTAATGGCTCTATTCTATGTAATAAAAAATTGGCAATTATTTTATAATCTACTCTTTTTTCTATCAATAATTTTAATAATAAAACACCATCTATACCACCTAAAGGATGATTAGATACCGTAATAAAGGCTCCATTTTTTGGAATCCTTTTTAAGTCTTCTTCAGGAATTTCGAATCTGATATTACAATCATCTAAAACTCCATTTAAAAAACCTAAATCAGACTTACCCTTATTATTATTGTAAATTTTATTAATTGCAGAAATTCTAAGTACTTTTATAAGTAACCAACCTACAAATGTACCAATAAAACCAAGTTTCTGTAAACCAATTACTTGCGCAATTTCTTTAGAAGTTACTAATGCCATAAATTAAAATTAGACGTAACTGCAAATTTACTAAAAAAACTAAAGCTTTGTTTTTATTTATTAGGATTAACAATAATTTGTGAAGTTTCTTTATTTACTTGTGTTAATAAAGACGTTCCTTTTGCATCTATATCTTTAATTGCCTGATTATCAAAATGACGAATAGTATATAAATCTACCCCTGTCTGTACATCAATTTTAAATTCTTTTTTAAGTTCATTAAAAAATTCATCGAACTTATTAAATTTGTTATCAATACAAACAGAAAAACTAATAGCTGAATTTTGAATTAAATTTACTTTTAATTGGTAATCATGTAATTTTTTAAAAATATAACTGATATTATTTTCTACCATAAAAGAAAAATCTAAAGCAGAGATAGATACTAAAATTTGATTTTTCTTAACTATAAAACAAGGAATATATGGCACTAATCTACTCCCTTTAGAAACTCTGGTTCCTTTTGCTTTTGGACTAATAAAAGAACGAACCAACAAAGGAATTTCTTTTCTTTCTAGAGGCTGTAATGTTTTAGGATGAATTACGGATGCTCCATAAAATGCCATTTCAATAGCTTCTTCATAAGAAATTTGCTCTAGTAAAGTCGTATCTGTAAAAACTCTTGGATCTGCATTTAAAACACCATCTACATCTTTCCAAATAGTTACACTTTCTGCATTTAAGCAGTAAGCAAAAATACCAGCTGTATAATCTGATCCTTCTCTACCTAAAGTTGTGGTATTCTCTGTGTCATTAGCTGCAATAAAACCTTGTGTAATATTAATTTTAGAAGTGTCTACTTTTTTAGTAATTAAGTCTTCGGTTAACTGCCAATCTACTTTTGCATCTCTATAATTACTATCCGTTTTTACATAGTTTCTAACATCAAACCAAACGTTTTCTGTACCTATTTTAGCTAAATAACCACTTAGAATTTTGGTTGATAAAAGCTCTCCAAAACATATAATTTGATCATAAACATAATTAAATCTTTGCGATGTATTTCTAGCTAAAAACCAACCTAATTCACCAAAAAGAATAGCAACATCTTTATAAATTTCATCGTCTTTATCAAAAAGAGAATCTATAATATTGGTATGAAACTCTTCTATAAAGTTTAATTTATTAGGTAAATCTTCTTCTTTATTATAATAAGCATCTACAACATCTTCAAAAGCATTTGTCATTTTACCCATTGCAGAAATTACAACTAAGGTATCTTTAGCTCCTTCAGTTTTTATAATACTCGCAACATTTTTTACGCTTTCTGCATCTTTTACAGATGCTCCTCCAAATTTAAAAATCTTCATTTTTATAATAATATTTAAAAAACACTCTTAGAAACTATCAATTCAAAAAACAAGTTTACAATACAGTTTTCTTGCATCTCGAAACTATTTATAACTGACAGTTTAATTAACTATTCTGTATAAATTTTGTTAAATTTTCTTTATCCATTTGCACAACAGACCAATCGCTTAAATAAGTTGCTCCTGTACTTTTATAAAAATCAATTGCATTTGTATTCCAATCTATAACTTCCCAAGCAACTCTATTAAAGTCATTCTCATAAGCGTATTTTAACACAGCGGTATATAATGCTTTACCAGCTCCTATTTTACGCTTACTTTGTGTAACCATTAAATCTTCTAAATGAATAGTTTTACCTTTCCATGTAGAGTAACGTTCATAAAATAACGCAATACCTATAACCACATTATTTTCTTCAGCTACAAATAATTTAAATTTAGGGTTTGAAGAAAAACCATCTTTTAACAAATCTTCTACGGTAATTTCTACCGCATCTGGTTCTTTTTCAAAAACAGCTAATTCTGTAATTAAATCTAAAACCGATTGTACATCTTTTTCTTGTCCTTCTCTAATTACAAAACTCATTGCTTCTAAATTTTTGTCAAAGATACTTTATTTGATATCTCTTAAAAATATTTTACTTTTTTGAACATTTATTTTTGATTTGTTTAATTTTTCAAACTCATAAATCATCATTGTAATAATAATTTAGAGCAATTAATAATAAAAAAAGTCTTTACGAAATCGGTATAGTAAAGTAAATTTTTAGCATCTTTGTAAGACTAAACAATCTTTAAAAAATGGCAAATAAAAATCAAACTTTAGGCGAATTTATTATTGAAAATCAAGATTCATTTAAATATACTTCTGGAGAACTTTCTAGATTAATTAATTCTATAAGGTTAGCAGCAAAAGTTGTAAATCACGAAGTAAACAAAGCAGGTTTAGTCGATATTACTGGTGCTGCTGGTGATACAAATATACAAGGTGAAGATCAACAAAAATTAGATGTATATGCTAATGAAAAGTTTATACAAACCCTTACTAAAAGAAATATTGTTTGTGGTATTGCAAGTGAAGAAGAAGATGATTTTGTTGCAATTAATAGCCAAGACGAAAACAACCAAAATAAATATGTTGTATTAATAGACCCATTAGATGGCTCTTCTAATATTGATGTAAATGTATCTGTAGGAACTATTTTTTCTATTTATAGACGTGTAACACCTATTGGAACACCTGTTAAAATAGAAGATTTTTTACAAAAAGGAAGTGAGCAAGTTGCTGCAGGTTACGTAGTTTATGGAACCTCTACAATGTTAGTTTACACAACTGGAGATGGTGTTAATGGTTTTACATTAAACCCAGCTATTGGTACTTTTTACTTATCTCACCCAAACATGACTTTTCCTGAAAACGGTAGTATTTATTCTGTAAATGAAGGGAATTATATGGATTTTCCTAAAGGGATAAAAAAATACATAAAATATTGTCAGGAAGAAGAAGAAGACAGACCTTATACAAGTAGATATATTGGTTCTTTAGTTTCTGATTTTCATAGAAATATGATTAAAGGAGGTATTTATATGTATCCTAAAGGTTCTAGAAATCCTAATGGTAAATTACGTTTATTATATGAATGTAACCCTATGGCTTTCTTAGCAGAACAAGCAGGCGGAAAATCTTCTGATGGCCATACAAGAACTATGGATGTTGAGCCAACAGAATTGCATCAAAGAGTACCTTTTGTTTGTGGAAGTAAAAACATGGTTAACAAGGTTGAAGAATTTATGCGTGAGTTTGGTGAATAAGTCTTCTTTATTCAACTATCAATTTTCAAAACTATAACTTCTTGTAAAACCGTTTTATAATGGTTAAATTTGTGCAACAATAAAATTATACAATCAATTTAAAATATAAAAATTATGGCTTTTGAATTACCAGAATTAGGTTATGCTTATGATGCATTAGAACCAAATATTGATGCAAGAACTATGGAAATACACCATACAAAACATCATAATGGGTATACAACAAAATTAAATGCTGCAATTGCAGGAACTGATTTAGAAGGAAAATCTATAGAAGATATTCTTGCAAATTTAGACATGAACAATGGTGCTGTAAGAAATAACGGTGGTGGTTTTTACAATCACTCATTATTCTGGACAGTATTAAACCCAAATGATAGAGGTTATTTATCAGGAGAATTAAAAGACGCTATTGAAGCTGCTTTTGGTTCTAAAGATGCTTTTATTGAAGCTTTTTCTAAAGCTGCAGCTACTCAATTTGGTTCTGGTTGGGCTTGGTTATGTGTTTTACCTGGTGGTAAAGTAGAGGTTTGTTCTACACCAAACCAAGACAATCCATTAATGCCAGGTGTAACTTGTGGAGGAACACCAATTTTAGGTTTAGATGTTTGGGAACATGCATATTACTTAAACTACCAAAACAGAAGACCAGATTATATTTCTGCTTTCTTTAATGTAGTTAACTGGAATGAAGCTGAAAAACGTTATGCAGC
>CAJQQH010000113.1 GCA_905480405.1 uncultured Polaribacter sp. | reverse complement strand
TCTGAAGGAGTTTTATCTGGCGAAAAGTTTCAAACTTTATTAGGAGTTACAGGTTCAGGAAAAACCTTTTCTGTTGCAAATGTAATAAAAGAAGTAAAAAAACCAACTTTAGTTTTAGCACATAATAAAACTTTAGCCGCTCAATTATATTCAGAATTTAAGCAATTTTTTCCTGAGAACGCAGTAGAATATTTTGTTTCTTACTATGATTATTATCAACCTGAAGCATACATTCCAGTAACTGGTACTTATATAGAAAAAGATTTATCTATTAATGATGATATTGAGCGCTTGCGTTTAAGCACAACTTCTTCTCTACTCTCTGGAAGACGAGATGTAGTTGTAATTGCATCCGTTTCTTGTTTATATGGTATTGGAAATCCAACGGAGTTTAAGAAAAACGTAATTCCTGTTGAAGTTGGTCAGCAAATTGCGAGAACAAAATTTTTACACCAATTAGTACAAAGTTTATACTCTAGAACAGAAGTAGAAATTAAAAGCGGAACCTTTAAAGTAAAAGGAGATGTGGTAACAATTTATCCCTCATATGGAGATAATGGGTATAGAGTTCATTTTTTTGGTGATGAAATTGAAGAAATCGAATCTTTTGATTTGGAAAGTAATGCTGTTATTGAAAATTACGAACAACTAACTATTTACCCTGCAAACCTATTTGTAACATCACCAGATGTATTACAAAATGCTATTCATCAAATTCAAGAAGATATGATGAAACAAGTAGATTACTTTAAGGAAATAGGCAAACATTTAGAAGCAAAAAGATTAAAAGAAAGAACAGAATTCGACCTAGAAATGATTAGAGAATTAGGTTATTGTTCTGGTATTGAAAATTATTCTCGTTATTTAGACGGTAGAAACCCAGGAACTAGACCTTTCTGTTTATTAGACTATTTCCCAGATGATTATTTAATGGTTATTGATGAAAGCCACGTAACTGTACCACAAACCCATGCAATGTATGGAGGTGATAGAAGTAGAAAAGAGAACTTAGTTGAATATGGATTTAGATTACCTGCAGCAATGGATAATCGACCTTTAAAGTTTGAAGAATTTGAAGAAATTCAAAATCAAACCATATTTGTTTCTGCAACTCCAGCAGATTACGAATTGCAAAAAACTGAAGGTGTTTTTGTAGAGCAAGTAATTAGGCCAACTGGTTTATTAGATCCAATTATAGAAATTAGACCTAGTTTAAATCAGATTGATGATTTAATTGAAGAAATACAAATTAGAGTAGAAAAAGATGAACGTACTTTGGTAACAACGCTTACTAAAAGAATGGCAGAAGAATTAACTAAATACCTTGCTAGGGTTGATATTAGATGTAGATACATTCACTCTGATGTAGATACTCTAGAGCGTGTAGAAATTATGCAAGACTTACGTAAAGGTTTGTTTGATGTTCTTATTGGAGTAAACCTTTTACGTGAAGGTTTAGATTTACCAGAAGTATCTTTAGTAGCTATTTTAGATGCTGATAAAGAAGGCTTTCTAAGAAGTCATAGATCTATAACACAAACTGTTGGTAGAGCCGCAAGAAACGTAAATGGTTTAGCAATTTTATATGCTGATAAAATGACCAATAGTATGCAAAAAACTATAGATGAAACAGATAGACGTAGAGAAAAACAAATAGCATACAACACAAAACACAACATTACTCCTACTCAAATTAATAAAAAGATAGATGACACTTTATCTAAATCTGCAGTTTCTAGTTATCATTATGATAACGCAATCCAAAAAGCTGCAGAGCAAGATTTACAATATCTACCAAAAGAAGAAATTGAAAAACGTATTAGAGATAAACGTAAACATATGGAAGCTGCAGCTAAAGAATTAGACTTTATTGTGGCTGCTAAATTACGAGATGAAATTGCTATTTTAAAGGAGAGTTTGTAATTTTAATAATAACATATTGGAATCATAAAAATAAATACAAAATAAAATTGTACAATATTAAACAGTAAAAAATTACATGAAAAAAGAAATAATTACCTTAATACTATTCCTTATCACATCAATAGGCTTTTCTCAAAAAAAAAATAATATATGTCGATTATAATTACAATAAAATTAATTTTTTAGAATATCAGCTTAAAAAAGAATCTAAATTATTTGAAGAAATAGTATTAGAAAATGATACTGCGATATTTAAAAAGATAAGACCTATTGAAGTTTACGGACAATTAAGCGAAATTAAAAAAAATCAACTTACAAAACAGTTAGCCAAAAGATTTAATATAGATCCTCTTAAAACCTGGTTTATACATTATCTTAAATCAGTACCAGACCTAAAAAAAATGCCTAAAGTTTCGGGAATTGAAATTTTAGACTCTTTAGATAACCCTACTGGAGTTTTTGTTACTTATTCTAAGTATAAAAAAAATATTAGAGATTTATATAATACTGATTCAGTATTTACACCTTCAAAAAATAGTAGTTCAAGAAAAAACATAAAAATCAAATCTAACATAAAACATATACATGTTAACAGTAACATTGATTTTATTGAGAATATAAAAAAGAGCAAAAAAAAATAACTTCTGATGTGGAGTTTATCCATTTTTATGGGATTAACAAGGGATATTCTGAAGATAAAATCAAAAAATACAATTAATTTTATGATAAGAATTCTATAATAAAAAAAGTATTCTCAGACGGACAAAGGAATTACAAAATAATTATCCTCTACCCTAACGGTAATTTCTTTATGGCTAGGTATTGTAAATTAAATAAACAATAAAAACTTTTAAAAGAAAAATATTTTTATCGTCAAAAAAACAAATGGGAAAAGAAAATGAAGAAACTGAACTAAATTTAGTTTTTGACCATTCTTAATTTAATAATACTATCTATAAAAACAGTCGCTTTTTTTTGATATGACTGCTCATCTTTTAACGACCAGTTATTTTTATTTCGCTCACTAGTTTTATTATTATTTAAGTATTTGAGTTCTTTTTGTAGCTTTTTAATTTTCTCTTTTACAGTTAATTGTTTTACCTCCTTGTAACCAAGTTTTTTTAGGCCTTTTTCTAATTTCTCAATCTGTTTTACATAATTACTCTCTCTAGCATCAGACCATTTTTTTAACACTACTAATTTCTCCTTTTTACTTTTTAAAGAACTAATTCTATTCTTAATTTTTTTTATTAGAACTGTTTTGTCTTGAAAATTATGTGATCTAAAATTTTCTTTATCTTTTTTAACTTCAATAGAGAATGATGAATTAATAGATAAAAAAATTAATAACGTTGATAAAACTAACTGTTTGGTAAAACCTGCTTTCATAAAAGTAAATATATTTAAATATAATCAAAAAGTAAGCCATAAAAAAAACGCCTTATAAAATAAGACGTTTAGAAGATTATTATAGCTTTTACCAAATAACAGTATCTAACCAAATAGAAGCATCTTTTAAATAAGGAATATAATCGCAAGAGTTTAAATGTTCTAGACCAGGTGCAACAATTAATTGAATATTTGTACCAGCATCTTTAGCTTTATTTACAAAACCTTGAACTGCCGTTACATTAAAATATTGGTCATCTTCCCCATGAATAACATATAGCGGTATATCTATTTTTGCTGTTGGCACTGTTGGCACTTGAGGATCGTAATAAGCCGCCATTGGTATTGATGCAGAATAAGCAGTTGGATGAAATTGTGCAAAAAACCATGAGGCAATTCCTCCATCACTATAACCTGTTATAGCAACTTTATTTGTATTTACATTTAATTGTGCTTTTACTAACGCTGTTAAACTTATTACTTTATCTTGATTAGGTTCATCAAACCAAACATAACCATCACTATTAGGTGATAAAATAAATGCATCTAAACTTTCTAAACCAGCTTCTGTTAAACAACTTGTTTGTTTGTGTAATTCTGCGTTCTTAATAGTTGCACCGCCATGTAAAGAAACAACCAAAGGTCTTTTGTTTGTTGTTGATGCGCTTGCAGGAACAATTAATCGAAATCTCCATAAATAATTATCTACTCCAATTATTTCGAGATCATTAACACCTGTAGAAAATGTTAGTTTTTGAAAATCTGCTTTTACATCTGCAAAAGTTCTAACATCTATATCATTATCATTTTCTTCATTCGTTCCACAACTTGTAAAGAAAAATAATAAAGAAAAAAAGGCAACAGCTTTTATTGATTTTTTAAGGATCATAATTTTATTTTTATTAAAAGTACAAAAAAATTAAATTTTTATTATTTTTTTTAACACCAGAAATCAAATGCAATTTTATTTTGATATAAAAAAAGAGGTTTTTCCTGTTTTTTAATTAAAAATAAAAAATTAGTTTTAAAATTATTTATATATATTTTTACTTAAAGTTAATCAAAAGTAAGCCATAAAAAAATGAGCTAAAAACAACGTTAGTTTAGTTTTTAAATTTACCTAAATATGAAACAAAAAAAAACGTCTCAATTAATGAGACGTTTTCTATATAAAATAAATTTATAATCTAAGCTCCTAAAACTTCTGCAACTTT
>CAJQQH010000112.1 GCA_905480405.1 uncultured Polaribacter sp. | reverse complement strand
AAAACATCTGTATACGTTAGCTTCAAACGATATGGAGGGGAGAAAAGCTGGTACACCTGGTATAGAAAAAGCTGCCCAATACATTGAAAAAGAATTTAAAACGATAGGCTTAGTACCTTATGATACACTCTCTAATTACAGACAAACTTTTACATTTAAAAATAGACGAACCCAAGAAGACATTACTTCCAGTAATATTATTGGAGTGTTGGAAGGAAAAAGTAAAAAAGAGGAAGTGGTGATTATTTCAGCTCATTATGATCATTTGGGTATTCGAGCAAAAGAAGGAGTCTTAGATAGTATTTACAACGGAGCTAATGACGATGCTTCTGGGGTAACCGGTATTTTGGCCTTGGCAGAACACTTTAAAAAAGTAGGCAATGAGAGAACCCTTGTTTTTGCAGCTTTTACTGCTGAAGAGATGGGTTTAATTGGTTCTACTCATTTTGGCAAAGGTATTGATGCAAGTAAATTTGTTGCTGGTATTAACTTAGAGATGATTGGGAAAACACCAAGTTTTGGCCCAAATACAGCTTGGTTAACAGGTTTTAATCGTTCTAATTTTGGTAAAATTGTTCAAAATAACTTAAAAGGATCAGGATATCAATTATTTGCAGATCCATATAAAAAATTCAATTTATTTTTTAGATCAGATAATGCTTCTTTAGCGCGTTTGGGAGTTCCATCTCATACATTTTCTACAACACCAATAGATGTAGATAAAGATTATCATAAAGCATCAGATGAAGCAGAAACTTTAAATATGACTGTAATTACACAAACGATTCAAGCTGTGGCAAGAGGTACAGAAAGTATTATTAATGGTAAAGACACACCAACAAGAGTTATTTTAGACGAAAAGAAGAAGTAACTCTAATGAAATTCTGTAAATATCTTTTTTTCTTTTTATTGATGAGTTGTTCTACTTCTAAAGTAATGACTGATTATGATACAGGAATTAATTTTTCTCAATTTAAAACCTATGCTTTTTTTGATGATATTGGTAAAGAATTAAATGAATTAGATTTAAAAAGAGTCGTTTCTTCAATTAATTTAGAAATGAAAAAATTAGGTTTTACTAAAGTAGAAAAACCTGATTTTTATATTAATGTAATTTCTAAATTATCAGATATTCAAAATAATAATACTTTAGGAATTGGAGTAGGAAGCAGTGGTAGAAATGGAGGTTTTGGTATTTCTGGAGGAATACCAATTGGTAATAAAAAGTTAAATGAAGTATTTACTATTGAGTTTGTAAATGCTAAAACAGATACTTTAATTTGGGAAGGTGTTTTAGTTTCTAAAATTAAAAAGAATAGAAAACCAGAAGAGAAAGAGCTTCATTTTAAAGAAATTATTAAAGAAATTTTGGCTAGTTATCACTTTAAAAACAAACAGATTAATGGCATATAATGTTTATTTAGCTGATAGGATTTCTCAATTTTTTAAAGAAAAAAGTATCACTTTTATTGAAAAGAAAATGTTTGGTGGAACTTGTTTTATGGTTGATAACAAAATGTGTGTTGGCGTTATGCAAGATGAAATTATGGCAAGAATACATCCAGATGTATACTCATCATCATTATTAAAAACGGGGTGTAAAGAAATGAATTTTACAGGTAGAGCAATGAAAGGCTATATTTTTTTAACTGAAGATGCTTATGATTTAGATGTAGACTTAAACTATTGGTTACAGTTAGCTTTAGATTTTAATCCGTTAGCAAAAGCAAGTAAAAAGAAAACCAAAATCTAATTTAAGAAGTTAATTTCTTTAACTTAAGCTTTATTAAAAAATCATTTATAAACCAGTTTCGGTATTCTTTGTAGAAAATAATTTTTAGTATAAAATCTTTTTTTCTAATTAAGTATAGTTTGTTTTTTATTCTCTTATAGTCTTTATTTCTTTTTTTATCATCAACTAAATACATATTAAAATCGCTTAAATATTTATCAGTATTAATTGAATTGTCATGAGACAATGAATCTATATTATTAAATACCTGATAACTGCTTGCTAAAAAACAATTTAAAGGATATTTTAATTTATTAAACTTTTCAAAAGCTTTTATAGCATTTGTTTTTTTAGATAATATATATGCGTCGTAAGCGTGTTTTAGTGTTAGATTTTTTATGTAAAAGCCATCATCATTTATTTGATTGGATAGTATTGATAACGTTAATTGATTGTTGTAATTTAAAACAGTAACACCATTTGTTTTTATGCATTTTTTTTTAATTACATCAAAATTAAATTCATCAGCAAACTTTTCTATTAAAACTTCTTTATGAATCTCTACAGCTGCATAACAATCTTTTTTTTGCAGTCTTGGGTAATGCTTAAAAGAAGGAGAATGATGTTTATTTTTTTCAACTTTAGAGTAACCAAAGTTTTTAGTTAGTAAAATTGCTTTTTGATAATCTTCTTTACAGATAATAAAATCGATATCGGCTATCATTCTTTCTGCGATATCATCGTAAAAATCTTGAAATAAATATCCAGCACCTTTTAAAAAAATAGGTGTAATATTATTTTTTATTAAGAGTTCATTCAGCTCTTTAGCTTGTTCAATGATTGCTAAATTTCTTTCTAAATTTAATTGTGTTATATGCTGCATATAACCAACCAATTCTGTTGGAACAAAACTTAATAGACCTGCTTTTTTAAGATTACAATATAAGGCAGGAAACACATAATGACTCGTACTAATTTTTACAATAGAATCCCAATCTATAGTATCGTCTTCTAATTTGTTTTTTACAATTTTAAGATTATGTTTTTCGTAGTTTACAGTTAAACATTTTCCAATAAAAAAAAGTGTTTCTCTATAATCCATTATACAGTAATTTAGAAACGATTTTAATCAACTTTTTATCCATGTAAGTAATTTAATTTAGTCTATTAACTGAACTAAATTATTATTTGGTGTTTACCTTTTTGTATATGCTTTTAATAGAAAAACACCTCAAACTTGAGATGTTTTTCTATTTATTTTAAAAATTAATCGCCCCAACCATCACCTGGTGTTGCTGGTCCACCACTAAAAGCTTGCACTTTTTTTGGATTTAAAACTATATATGTTCCAAGAGCTGTTAATGCAGCATATTTCCCATATTTACCTAGTTTTTTCAGGGCTTCTTTTCTTGTTATTTCTTTTGGTGGAAGGCTTGAGTTTTTCATGGTCATATCTGTTAAATTTAATAAATTTTATACATCTAGTTGATGATTATTTTTTTAGATAATTGAATCGTTTTAGAATCTATGTTTACTACATAAATACCTTTAGATAATTTTGGTAGTTTAATTGTACTGAAACCTGTTGATTCTATTGATTTTTTTAGTACTTCTTTTCCTTGAATAGAATATACTTTAACAATAGCTTTAGCTTGTAAGCTTGTAATAGTTAAAAGATTTTTTGATGTATTGTAAATGTTTACGTAATTAGAATTTATTGTAACATCATCTGTATTTAGGACACTTGATCTTGTGTGAATATAAAAACGCCCAATACCATCTAAATCTGTATCTGTTGTAAATGTGAATTTTCCTTCAGATAAATCTGTAAATGTCTTATTTTCTCTATCTTCTATAAAAACTTTAATTCCTGAAGGTAAGTTCTTAATCTCTGAATTAATAGTAATTTCTTTTCCGGTAGCAGCAGTTATTCCTAAAGGAATAATCATATTTTCATAATTAGATTTTGGTAAAGATTGTACTTGAAATTTCATACCAGCACTACTAAATCCAGCAAACTGACTTTCTGTTAATAAATGAGTATAAATGTCTAATTCGTTCTTAGCACCATGATAAGTTCTCCCGTCTAAACCATTATCAAAACTTGTAGATGCGTTTTCCTTATAATAGATTTTTGCAATTCTATTTTTATCACCATCGGTCATATTCAAAATAATCTCTGTTTTCTCAGTTTTTTGAAAATTACCTGTACAGGAGTTACATCTAATATCTTTGTTTATAGTAATATTAGCATTATTTTTAGCTTTAACAAAGAATCCTTGTGTTGGTGCAATAACAAACTCGTCTGCAGCTACATACACTTCGTAATTGTCTTCTGCCTGATTCCAAAGCCAAACAGCTTCCATTACTAAATTTTCAGTATTATCTTGTAATAATTCATGCGATTTAATATTAGTTGTATATGGGTTAGATAGTAAATTATAACCACATCCAGTTTTATGTACAGCACAAGTTACATTTTCTGTATTAAGAGTACCTCTATATGTTATTGGGTCTGCAGTAATATCTCTTTTTATTTGATAACCAGTACCTGGCACAGAACTTATAGATCCACCAATTTGTAAATAATCCCAACTATCTGTAGGAGTATCATATTCTGCGAATGCTCTATCTGTGTTAACAGTAGGTATATCATGATTGTTAATGAAATTATCATCAAAATTATGTCCAGAAACAGGAGATCCAATTAAATACCAATTTGTAGAAGAAGATTCTCTCTCGTAACTTACTTTTGCTGAACAAGAAGATTTTGAATTAAATTTTGAGCCCGATTTTAAATTTAAAGATTTCATATGTATAGGGCTATAAGATGTAGGATGATTTGTAATACCAGAACTTGGTATACTCACATTATCACAATATAAATTTCTTCTAGAATTATTTTTCCAATTACTTTTTCTATGGAAATCATCACTATCATTTCCTTGCCAAACATTTCGTATTGGTGCTTCTCCACAACCTTTTAAACCTCTTTTAGCAGATGGGGTAGAGTTGTTTTGTACATATCTTGTACTTGGATTTGACCAACCAGTACTTTTACCAGTTGTAAAAAACTGATTATCATTTTCATAATCTTTAATACTTAAATTACAGTTACGTGTTTCTACTCCATTACCAGACCATGAGTCTCCTGGATCGGTCACGGTTAACTCTCCAAACATATCAAAAATAGTACCACCTGTAGTAGCAATATCTGATAATATAATGGTATCATCACCATCAAAATTAAAATCATGATCTATAAAAGTAACATCTGTAAGGTTGTTTTCTGTTAAATAATCTCCTATTTCAGAAGAACCAACAACTAATACAGCGCCACCAGAAAGTGTACCTGTATTAATAACTATTGCATTTGAATAATTTGCACTGTTACCTTCTGTTGCAATGTTTATATAAACATTAGTGTTAGAAAAATCAAATACACCAGTAGAAGGATTAAAAATTTCTATACCTCTAGGTGCAGTTCCAGAATCTGACTCTATATACTGACTTATAATAAGGTCTTGAGTATTTGCTGTTGCTGTTGATACGGTTAATGTTGCTTGGTCTTTATCTGTAGTACAAGAATTAGCATTACCAACTTCAACAAAATAAGTTGTGTTATTTAATTCGCTAACTATTTCAATACCTAAAGTAGCTGTGTTTGCTCCAGAGTATATTCCTTGATTAACGATAGCTTCACCACCGTTATCTGGGTCTCCAATATACCATTGGTAGGTAATATTACCATTATCATTTCCTGGTGTTCCATATATAGGTGTTCCGCTATTATAAGAAGTTGCTGTAGAAGAAATTGCCACTACACTAAAAGATGCTGTTGCATCTTCTAAAACACTACTATTTGTTGGAGAAGAAGTGATTTCTACTTTTTGAGCTATTATTTCATTACCTGTAGCACCATCATATCCACCAGAACCACCAGTAACTTGACCATTTGTATAATCAATTTCTGTATAATCTAAAACTCCATCACCATTTGAGTCAACTCCTCCAGATTCGGTTACATCATAACATCCATCGTTGTCAGAATCTGTATCAAAAGAATCTATTGTTCCATCACCATCTGTATCAGATGCTAACTCATTTGAATCAAGTATTCCATCATTATCATCATCTTCATCACAACTATCAGAAACACCATCGCCATCATTATCTGGGTTACCAGATGCAACGGAGTCACAAGGGTTTGCAAGTAATTGAGCCTGTTCTGTTTCTTCAACCAAAGTATTATCTAAATGTGTTAGTCTTACATAATATCGATTCGTATATAATCCTGTTGATGAACTAATGGATAAAGTTGCTGTATTGGTTCCAGAATATACGCCAGTATCTGTTAATGTTACACCATCAGTATCTGGATTTCCTCTATACCACTGGTATACAATTCTATTTGTTGCATTTCCTGGAGAGTCATAAACAGGAGAACCATTTAAATAATTAGTAGCTAACTCTGCTGTTGCAACAACCGAAAAAGAAGCAGATTCACCAAAACCTGCGGTTTGATCTGTAGGTTCCGTTACAACAGTCATTTGGTGTGCTTGGTTTTCATAACCAGTACCACCTGTATATCCACCAGTTCCACCAGTTACTTTTCCATCAGAATCATAACCAGTTCCATCTAATTGGCCGTCATTATCTGCATCTGTACCTCCAGCTTCTACTACGTCATAAGTTCCATCTCCATCAGAATCTAAATCTAAAGAGTTATATAATCCATCATCATCAGTATCTAAACATACCTGATTACCAGATGTATCTACACTTAAAACTTTTGCCCCGTCATTTGTGCTTGAAGCTGGTCCGTTAGAAAAAACAGTAGCCGTTAAACCATTTCTTAATTCCATTAAGTAAATTACACCTGTACTATTATTACTCATATAAAAGTTGCCATCTAGAGTAGTGTAAATAGCGCCATAATTATCACTTGGTAAGCCAGATATGTTTCCTACTACTGTAGCAGTTTCATTTGTAGTATCTAGTTTATGAAGTTGATTAGAATTACTTTTGATTCCATAGATAGCACCATCAGAAGTATTATAACCAAGATCTATTAGATTTCCTCCAGATCTAGAGAAAGAAGAAACTTCTGTTTTGTATGTTGGTGAGTCTGGATCTCCATCAAAAACCTGAACTTTACTAGAAGTAGCGGTTACATATTGTTTTTTAATTGGGTCGTAAGCTCCAGAAACAGCAGAATCCGTAACATTAATTGTATCTACAATATTATAAGTATATGGGTCTACTAATACTACTTTATTATTTGTTTTATCGATAGCCCAAAAATAACCATCGTCTTCATTTACTGTTACTCCATTAATAAAGTAAGTTAATGTTTGATGTAAAGTAGAAACACCAGTGTTAAGATCTACCAAATAAACACTTGTTGGATTTCCTTGAAATAAATACCCTTTTTCGGCATTTGGAAAACCAGAAACTGCGTTTGAGCATGCTTCATCTTCATCTAGTATACCATCATTATCATCATCAAGGTCACAGATGTTATTAACTCCATCTCCATCTGGATCATTTGCTGTTGGAGTTCCTAAAGTAGCGCCATCTGTACAAGGATCTGAAATACTCTTAGTTAAATTAACCTCGATGGCTTCATGTTTTGGAGTATCCTTATCTGAAGACTCTAGCAAATCACTTTCGCTTAAATTTTCATCTGTAGGAAATGGTTCTGGAGAAAAATCTTTGTTAATGTTTAAATGGACGTATTCAGAACTAAATATACTTTCATACTGAATTTGGGCATGTATATTAGTAATAACAATAAAAATAACGAAAAGTAAAAGTTTGGGGGACTTCATAAGAGCTTGATTTATATAATAGTTAATTCATTTAATAGTTTTAATTGTACCCTCAAATAATTAGTTGTTATACAACAGATATTCTGAAAAACAAGGTGATTGTTTTATAATGAGAGTGTTGGGTTGAAATTTAGACGGTAAATATCGTAAATTCAGTGAGTTTTAAGTAGGAAGAAATAATGGGTTTTCTTAGAGAATAGACAGGGGACATCATATTGTATATGTTTAGGGGTTAACTTAAATACGTTACGAATATATATAAAAAAAAGACAAATCCAAAATAAATGTTAATTATTTTGGATTTGATGTTGTAAATAATTTAAAATTAGAACTGATATCTTACGGATAATGCAATATCAGAATTTAAACCATCTAAACCACCAGCAATACCAATTTCTGGTCTATAATCTATAGAAAGTAAAACTGGTGCATTAAAGTCGTATTCTACACCAATTACTCCAGCACCATAAATTCCAGTTCCGTTTGCGGAAACAATTCCACCACCAAAGCCAGCATACCAGTTAAATTGTTCTTCTATATTCCAAACCCATTCATACAAACCAGTTGCTTTAAAATTTGTAAACTCATTAGCCAAACCAAGGTTTACTTCTAAACGATTATTCTCTCCTAATGCTTTTTGGTAAGATATTTCTCCTCCAACACCGTTTCCACCTCCAAAACGTAATCCAATAGCATTGTCTGCAATTTGTTGAGCACTTGTTGTATATATAGAACCAATAATTAAACTTAAACCTACTATTATTCTCTTCATAATTATATTTTAATTTTACATTAGTTAATTGGCAACAAATATGCCAAAATTACTTTTCTTGAACAATAATTCTTTCACCTTTAGAATGGCTACTAAACTCAGGTGCATACATATTTTGTATAGTTGTAATACCATTACTAAAATTTCCAACATTATTTACTCTTACATCATACTCAAAAACATAAATACCTTTTGGCAAACGATCAAAAAAGAAATTGGTTGCAGCGTCTTTTGTGCTTTCATAATAACCTAAGCTGTCTTGCCATTTGTATTTAGATAATACATTAATAGGTTCCACTCCAGAAGCTCTCATATCTTTCATATGAATAAATTCCATATTTCTATCAGAACGTAATTCTATTCTTACTGTAATTAAATCTCCAACTTTTAGTTGTGTGTTTTCTGTAATTTCTT
>CAJQQH010000111.1 GCA_905480405.1 uncultured Polaribacter sp. | reverse complement strand
CTGAAAAACAGGCCCTTTTTTAGTAATTAACTCATCATTTGTAAAATGAGCAATTACTTCTTTCCCTAGAAACATTGTTGCTTTTGCAATGGCAGTTCTTTTGGTAATTTTCTTATCAGAAACATTTACCATTTTAGGGTTATTTTTTTCGTTTAAATGTGAAAAACTAGACATATTAAAAAAAGAATTTAAAATAAATTAAGGCAATTATGATTACTAAATTTTCAACGATTCATACATTTTTTAAGTTTACAATCTTCTTTAACCTTACTTGTTCAATTGCCAAAATAATTAAATTTACAAATAAAGTAATTAAAAAAAATTTCCCGCTAAAACCATTCCTCTTTTATTATCTATAAATAAATAAAAAATGAACCACAAACACAAAATGGTGCGATTAACATTGATAAAAATAAAATTGGGTTTTCCTATAATTAAATTTCATTTACCTATATCTAATTACAGAAAAAACCTCTCCTTTTTTAAACTCAACTTTATCGTTAGGTAACTGAATAAAAGCATCTGTTTTTACCAAACTAGCTAAATCTCCAGAACCATTTCCTTTAATAGGAAATGCAACTAAGTTACCATTTTTACTTTCTAGTTTTACCTGTAAAAAATATATTAAGTTAGGTTTAAAACTAACATCTTCTACTAAAACTGCAGTTTCTTCAGTCGCTTCTATCCTTAAAGACTTATAATACCAAGGATAAAAATAGACCAAACAATTTACAAATGTAGAAATTGGATTTCCTGGAAATCCGAAAACATTACAATTTTCAGTTTTACCATAAAAAAAAGGCTTTCCAGGTCTTTGCGCTACTTTATGAAATAATTTCTTAACACCTAATTCGTCAAAAACTTCTGGTAAAAAATCATACTTCCCTTTACTAACAGCTCCACTAAAAAGTAAAACATCATATTCTTCTAGATAAGCTTTTATTTTTGCTTTAAGAATTGGCTTATCATCTGTAATATGAGCCGTTTCCGAAGAAATATTCAATCTCTCTAACAAAGACACTAACGTAAAAACATTACTTCTTCTTATTTGATGTTCTAGCGGAATCTCGTTAACTCCAACCAATTCATCACCTGTAGAAACAATCATCACTTTAGGTTGTTTAACAACTTTTACTGTTGATTTACCAACAGTTGCTAAAACACCAATTTCAGCGGCAGATATTAGTGTGTTTTTTTCAATTAACACATCACCAATTTTCCCATCTTTCCCTTTTTGATGAACATTTTGGGCATCGTTAATTGCATCAATATTTATGATTGCAATTCCATTTTCTATTGTTATATCTTCATATCTAATAACCGTATTTGCATTTTTAGGCAAAACTGCTCCGGTCATTACTTCTATACAATTTTCAGAATTTTGAAGTGTTATTTGTTTACTTCCTGCAGCTTGAATTCGTTCTATTTTAAAATCTAATTGTTTGTTCGATCGCAATCGAGAACTAAACTCCTTAAAATCAATTGCAATTCCATCCATAGAAACTCTATTAAAAGGTGGGAAATCTCTATCTGCAACAATTTTTTCTTTTAAAACTCTACCAACAGATTTTAAAAACGGAACTTCTTCAACTCCAAAATCTTGGATTGAATTTAAAACTATATTTTTTGCTTCTTTTACTGAAATCATTTTTAAAAACGTGTAATTGTTTATTTATTAAACCGTGTAATTCTTAAACAATTAAATATTTACACGATTACACTTTCTTACCCACCAATTGTACTCATACTTTCAGAAGCACCACCATCTCTCCTATTTGCTTCTGCTATAAATCCGTTCTCTGGCTTGTCCTTTACTAAACTTAAAAAAAGTTCTTTTAAATCGTCATTTGAAGCTCCTTTTCTAATAAAGTCTCTAAGATTAAAAACACCATCATCAAATAAACAATTTTTAAAAGTTCCGGTTGATGTTATTCTTATTCTATTACAATCGTTACAGATAGTTCTAGTAAAAGCAGGAATAATTCCGAATGTTCCTATATGATTATCTACCTTATAATTTCTAGAAGTAGATGATTTTTCAGATTGAATTTCAGAAACATCAAACTCCGTTTTTACTTCATTTAAAATTTTTTTAAAAGTCCAATTCTCTTGCATATCACGCTGCCCTTTTCCATTAAATGGCATCTCTTCTATAAACCTGACTGCAACATTTTTATCTTTCGTTAATCTTACAAAATCTACAATTTCATCAGTATTAAAACCAGATTGTACAACAACATTCAGCTTTAAATTTAAACTACTTTTTTCTAATAATTCAAAGGTTTTATAAACTTCAGGAAAAACATCTCTTCTTGTTATTTTTGCAAACTTTTCTCTATGTAAACTATCAATACTTAAATTAATATTTTTTACTTTTTTAAGTTTTTCAATTTTATTAATATGATGAGAAATTAAAGCTCCGTTAGTTGTTATATTTATTGCTTCTAACAAATCGTTATAAGACAACATTTCTAAAAAACCAACAAAATCTTTTCTTACAAATGGCTCTCCACCAGTTAAACGCACTTTATTAACACCTAATTCTGTTAACACACGAATTAAACGATACATCTCTTTAAAAGACAATAATTCTTGCCTGGGAACAATATCTATACCGTGAGCTGGCATACAATATTGGCATCGTAAATTACAACGATCTGTTACTGCTAAACGAACATATTCCATTTGACGTCCGAAATTATCTAAAAGCATACTCATTAATTAGGTAATTTTTTACTTAAAACTCCATAAACAAACGCACCTAAAAGCGCACCAACCAATAAAATTAATGCTGGAATTAATTTAAATCCAAGAATCACAAAAATTGGTGCAGCACAAGCTCCTGATATTCCCCAACCTAAGCCAAAAAATGTACCTCCTAAAACGGTACTAATTACTCCTTTTTTCTTTGGAGTTGGTACAATTTTATTACCGTAAATATCTTTTATTTTTCCATTTTTAAACAATTGCATAAATATCGCAGAAATTACTACAGCACCTCCAATAATTCCAAACATATGAAAAGATTGAAATTTAAACATTTCGTAAAAACGATACCAAGATACCGCTTGTGTTTTACTTAACACAATTGCGAAAAAAATACCTAAAAGTAAAAATTTGATGTTTTTCATAATTAAAATAAGATTGGAACTATAAACCAAGTAGCAATAATACCACCAATAAAAAAACCTATTACCGCTAATAAAGAAGGTAGTTCTAAATTACTTAAACCTGTAATTGCATGACCAGATGTACAACCACCTGCATAACGGGTACCAAAACCCACAAGAACTCCAGAGAATAAAAGAATTAAAAAACCTTTTAATGAAAGGACAACGTCTTCTCCAAAAATTTCATCTGGAAAATATTTATTTCCAACATTAGAAAAACCCAAATCTGTTAATTCCTTAACTGTAGTTGGATTCAAATCTATTGTTTGATTAGGAATTAAGTATGTTACAGAGATAAACCCTCCAATTATTAATCCAACAACAAACATTAGGGCAAAATCGCGATCTTTCCAGTCACTTTTAAAATAGTCTGAAACTTTACCTGCACCTGCCATTGAGCAAAGTGTATCAAAATTAGTAGAGGCCCCAAAATTCCTACCTAAATAAAAATACAACAACAAACAAATTGCTATTAACGGACCACCAAAATACCAAGCCCAAGGTTGTAATATAAAATCCATAATTTTTATAATTTGTTCTCGATGCAATTTCGATAAAAATCAAAATCTCTCGAACTGATATTTTTTAAATTTTATCTTTTAAATAATTCATTATTAAATTTGTTGCGCCAAGGTTTTCTTGAATGTATTTTTTATTTAGAAGACCTGTTAAATTCCTATCTTCTTCATCTGTTTTTAAAGAAACAAGAGCTTTTGTAAATTCTTCCTGATTTTTAATTGAAATACAACCACCAATTCTAACCAAATCTACTGCTTCTTTAAATTTGTCGTATTTATCTCCAATAATAACGGGTATCCCAAAAGTAGCTGGTTCTAAAATATTATGTAAACCCGTATTTAAACCACCACCAACATAAGCTACGTCTGCGGCTGCATAAATTTTGGTTAAAATTCCAATAGTATCAATAATAAAAACCTGATAACTAGACAAATCTTTACCTTTTTTGTCAGAAAATAAAATAGTTTTTTTATTGATTGATTTTTGTAATTCTAAAATTGCTTCTTGCTTAATATTGTGTGGTGCAATTATAACTTTTTCATTTTCAGAAGCTCTATTATTAATATAATCTACCAACAATTCTTCATCTTCTTTCCAAGTACTACCAGCAACCAAAGTGTATTGCTCGTTTTTAAACTTATTAATAAAGCTTAAAGTATTGTCTTGTTCTAAGATTTTAGAAACTCTATCGAAACGAGTATCACCAGCAATTGTTATGTTTTTAAAATTGATAGAATTTAACAATTCTTCTGAAACTTTATTTTGCACAAAAAAGTGATGGAAAGCCGATAGAGATTTTCGCATAAACCCACCATAAGGCTTAAAAAACAATTGCTTTTCTCTTAAAATTCCGGAAACTAAAATTGTTGGAATTTCTTTCTTTTTAAGTTCATTTAAAAAATTTGGCCAAAATTCATATTTTATAAAAATTGCAAACTTAGGATTTACAATTTCTATAAATTTTCTTGCATTAGATCTAGAGTCTAAAGGAAGGTAACAAACCATGTCTGCTAACTTATAGTTTTTTCGAATTTCATATCCAGAAGGAGAGAAAAAAGTAACTAAAATCTTATAGGTATTATTATTCTTTTTTAAAGCTTCAATAATAGGTATTGCTTGTTCAAATTCCCCCAAAGATGCGGCATGAAACCAAATAACATCTTCATTTTTTAAATTAGAAATCTTTGAAAAAATTTCTTTTCTACCATCAACAAAAAGTCTTAGTTTTTTACTAAAAAACTTTAACACAAAAAGAGTTATAGTCGCAAAAAAAACAAGGATATTATAAAAAAAATTCATTCGGGTAAAAATACAAAATAGAAGTTACTTAGAGACTCAAATAGTAAGCATAAAAAAAAGTTACCCTAAAAAAGAGTAACTTTAATAAAATATAAATGTCCCCCAACATAATATCTAAAAGTAAATATACTTAATGGCATAGATAATTACATTTAAAATGTTCTAAACGACCTTTTTATTGTTCTTAAAAAGGTTTACATTAATTTTATTCGACTTATTAAGTCTTGCTTAAAAGTTTTACCAATAGAAATTTCATTTTCAGACACCATTAAAGAAGTATTTTTAACCTCTGTAACATGCTTTATATTAACTACAAAACTTCTATGAACACGTACAAAATTAGTATCTAATTTTTTAAGAATACTATTTAAACCTCTTCTTACTAAAAATTTTTCTCCATTTTTTAAAAACAATTCTACATAAACATGAGAGCTTTTTAAATATAGAATATCTCTAAAATTAATCTTTAGAAAAGAACCTTTATTCTTAATAAAAAATGAATCATTAGTTATCTGCGAATCTTCCTGTCTTTCTATATTACTTTTATTATTTAATAAAAAATTTGACATTACAATTTCTATAGATGTATATAATTCTTCTTTAGAAAAGGGTTTAATTAAATATGCAGGCGGTAAAACCTCTTTAGCTAAATCTAATGTTAATGAATCTGCATTTGATGTTAAAAAAATAAAAGGAAAATTAAAACTTTCTCGTATTTTTTTTGCAATATCTATTCCTGTTTTTCTTCCCGATAATTGTATATCCAAAATTGCAAAATCTGGCTTTTCTTCTTCTATTCTTATAATTGCTTCTGTATAACTTATTGCTGGCTCTAAAGATTCATAACCCAAATCATCTAAAGCATCACAAATATTATCTGCAATAATCATTTCGTCTTCTACTACTAATATTTTTAATTTATTCATTTAAATATATTACTCTATTAATTGTCTTGCATGAAGATCTTTAAATAAAATCTCAAAACGCGCTCCGTTTTCATTAGACAAACTTAAAGTTCCATGTAATTGTTTTACCAATCTATTTACCAAACGAAGTCCCAAACTTTTTGCTTTTTTAATATCAAAATCACTAGAAATACCAGGTCCATTATCTTTAATTACAAGCTTAAAATTAGCATTATCTTGTTTATTAATAGAAATTGACAATAGACTTTCTTTATTTTCATTAAATGCGTATTTATATGAATTCGTAATTATTTCATTTATAATTAAACCTAAAGGGATTGCAGTATCAACATCAAACTCCATGTTTTTAGATATAATTTCAGTTTCAATTTTATTGTCAGATTTATAAAGAGATGAAAGTTCTTTTACTAGCAACTCTATATATTCATCAAAATCTACTAAACCACTTTTGTTTTGATATAATTTTTGATGAATCAAAGCCATCGACTTAACTCTGTTCTTTCCTTCTTTTGCTAATTCTAAAGCTTTTTCATCTTCAATATTTTTACTCTGTAACTCTAATAAACTTGATACAATTTGAAAATTATTTTTTACTCTATGATGTACTTCTCGCACAAGTAATTCCTTCTCTTTTAAAGATTTATTAATTAAAATATTCTTTTCGGTTAGTTCTTTAGATTGTTTTCTTATTTTTCCTAAAATATAAAGAGAAATCAGAAGAAAAATAATTAACAAAAAAGAAATTAAACCGTATAAAGCAATTTTTTCGTTTTGAAAAGCAATTTCTTTTTCTTTAACCTTAATAGCCTGATTAGTTTTATAATTAGATAACGTTTCTGATAAATCTTTAGAATAAATACTTCTCGTTAAAATAACACCATCGGTTTTATAAGACATTGCTTCTTTAAAAAAACCCTGAGCATGAAGAGCATTTGCACTTTCGTCCAATAATCTAAAGTAATCATTTGGAATTAAATCTTTACCCAAACGTTTAAATTTAGAAACTAATTCTAACGTATTTTTAACATTAAACTGATTTAATATTTCTTTTTTTGAAAAAGAATCTTTACTTAATGTTGAAATGAATTTAGAAAATAAATGATAAGAGAATATTTTAGTGTTTTCATTTTCATATAATTCCTTAAGCAAACTTTTAAGCCTTTTCTCATAACCACCTTTATAGATATATGCATCAATTAAATGTATTATATTGCTATAATGATAACTGCTTTTTTCATCTAATTCATTAGAGAGAGCTAAAGACTCCTCACTAACATCTATATACTCTTGCAACTTTCTTTCTAAAATTAAGAAATCAGACAAATGATATAAAAAAATACTTTGTAACTCTATATCATTTATTTTTTTTGCAACATCAATTCCTTTTAAACAAAGGTCTTTCCCTTCTTCTACATTTTCTTGAATTTGACGCATAACAATACTATGCGTAGTAATTTTGGTTTTAACCCTTAAAACATCTATATCTTTTTCATTAAACTTGCTTATATATAGTTCTAAATTATTTTGTTTTAAGCTTGATTCCTCAAGAGTTATTGCGTCACCGACTAAATTAGAAATCTGACGCCATTTTATATCAACATAATCAAGGTTTATTTTTTTTACGTTTTCAGGTTCTTTTACATGTTTATCTATAAAAGATGATATAATGCTATATTTATTAGAAGGTCTTTCACTTACTTTAACTGTAAAAATTTTATAATCAGAATAAGTAACATCTCCTTCTTTTATAATTCTTTCTAAAATATTTACGTAATCAGTTTTTTTAAGTTGACCATAATAAACCTTAGCAGAATCTATATTTTTGGACAAAATAAAACCTTCAACTTTATGAATAATTTTCTCTTGATTAATTTCTTTAGTTTGAGAGAATATATTTACGAAAAAGAGAAGAAAAGTAATTTTTAATAGAAATTTCATTTTATAGCTTTTATAAGTAAACTTATGAAAAACTTTCTTAAAAACGAAAAACGCTCAAACATTAAAATGTTTGAGCGTTTAAATAATTTAAAAAACTTAATTAATTAAGCTTCAAATGGAGTTATAGATACGTAAGATCTATTATCCTTTTTCTTTCTAAACTCAACAACTCCATCAACTTTTGCATGTAAAGTATGATCTTTACCCATGTAAACGTTTTCTCCTGGGTTGTGAGTAGTTCCTCTTTGACGAACAATAATATTTCCTGCAATTGCAGCTTGTCCTCCAAAAATCTTAACTCCTAGACGTTTCGATTCTGATTCTCTACCATTCTTCGAACTACCTACTCCTTTTTTATGTGCCATGATATTATGGTTTTAAAATTGAAATTTTTATTTAGTTAAAGCTTCGATTAACTCAGCTTTCTTTAAAGATGTATATCCAGAGATACCTTTATCTTTAGCAGCAGCTTTTAATTCTGCAACAGTCATAGAACTATAATCTGTTGTAGCTTCTTTTTTTACTTCAGCTTTAGGAGCAGACTCCTTTTTAGCTGATTTTTTAGCACCAGTAGCAGCTATAGATTCAATTTGAATCTCGCTTAAATACTGTCTGTGTCCATTTTTCTTAATATAACCTTTTCTTCGTTTCTTCTTAAAAACGATTACTTTGTTACCTTTTAAATGCCTAAGAATTTGAGCTGATACTGAAGCTCCTTCTATAGCTGGGGCGCCAATTGTTACATTACCTTCATTATCAAGTAAAAGAACGTTATCAAAAGTTACTTTTGATCCTTCTTCTCCTGGTAAACGGTGAACGTATACTTTTTGGTCTTTTGCAACTTTAAATTGCTGCCCTGCTATCTCTACGATTGCGTACATACTTTTAGTTTTGCGTATTAATACTTAAAATTAAACACTTCCTTGCTGAAAATGCGGGTGCAAATATATGCTTTTTTAAAATATAAACAATGCAACTAATTAAAAATAACATATTTAAAATAGTTTTTTGCATTTATTTACTTTTTTTGCATCTTAATTAAAAATTAAAATTACTTCATTCTATTTAGTAAATACACACCAAACAAGATAATTAAACCTGCAAACAACTGCAGTAAACTTAACTTTTCTCCATCTAAAACACCCCAAAAAACTGCAACAATAGGTATAATATAAGTTACGGAAGATGCAAAAATAGGCGTTGCTAAATGCACCATTTTATTGTATATAATTTTGGCAATTCCCGTACCTAAAACAGCTAAAATAGTAACATAGCCTAGAGAGATCAATTTTGTTTCTGTATACTCTAAAGTGTTAAAGAAACCTGTGAGCAATAAGACAACAAATGAAGGAATTACTAATAAAAGAAAATTACCTGTTACTATACTTAATGCACTAATATCAGACAAATGCTTCTTTACTATATTTACATTAAATGCATAACCAATAGAAGCAATTACAACTAATATAGAATACCAATAGTTTTGGTTTGGGTTTAAATCTGCTCCTTCAATAATTAAAAAAATAGTACCAACTAATCCTATAAAAATTCCTAATAACTGTTGTTTTTTAAAGGTAAAGTTAAAAACTAAAACACCTATAATTAATGTATTAAATGGTGTTAATGAATTTAAAATAGACGCTATAGAACTATCGATACCTTGCACCGTATAAGCAAATAAAAAAACTGGGAAAAAAGTACCAAAAAGCGCCGTAGCAACAATATATTTATAATGTTTTTTCTTAATTTCTTTTAGAGATCTAAAACCTATCAATAATAAAAATAAACCTGCAATTAATATTCTTAAAGCCCCTAACTGAATTGGGGTAAAAGCAATTAATCCTTTCTTCATTAAAATAAATGAACTTCCCCAAACTAGAGATAATAAGATTAAAAAAAACCACTTTTTTTGATTGTTATTCATAAATCTGATGAGTTTTACAACAAAAATCTAACAATTATTTAAATTCGAGACTAATTATTGATAAATTTGCATGATAATTAAATCATAAAATATAATGAAAGTTCAAAAAGTAATATACTCAATAGCAATAGCTTGCTTTATCTTAACAGGATGTAAAACCGAAGTAAAAAAAGAAGTAAAAAAAGAAAATGTTTCTCTAGCTATCTCTGGTATGACTTGTGAAATTGGTTGTGCTAAAACAATACAATCTAAGTTATCTAAAAAAGAAGGTGTTTTAAATGCTAAAGTTGTTTTTACAGATAGTATAGCAAACATAGAATTTGATGCAAACACAACTTCTAAAAAAGATTTAATTGCTTTTGTAAGCGGTATTGCTGGAGGAGAATTATACAAAGCTTCAGAAACTTCTAACAATATTAACTCTTCTAAAAAAACACATGCTTGTTCTGATGCTTGTAAAGAAAAATGTGACATGAAGGCTAACAAAATGGAATGTAAAAAAGATTGTAAAATGGCTTGTTGTGTAGATAACAAAGTTTAAGAAAAACTTTTAGGTAACGAAAAAAGCAGGCTATTAAGCCTGCTTTTTTTATTTAAACATATTATTAGAGTCTTATAGACCTGCACTTTTCCAAGACCAAGCACTAACATCTACTTTAGTTCCTGTTTTATAATCTGCTGTTGTAGAAGCATCTGCTCCATCTATTTGAACATTAGATAAATCTCCACCATCTTTCATGTCAATATTATCTGTATATCCTTCTAACCAGATATTTGTAATAGTTCCTCCAGAAGTTTTCTTAAATTGCAATCCAGTACCTCCTACAGTAGAAATTGCAGTTAAGTTTACAAACTTAGGATTTCCGTTTGCTTTATCACCTTCAAAAGCAGTTGAAAAACCTGCTAATGTGTGAGAAATATACGTATTTGTTAAAGTACCATTCCAACCTTCTGTCCAATCTACAGAATCATCTTCGTTGTTTTCTAAGTACAAGTTACTTGCAGAAACTGTTCCTCCAAAAAACTCAACTCCATCATCTGCTCCATCAATTACAGATATATTTTCTATTGTTGTTCCAGAACCTACAGCGTAAAAAGAAATTCCGTTGTATTGAGAATCTGCATTAATTTGCGCTCCTGTACCTTTAATTACTAAATATTTAATTGAACCAGAATTATCTGCATCATTTGACCCTCCGTAGATAAAACCACCAACCTCAGCTTCTGCATTTACACCAGCTGTTGTTGTAGCATCTCCACAAATTGTTAATCCACCCCAATCTCCAGCGTTTGCAGAAGCAGAAGAAATTACTACAGGATTACTTTCTGTACCCT
>CAJQQH010000110.1 GCA_905480405.1 uncultured Polaribacter sp. | reverse complement strand
GCTTTTAAAGCGATGAAACATTCAGCAACTCGTGATAAATTAGGATTAGATTCGTATAAAAAATTCGGTTTTATTCCTGTGGAAAAAGAATCTGAATCGGTTTCTAAAACCTTAGAATATGCATTTGACGATTGGACAATTGCGCAAATGGCAAAAGATTTAGGAAAGAACGAGGATTATAAAAGGTATACAGAAAGAGCTCAAAATTATAAGAATGTTTTCGATCCAAGTACCCAATTTATGAGAGGTCGTTTCAGAAATACTTGGTTTGCACCTTTTGATCCTTATGAAGTAAATTTTAATTATACAGAAGCCAATTCTTGGCAATATAGTTTTTACGTGCCTCAAGATATTTCTGGCTTTACAACTTTACTTGGAGGAAAGGATAAATTAGAAAATCAGTTAGATAAATTGTTTGTTGCAGAAGATAAAACTTCGGGGCGACATCAAGTAGATATTACGGGTTTAATCGGGCAATATGCGCACGGTAATGAACCAAGTCATCACATGGCATATTTGTATAATTTTGTAAATAAACCAGCTAAAACTCAGGAGAAAATTCGTCAGATTTTAACTGAATTATATACTAATACTCCAGATGGAATTTCTGGAAACGAAGATTGCGGACAAATGAGTGCTTGGTATATTTTTTCTTCTTTAGGATTTTATCCTGTAACTCCAGGTTCAAACCAATATATCATTGGAAGTCCATTATTTGATAAAGCGACAATTAATTTAGAAAACGGAAAATCGTTTACAGTTGAAGCTAAAAATCAATCAAAAGAAAATAAATATGTAAAATCTGTTCAGCTAAATGGAGATAAATATGAGTTCTCGCATATCAATCATCAAGATATTATGAATGGTGGTAATTTGGTTTTTGAAATGACAAGTACACCAACAAATTGGGGAACAAAAGATGAGTTTATTCCATCAACTAAAATTGAAGAGCATTTAATTGTTGCAGCACCTTTTATTGCTAAAGGAAAAACAGCTTTTAAAGGAAGCACAGAAATCACTCTAGAAAATGTAGATAAAGAAGCAGAAATGTATTATAGATTGGGTTATAAAGGTGGATTTAAAAAATACAGTAAACCATTTATTATTGATAAATTTATAAATCTTGATGTTTATGCTCAAAGAGGGAATACAAAAAGTGCAACAATTACCACTGATTTTTATAAAATAGATCCAAATATTAAAATTGATTTAAAAACTAAATATGCAAATCAATACAATGCAGGAGGAGATAATGCTTTAATTGATGGAATTGTTGGTGCAGAAGATTTTAGAACAGGTACTTGGCAAGGATATTTTGATGAAGATTTAATTGCTGTTGTAGATTTGGGAAGTAAAAAAGAAATTAACGAAGTTTCAGTTGGGTTTTTACAAGATCAACGTAGTTGGATTTTTTATCCAACAAGAGTAAGTTGTTTACTTTCTAAAGATGGAATTAATTTTGAAACTTACCCTAAAGGAAGTCATATTGTAGATTCAAAAAAGCAATCAGATAATGTAGAAATAAAAGCTTTAAATTTTAATAAAATTAAAGGTAATTATAGATACGTAAAAATTATAGCAAA
This sequence comes from uncultured Polaribacter sp., assembly GCA_905480405.1. Classification (GTDB taxonomy): domain Bacteria; phylum Bacteroidota; class Bacteroidia; order Flavobacteriales; family Flavobacteriaceae; genus Polaribacter. Next base: position 4,425 of record CAJQQH010000110.1, on the reverse strand, counting down.
GAAATTAGGAAAACTTCCAGAATGGCATTTAGGTTATAAACATGATGGTAGAAGTTGGTTATTTGTTGATGAGATTCAAATAAAATAATAAACTTGTTATTTATAGAATGAATGTCAAATAAAAATTAAGAGAAATGAAAAGAAGAAATTTTATAAAAAAAGCATCCGTAACAGGTTTAGGTATTGTAGCAGCATCTTCGACTTTACTTAGTTGTGATGAAACTAAATCGGCAGAGAAAACAGCAGTTGCAACAACATTAAAACCTGTTAGACCTTTAGTAATTGCAACCTGGAAAACCGATTTAGCGGTAGAGACTGCAGCAGCTTATTTAGCAAAAGGAGCTTCTGCATTAGACGCTGTAGAACAAGGTTGTAGAATAGAAGAAGCAAACGAAAAAGGGCAATCTGTTGGTAAAGGAGGTTTACCAGATAGAGATGGTAACGTTACTTTAGATGCTTGCATAATGGACTCAAAAGGAAATTATGGAGCAGTTTTAGGTGTTAAAAACATTAAGCATGTAATTTCTGTAGCTAGAAAAGTTATGGAAGATACGCCTCATGTTATGTTAGTAGCAGAAGGAGCAGAACAATTTGCAGTTTCAAAAGGATTTAAAAGAGAAAATTTATTAACCGAAGCTTCTAAAAAAGCTTGGGAAAAATGGAAAGTAAAATCGGAATACAAACCGATTATCAATATAGAAAATCACGATACTATTGGAATGTTAGCAGTAGATAAAAATGGTAATATTTCTGGAGCTTGTACCACAAGTGGTTTGGCTTATAAATTACCAGGTAGAGTAGGAGATTCACCAATTATTGGTGGCGGATTATTTGTAGACAATGAAGTTGGTGGTGCATCTGCAACAGGTTTGGGAGAAGAAGTTTTAAAAACCGTTGGTAGTTTTTTAATTGTAGAATTAATGCGACAAGGAAAAAGTCCGCAAGAAGCTTGTGAAATTGCAATAGGAAGAATTGTAAATAAACCAGGAAAAGACTTTAAAAACTTTCAAGTTGGTTATATTGCAGTTAATAAACAAGGAGAAACAGGAGCTTATTCAATTCATCAATGGTTTAGTTACAATATATTTAAAAACGGAGAAAATAAAAATTTACAATCAGATTATTTTAATAAAGCATAGTTTTTTTAGAAGCAGTTTCCTGCTTTTCGCACTCGCTTTTTTTATTCAGAAAAAGAATAAAAAGAGCTCAAAAAAATGCTACAATCAGGATTGAAATTGTTTTTTTCATAAGATACCTTTTTAGTCTTATTTTAAATTTTCAGAAGCTAAAAATTATCAGTATTTTATAAGTTAATAAACCATAATCAAAAACAATATAGTAAAAGTATGTCATCAACAGCAACAAACAAATCATACAAAAGTGCCTTTATCTTTTTAACTACTTTATTTTTCCTTTGGGGATTTATTACCGTTTTAGTTGATAGTTTAGTACCAAGGTTAAAAGACGTTTTCGAAATGTCGTATGCAAAAACTGTTTTAGTGCAATTTGCATTTTTTGTTGCATTCTTTGTTTTTTCTTTACCAGCAGGATTTATTTTATCAAAAATTGGCTATAAAAAAGGAATTGTTTTAGGTTTGCTAACCATGGCTTTAGGTTGTTTGCTCTTTTATCCAGCAGCGGAATACAGAACTTTTTCAGTTTTTTTAATAGGCTATTTTACACTTGCTGGCGGAATAACAGTATTACAAGTAGCCGCAAACCCGTATGTTGCTTTATTAGGTACGGAAGAAGGTGCAAGTAGTCGTTTAAATTTATCACAAGCATTTAATTCTTTTGGTGCAACCATTGGCCCTGTAGTTGGCGCTTTGTTTTTATTGAGTGATTCTGTTAAAACGTCTGATGAAATTAGTTTGCTAAGTGAATTAGATAAGAAAAATTATTACGTTGCAGAAGCACAAACAGTGCAAGAACCTTTTTTATTAATTGCAGGTTTTATAGCGCTTTTAGCTGTTGTTTTCGCGTTTATAAACCTACCAAAAGTAATGCAAAAAGTACCTAAAGGTGGTTACGGTCAACTTTTAAAAAACAAAGCAATGTTAATGGGGGCACTTGGTATTTTCGTTTATGTTGGTGCAGAAGTTTCAATTGGTAGTTTTTTAGTTAATTATTTTTCTGAGATGAATTTAGCAGCAGTCGTCTCTCAAAACGAAACGATGATGAGTATTGCAAATACTATTGCTAGTACATTTAATAAAACATTTACCGATTCAGACCCAAAATCGTTATTAGGTATTTTTGTCATTTTTTATTGGGGAGGCGCAATGATTGGGCGTTTTGTAGGAGCTTATTTAACTAAAATTATGGCACCTGGTAAAGTGTTAGCTATTTTTGCAGGTTTGGCAATTACCATGATTTTAATTTCTATTAACACATCTGGTTTACTATCTATGTGGTCTATTTTGGCAGTTGGTTTGTTCAACTCAATTATGTTTCCAACAATCTTTACGTTAAGTTTAGATGGTCTTGGAGATTTAAAAGCGCAAGCATCTGGTTTGTTATGTATGGCAATTGTAGGTGGTGCAGTAATTCCGTTTATTTTTGGTTCTTTAATAGATTCTGTTGGTTTTAAAACAGCATTTGTGCTAACAATTATATGTTACGGTTATATCCTGTTTTACGGGCGATTTAAATTAAAGAAAGCATAATTTTTTAGAGATTATTTTCTCCTTTTCTATATATAGTAAAAGGTTTAAGAATGTTAAAAGTTATTAGAATGACATTAACTAATGTTGTACTTTTTTGCTAATTTTTTTGAATGTATTTGCCTTAAAAAAAATATTCAAATTTTATGTATTGATTATTTCTGTTATTCAAATTATTTATTAAGTATTTAAAATCATGAAATCTAATAGTTTAGCAGCTAAACCAGCAGTAGAACTATCAATGTCAAAATCTGGATTTAACTCTGCAATATCACAACAAATTATTTTTTTACTTTTAAATAAAAAAGTTAAAACTTGATATGCAAAGTTAGGCGAAAAACCAAGTGGAGAAGGAGCACTAACTCCTGGAGCGTAAGCAGACGAGAAACCATCTAAATCTATAGTAATGTATAAATAATCTACTTTTTCGATGAAAGTATTTAATTTGTTTTTTAAGGTATCGTTAAAAGTTTCACATTCAAAATTAGAAACATAAGAAACGTTTTTTTTTGCTGCTATTTCAAATAATTCTTTGGTATTTGATTGTTGCTGAATTCCGATTGCAAAATAATTAACATCTTTATTTTCTAACAATATTTGATGAAATGGAGTTCCAGAGTTTGGGGTTGTTTCAACTTTTCTTAAATCGAAATGGGCATCGAAATTTATAATTCCTATTTTATTTTTTGTTGATGATTTTAACGCTTTTTTAATTCCATTAAAACTTGCATAAGCAATATCATGGCCGCCACCAATTGCAATTGGTAAAATATTATGGGAAATTAGTTTACAAATAGTTTTAGAAAGTGCACTTTGGCAATCTTCTAAATACGTACCAACACAAATTACATTACCAAAATCTGTAATTGTTTTATTTTCAAAATGGATTGGAAGTGATCCAAGTTTATTTCTTACACTTTTTGGACCTTTTTTTGCACCAATTCTACCTTGATTTCTTTTAACACCTTCATCACAAACGTATCCAATTAAACCAATATTTGTAGCATTATCAACTTTAAAGTCGTTAATATTGGCAACTTTTATTTCTTGATGCCAATATTGATTTTCAAGCTTTGATTCTCTGCCTGAATAATTGTTTTTAGTACCAGCTTTATATTCGACTTTTAAATCTTTAAAAAATTCCATTTTATATTTTTTTAATTTCTTTTCCTTTTAAGAAAATCTTTTCAATTTGATGATTACCAAAAGAATATGGTATGAAATTATAAGAATTAATTTCTTTTGTCAAAATTAGGTTCGCTATTTTTCCTTTTGTAATAGAACCAACTTTTTGATGTAAACTCATTGCATAAGCACCGTTAATTGTGGCTGCATTTATAGCTTCTTCAGGTGTCATTTTCATTTTTATACAAGCAGTAGAAACTACAAAATTCATGTTGCCAGAAGGAGTAGAACCAGGGTTGTAATCTGTTGCTAATGCTAAAGGCAAGCCATTATCTATCATTTTTCTTGCTGGTGTATACGGTATACTTAAAAAATAAGAACAACTTGGTAATGCTACCGGCATTGTTTTAGAGTTTTTTAAAGCATCAATATCATCAGTTCTCATTTCTTCCAAATGATCTACAGATAAAACATTGTTTTCAATTCCGGCTTGTATTCCTCCAATTGCAGTAAACTGATTTACATGAATTTTACCAATTAAGCCATGTTTTTTTCCAGCTTCTAAAATTCGGTTAGTATCGTCAACAGAAAAATAACCAGTTTCACAGAAAATATCAATAAAATCTGCTAAATTTTC
>CAJQQH010000109.1 GCA_905480405.1 uncultured Polaribacter sp. | reverse complement strand
AAAAGGAATGCGAGCTGCTATTGTTTTTACTGAGCGAGATGGAATTATGAAAATTTCTTTTAGATCTAAAGGAGCAGAAAACCCTGTAAATGTTTTAGCAAAAGAACATTTTAATGGTGGAGGTCATGCAAATGCTTCTGGCGGAATGAGTGATTTAACAGTAGACGAAACTTTAGAGAAACTTAAAGGGTTAATTCCTCAGTATTTTTCTTAGCAACTTCTGCAAATAAATTAAAAGAGGATTCAGTATTATTATAAATTTGAATCTTCTTTTAATTATTTTTGGAAATAATTTTTCAACTTTTTAGAACAAACTCATTAAATAATTTCACATCCATTAAACTTTGATTATTTTTATCAAAATTTAAGTAAATGAGTCAGAAAGAAGAATTCTTTAAGTATATAAACGATGGTTACAAAACCAAAGGTGAGTTTATAGAACTTGGAGCAGCAATGTTAGGAGAAGAAACAATTACAAACGCAATTGTAAAAGTTCCGCTTAAAACCTTAAATAGACATGGTTTAATTGCTGGTGCAACAGGTACTGGTAAAACAAAAACATTACAAGTTTTAGCAGAAAATTTATCTGAACAAGGTATCCCAGTTTTGTTAATGGATATTAAAGGAGATTTATCTGGTTTAGCACAACCGAGCCCTGGACATGTAAAAATTGATGAGCGACATGCAAAAATTGGTTTCCCGTTTGAAGCGAAGAAGTTCCCTGTAGAAATTTTAACAATTTCTGAACAAGATGGTACCAAAATGCGTGCAACTGTTTCTGAATTTGGCCCAGTTTTACTTTCAAGAATTTTAGATTTAACAGAAACACAATCAGGTATTTTAGCCATCATTTTTAAATATTGTGATGACAATAAATTACCATTATTAGATATTAAAGATTTTAAGAAAGTATTACAATATGTAACGCAAGAAGGAAAGGAAGAAATACAAAATGAATACGGACGAATTTCTACAGCTAGTACAGGCGCAATTTTACGCAAAATTGTAGAGATAGAACAACAAGGAGGCGGTTTGTTTTTTGGAGAAAAATCTTTTGAAGTGGAAGATTTAACAAGAATAGATGAAAACGGTAGAGGTATGATCTCTGTTTTACGTTTAACAGATATTCAAGATAAACCAAAACTGTTTTCTACATTTATGCTACAATTATTGGCAGAGGTTTACGAAACTTTCCCAGAACAAGGAGATAGTGGAAGACCAGAGTTAATTATTTTTATTGATGAAGCACATTTAGTGTTTGAAGAAGCTTCAAAAGCATTGTTAAATCAAATAGAAAGTATTGTAAAATTAATACGTTCTAAGGGAATTGGCTTGTATTTTGTAACTCAGAATCCAAAAGATGTACCGGAAGATATTTTAGCACAATTAGGTTTAAAAATTCAGCATGCATTAAGAGCTTTTACAGCAAAAGATAGAAAAGCAATAAAATTAGCAGCAGAGAATTATCCAGATTCTGAATATTATGAAACAAAAGATGTTTTAACACAGTTAGGTATTGGAGAAGCATTTGTATCTGTTTTAAATGAAAAAGGAATTCCGACTCCATTAGCAAGAACAATGTTGCGTGCTCCAATGAGTAGAATGGATATTTTAACAGATAAAGAGTTAAAACAAGTTATTGGTAACTCTAGATTAACACATAAATATAATCAAGAATTAGATAGAGAAAGTGCATATGAGTTGCTAAACAGCAAAATTGATAAAATTAATAAAGCTGAAGAAAAAGCAATAAAAGATGCTGCCGAACAAAAGGAAAGAGATAAATTAGAAAGAGAACGTAAGAAGGAGTCTACAAGATCTTATTCTAGAAAAAGTACACGACAAAACCCTATTGTTAAAGTATTAACAAGCGCAACTTTTATAAGAGCTGTATTTGGTATTTTAAAAAAGGTAATTAAATAACAAAATTGAAAATTATACGTTTAAAGAACGTATCAAACTATAAAAAATGACCAAAAAGAATTTATTACCTATTATTGTAATTGCTATATCTCTATTTATTGTTAGTTGTAATAACAACAGTAAGTTTAAAATAGAAAAAGGAAAAGTAGGTTTAATTACAGGAAAAACAACTGTAAATGATTTACAAAACATTTTTAAAAACGACTCAATTGTTAAAAACTTAAGTGAAGGTGCTTTAGGAGATGATTATTTTCAGGATGATGATGAATATTTAGTTTTTGAAAAAGGAGGGAAGCATTTATTAACAATTGTACCTAAAGAACAATTAGATTCTACTTCTACTATAAAAAGTATAGAAATACATGATAGACGTTTTAAAACAGAAGGAGATATTAGTTTGAGTTCTACTTTTTCTGAAATTAGTGCTTACAACAATTTAAGACCAGAATCTACATTACAGTCTGTAACACTATTTTTAGATGCTTTAAATGCAACAATTACAATTGATAAGGAAGAATTAGGTTTAAAAAACTTTAGTTCTCAAAAAGTAGCTTTAGAACAAATTCCTGATCTAGCAAAAATAAAATCTTTTGTAATTTGGTTTAACTAAACAGATTTTTGAAAAAATATTCGATAGAATTTAGTGAAGAAGTAATCTTAACTCCAAATTCTGAATTTGAAAGGAGAGTAATTTTACAATATTATTTAGATAACGATATTTCTATAAATAGAATAGAAAGGAAAATTCTTCATAAATGTAAAGTTTCTGAACCCGAATCTATTGGTATTATAGGCTGTTTGTTAAATAATAACAGTCATCTAAATACGTTAAGATTAGCAATTGGCTCTAAGAATAGATCTAATAAGTTATTATCAGAAAAATCTACATCTTATTTTAATTTAGAAGCATTAGAAAAAGCAGATAGATTTTATAGGTTAGAAAAAGGTTTTGAGAATTTTACAGAAATAGAAATTATTGTACAGAGAGAGTATAACACTTATTTTTTTAATCGATGAAAAAATATACCATTCAAAAAGCACCATTTATTGTACCAACTACAGATGGTAAATTAATAAAAGAGCATTTTGGAAATGCTACTGATAGAAATTCTGATATAAGTATTGCGCATATGATTGCCCCTTCTGGTTGGAGCGAACCGTTTCAAACTCCAGAATTTGATGAATATACTTTTATTGTAAAAGGAAAAAAACAATTTATTATAGATGATGAAATTGTTATTTTAGAAGCAGGTCAATCAATTAAAATTGATAAAAACACAAGAGTACAGTATTCTAATCCTTTTGATGAGGTTTGTGAATATTTAGCTATTTGTTTACCCGCTTTTTCGATAAATTTGGTAAATAGGGAAGACGAGTAATTTATTTATTTATTTATTTATTTATTTATTTTCGAAACAGTAGCTTTAAATACCTCTAGTTTTTTATTCTTTTTCTTATCAATATAGTGTCTTAAAACACCACCTTTTACGCTATTAACATCAAATTCAACAATAAAAGCTTCTGAGTCTATTTCCTTAATTAAACGATACATTTTTTTAATATCGATCCTGTTAATTATAGAATGAATGATGTCGAAATCTTCAGCTTCGCCTTTGTTACCAAAACCAGAAGATCCTTTATAAACAGTTAAACCAGTTCCTAGTTCTTCTAAAATAGCAATCTTTATTAAGTCGTATTGTTTAGAAACAATAGTAACACCAATAAAATCTTCGAAACCTTCTATAACTGTATCAGTTACTTTTGCTGCTACAATGTAGGTTAGGATAGAGTAAAGTGCAATTTCGGTTGATATAACAAAAGCAGTAATACTAAATAAAATGATGTTAAATATTAATACAATTTTACCAATGCTAATGCCTAGTTTATCATTTAAATAAACACCTAAAATTTCTGAACCATCTAAAACCGATCCATTTCTAATAGCAATTCCTATTCCTGAACCAACCAATAGGCCTCCAAAAATTGAAATTAGAAGTTTATCATTTGTAATAGTTTGAAAATTTTCGAAATGAATAAATAAAGCAACTCCAAGAATACTAATAATAGATTTTAATACAATTCTTTTAGAAACTGTAAAATAACCTAGAATTAAAAACGGAATACTAAAAATAACTAACAAGTAAGACATGTTTATATCTACTTGAGTTCTTACCAACAAAGCAATACCTGTAACACCACCGTCCAAAAAACCATTTGGAAGTAGAAATGATTTTAGTCCAAGGCTAGTAAGAACTATACCAATAAAAATTTGAAAGTATTCATAAAAATAGCTAGTTACTTTTTTACTTTCCATATAGTGGTTTTAATTTTTCCTTTGGCAAGCTAACAGAGTGTTTTTTAGTAGCATTGCTATTGTCATTGGCCCAACTCCTCCAGGAACAGGTGTTATGAAATCAGATTTTTTAGAAACCTCATCAAAAGCAACATCACCAACTAATCTATATCCGCTTTTTTTAGAAGAATCTGCTAAACGTGTTATTCCAACATCAATTACAGTTACATTATCTTTAACCATATCTGCTTTTAAAAATTCAGGTATTCCAATTGCTGCTACTATAATATCTGCTTGTAAAGTAATTTCTTTTAAATTTTGTGTTCTACTATGGCACATAGTAACAGTAGCGTTACCTACTTTTCTTTTTTGAGATAAAAGAATACTCATTGGGCTACCAACTATATGACTTCTACCTAAAACTACAACATGTTTTCCAGAAGTTTCAACTTTATATCTATCTAATAATTCTAAAATACCAAAAGGTGTTGCAGAAATAAAAGTTGGTAGATTTAAAGCCATTTTTCCAACATTTGTTGGGTGAAATCCATCAACATCTTTTTCAGGATCTACAGCCATTAATATTTTTTGCTCATCTATATGCTTAGGTAATGGCAGTTGTACAATAAAACCATCAATATCATTATCAACATTTAATACAGCAATTTCATTTAACAAGTCTTCTTCTGTAGTGTCTTCTGGTAACCTTATTAAAGTAGATTCAAAACCTACTCTTTCACATGCTTTTACTTTTGCGTTAACATATGTAATACTTGCACCATCATTACCAACTATAACTGCTGCTAAATGTGGTGTTTTGTTTCCTCTATCTTTTAATTCTCTTACATCTAAAGCAATTTCTTCTTTAATATCTGCTGAAGTTTTTTTACCGTCTAATAAAATCATTTTCTAGTTTTGTGTTGTTGTATTTTTAGCTAAATAAAAAAGAGATAAACAGTGTCTATCTCTTAAAATATTTTATTTCATTCCTTTCATCATTTGCATCATCTTTTTACCGCCGCCACCTTGCATCATTTTCATCATTTTACTCATTTGATTAAATTGCTTCATAAGTTGGTTTACTTCGTTTACAGAAGTTCCAGAGCCTTTAGCAATTCTCTTTTTTCTACTTGCATTTATAGATGTTGGTGTGCTTCTTTCTAGAGGTGTCATAGAATGTATAATTGCTTCTATACCTTTAAAAGCATCGTCATCAATATCTACATCCTTCATAGCTTTACCAGCTCCAGGTATCATACCTACTAAATCTTTCATGCTACCCATCTTTTTGATTTGTTGAATTTGACTTAAAAAGTCGTCAAAACCAAATTGATTTTTAGCAATTTTCTTTTGTAGTTTTCTAGCTTCTTCTTCGTCGTACTGATCTTGAGCACGCTCAACAAGAGATATAACATCTCCCATTCCAAGAATACGATCTGCCATTCTATCTGGGTGAAATACATCAATTGCATCCATTTTTTCGCCAGTACCAATAAATTTAATTGGTTTGTCTACTACAGATTTAATAGATAGTGCAGCTCCACCACGAGTATCTCCGTCTAATTTTGTAAGAACAACTCCATCAAAATTTAAAATATCGTTAAATGCTTTTGCAGTATTAACAGCATCTTGTCCAGTCATAGAATCTACCACAAATAAAGTTTCTTGTGGATTTACAGTTTTATGAATGTTTGATATCTCTGTCATCATTTCTTTATCTACTGCCAAACGACCAGCAGTATCAATAATAACTACATTTTTACCAGTTGCTTTTGCATGCTTAATTGCGTTCTGAGAAATTTCTACAGGATTGTTATTACCAACTTCTGCATACACCTCAACACCAATTTGTTCTCCAACAACTTGTAATTGATTTATGGCAGCTGGTCTGTAAACATCACAACCAACTAATAAAACTTGTTTAGATTTTTTAGTTTTTAAGAAATTTGCAAGTTTACCAGAAAAGGTAGTTTTACCAGAACCTTGTAAACCAGACATTAAAATTACTGTTGGATTCCCACCAAGATTTACACCAACGGTTTCACCACCCATTAATTCTGTTAATTGATCTTTAACCAATTTAACCATTAATTGCCCAGGGTTTAATGTTGTTAATACATCTTGTCCTAGAGCTTCAGTTTGTACTCTTTTGGTGAATTCTTTGGCAATTTTAAAGTTAACATCGGCATCTAAAAGTGCTCTACGAACTTCTTTTAAAGTTTCAGCAACATTTACTTCTGTAATTTTACCATGCCCTTTTAGAGTATGCAGGGCTTTATCTAACTTATCGCTTAAATTACTAAACATAATTTGTATTCTTTTTTTGGATCTACAAATATAAATATTACAGTTCGCTTATAAAAGATTAATAGCTTTAATCTCTTTTAAAAAAAAAGACTCTTATAAAAAGTTGATAAAATGAGCTATTAAAGACTTTATAAAGAATAAAATTGTTAAAAGAATTACAATATTATTTTTTAGATATTAAACTAATAAAAAAGTTTAATAAATGTAAAAAAAACGAAACTAAAAATAATAAAAAAGAGGTAGATAAAACATTATAAAGATCTACACCGTTTAAAAATGAATCGTAATTATAACTTCTTTTTTCATTAATAAAGAAAATACAAAAAACAAAAGGAACTATTGCTGCAATTTGAAAAATAACGTGAAAAAGAGATAATATTTGTACTAAAGGTTTTTTAAGCCAATGAATTAAATAATAATTTAAACCTATAAGGCCTAAGAAAACAGCAGAAAAATAACACCAATAATGAACCTTAACGGCAAAAAAAGTATTGTAAACAGTTACATCAATAATTTCATTTGTTTTTATAAAGCCAATAATAAGAAATAAAGGAACTAAGCTAAAGAATAAAAGATGTGGTTTTTTTATAATGGTTTTCACTTTAATAATATTTTTTTAATGTTTCTGTATGATGTTCTGTGTGATAAGCTGTCCACATAATAATTTCTCTAATTGTCATTTTACCCATCAAAGGATGAGGAATTACTAGTGTGTCTAAATTCTTGTTACTAATTTTATTTGTTTTGTATTGTAATTTTTTTTGTTGAATTTGATACTTAGTAAGTAAACTTTCTCTTTCTTTTAAAGTTGGCATTTTTAAACTTTGATTAAATATTTTTGCCCTCTCTTTATTTTTTATTAGTTTTTGTTGATAATTTTTGACTACAGCATCATAATTTTTTGGTTTACGATTACAAATTCCAAATTTATATTTTAATAAAAATTTAGGGTAGCTTAGTGCTTTATTTAAAAGTTGTAAACTATTTACTAAATGTAAAACATGTTGACTTGTAGACCATTTTTCTTCCGGCCCTTTTTCCCAATTGTCTTTAGGTTGTTCTTCTAACCATTTAAATAAAATGGAATGCTTTTCTTCTAGTATATCTACAATTTTAACTTTATTCATTATAAAAATAATTGATGGCTTAAATGTAATAAATAAAAGTAAAATAATTTAAATGATTCTTAGATAATACTACGTTTATAGGTTTAAAATAATGAGTGGCATTGTTTTTATTGTTTTTTTAATGCTTCTCTGTTGGCACTTACTTTACTTAAGAGTCTCTTTAAAAGACGTATTAGTGCTTCTTGATTTTCTAAAGTACCAGTAGCTGAGGAGTTTGTGTTTGTTATGATTTCAGTTAAAGAAACATTTGTATTGGATAAATTACTTAATGCATTCTTAATAGCTTCTGTTTTAACTAAAAGTTTCTTTGATAAATATAAAATTTTTATTTGATTTTCTTCTGTACCTCTATTGTCTAACAATACTTTTAAATTTATAAATCTTAGATCATTTAAAGGAATTATAGATTGATAAAGAGGAGTGTTACCAGAAGTTGATGATGAAATTTCTACACTAATACCATTAGAAGGGGCTGGTGTTGGTAATAAAAAAAAACCTTTAAATACTTGATTTGTTGGTGATGTTCCTGTTGATGTTATTACACTATCATCATCATTATTTATGAAAGCAACATCCAATTGTGTGTTATCAATCCAATCTAAATGTACAAATTTATTGATTCCAGTACTGTCAGAATATCCGCCTTCTAATATAGCTCCATTTGCAGTGGTAATAGTTGCTGATGTAGAAGTTATTATATTGCCATTAAATACATTTGCTTTAATAGTAATTGTTGTCCCATCAAAAGTAAAAGGAGTTGCTGCTGTTGCATCAATTACTACATTGTAGCCATTTGCATCGATTGTATCATCATTACGTGTAACAATAGGTGTAGTTTCACCTGTGTAATTATCGACTAGAAAAGCTTTAGCACGATCATAAAATTTTGCTGTAGTTTCTATTTCTGTATATGCATTTGTAATTGCTTTTAAAGGTTCTGTTATAGTTACATCATCAGACAGAATAATATTTTCTGAAATATCTTTAGATATAATAATACTTTCAGATTTTAGATTATGTAAATAACTAGCAAAAGATTTTGTGTGGTTTTCTCTATCTGTTTTCGTATTTCCTGCATATGTTGAGTTTTGTAGGCAGGATTCTCCGTCATAATTAAATAACCCTGTGATATTTCCAGCTGCGTCTGTAAATGTGTTATTTAAAATGATATTTGAATTACCATCTAAATAATAGCATCTTACATTTTCAATTGGAATATTTGCTGCATCTAATAATTTAGCAGAGTATCTAAAAGCAATTGTTGTAATATCATTTACATCTGAATGGGTAGTAGATGTTCTTAACGTTGTGAAATCTGGGTTTACAAAAACAACATTTGAATCTCCTTTATTTGCTACTATATGAAAATCGCAACTATTTATTTCTACATCTTTTAAAACAGGTGTAAGATTAGCTGCTTCACCAACTTGAAACGCATATGTGCAACCTTCTACTTTAGTTTCATTTAATGAAAAAGTATTGGTGTTATTGTCTGCATATAATTTTATACCTACAGCTGTTGTATGGTGTACTCTAGTTCTGTCATAAGTAATAAATGAATTTAACCCAGGATTTGAACCAGTATCAAATACAGTAACTCCATCTTCTGGTTGAAAGTCACAATCTATTACTTCAAATTTACAATTAGTACTTAATCGAATTCTATTTTGAGCATAAATTGAGCTTCCATAAGCGATGAAAATTCCATTATCAAATATTTTAAAAGAGTCATCAACTGTTCCTACAACAGAAAAACTTCCACCATCTTTACTTTGACCAGTATTTATATTTCCTTGTAATACACTACCATATATTTCAAAACTAGCAGCATTTATTTTTATATGTTGATTAGAACTGTCCCAAACAGAATTAGAACCACTATTTGCAGCATTTCCTATTCTAATAGTTGCATTAAAAACATACGTTTTTTTATTTCCAGCTAGAGTTTCTTTATAATGCCCGGTGCCAATTCCGTTAGAAATTAACGCATCATAAATACCATCACTTGTAATACCTAAACCAGTGCACTCTAAAGTACCTCCATTATTTACGTAAGTTTGTGCATACAGTGAAAAAACAAGCAGCAAGGTTATAAATAAGCATATTTTTTTTTTCATTATTGTGCTCGTTTAATTATAAGTTAGACTTTCACAAGCTATTAATGTTAAAGGTTGCGTTGTTTGACCTGCATTATTAGATATTGATGCTTCATCTTCGACATTAACATCTGTTTTATCATATTTTATAACTTTCCAGTCATTGTCAATTAACATTGATACGTAGTAAAAATTAATATTTGCGCCAGCTCCTTCAAAAATAAGTTCGTTTTCTACACTGTTATATGCTAAAGCCCAAGTTGCTTTTCCAGAAGCATCAGAGGTAAGTACTTTTCCTTCACCTTCTGTGGTGTCTACTATTTTAATAGAGCCAACAATATGTAGTCTTTCATCTGGTGTATTGGTACCTATTCCTATCTTATTGTTACTATTAGCACTACTTCCTAGTACAATAGCGTTAGCTTGCGCTGTTGTTGCTTGATATCCAATTCCGGTTGCATTTTGCCCACTAACATTTGCGTCTTTTCCAATAGCAATTGCTTGTTGATTAGATGCTTTTGCAGTATTTCCTATAGCTATAGCTTGATTATCGCTAGTTTCTGAATTAACACCAATAGCAATTGATTGGTAACTATTTGCTTTTGCAGTATTTCCAATAGCGATGGCATCATTATTATCAGTTTCGGAATTAATACCAATTGCAATAGATTGATAACCATCTGCTTTTGCATCTTTTCCTACAGCAATAGCTTCATTATTACCAGTTTCGGAATTAACACCAATAGCAATTGATTGATAAAAATCTGCTTTAGCAGAATCTCCAATAGCAATGGCTTCATTACTATTAGCACTTGCTGCATCTCCAATTGCAATTGCTTGATTCTCATTTGCAACAGATGTATTTCCTAAGTTAATACCTCCATTAGGATGAAAACTTCCAAAACTATTGTTATTTACTTTTATATTAAATGGTTGAGAATTTGTTGTTCCTATAAAATTAGTACTAGTAATACTATTTCCAGTTAAACTCCAATTATTGATATCTGATGTCCAATCTGTACCTGTAACAGTAGATGTTAATGTTTGACCTGCTGTACCCGAATCTCCATTACTATCTAATAATTGACCTTCTAATTCTAAAGCTTGTTTTATGATAACAACAGTATTTCCAAGTGTTGGTTCATCTATTTTTATTGCTTCGATTCCACCTACTGAAAAACCTAATTCATCAGCAGCTGGTAAATACATACCAGTATTTGTGTCATCTTTAAAACGAAATGAAGGCTCTCCTACAGTGCCGTCAGAATTTAAGATTCCTTGAGCTCTCATAGCTCCTGCTACATGAAATTTATTGGTTGGAGAACTTGTTCCAACTCCAAGTCTATTGTTTGTGTCATCCCAAAAGAATTGAGCATTATCTTCAGTTGGTACACCATTTGTATCTGCAAAAAAGACAGAGCCTTTTGAACCAGTATGTGTTATGTCTTCCCAAGTTGCACCATTATAAATTTTGATAGTATTTGGTATAGATATGTTATTTATCCAAATATCGCCTTTAAAGGGTGCAGGTGTTATAGGAGCAAGCTCAGAAGAAGTAACAATGTTATTATTAACCTTTTCTACAGTTCCTTTATTGTCTATTACTCTAATTTCTTGAGCAACAGTATGCTGTATGCAAATTGCAAATAGTATTAATATAAAAAAATGTTTGATTCTTTTGTGTAACATTAATAGACCCTTTTTTTTAAAGGAAAAATTTGTTTTAATAATTTACTTGTTTAGGAGAATTGATTATCTGATAACCAATTCTCCATATTTTATTTATATTTAAACAAGTAATAATTTAATATCTGTAGTATTATTTAATCCAGTGTACTTCAAGAATATCTGTTGCATAAAGATTAAAATCATTTACCCCAACATCACCAGCTGCTGTTATGATATTAATTTCACCAGCTGTAGTAATTGTGTAATCTGTACCAGCTCTTAATTTAGCTCCATTTCTAAATAATGAAACTTTTGAGATTGGATGTGTTGCTGATAAACCAGTTAAACCTGTAAAAGAAGTAGTTGCAGCTGTTTCAAGGTCAATTGATGTTAATTCTGTATGTCCTGTTGCTATTAGATCTGAAGCTAAAATTTTACTTGTTTCACCAGTAACTTCGTCTCTAATTAATACAGTCCATCCTGTACCTGTTGCAGTTCCACTTTTACCAGTTGATAAAGATGTTGCGTCGGTAGAAGCTAAATCTGAAGCAGTACCTGCAGCAGGGCTAATTAACTTAATTCCATCTAAAGAAAAAACTTTACCATCAACATCTATATAGGTGTTGTCTACTAAAGAGCCACCTAATTGCCATGTAGTTGTTGTTTTGTTGCCAGATTCGGTAGATGTTATTGTAGTAATACCGTTATTAGATTGCATGTATTTAATTGTTCCTTTGTTATCTATTAATCTAATAGATTCACCTGCTTTGTCTGTTTGTGCTACATTATCTGCACCAGAAGTTGTTTGCGCATTAATTGCGGATCCTGCAAACATCATAAGGCCTAAAACGGCTAGTTTTAAATAATTTGTATTCATTGTTTTTGATTTTAATAATTGTGTTAATATTCTGATTTTACTGTTAATTTTTTTCATTTTGTGTAGGGAGTTAATAGTTAATATAATTGTACAATTCTTATTTTATCGTTTTCGTAACAAACTGCTTCAGGTTCTAGTTTTATGGTATTTGTATTTAGGGCAGTAAAACTTATATTGATACCATTTCTGTAAACATTAATTTTTTCTACATTGGTAATGTTTAATGGTGTTGGGAATTCTATTTGTCCATCGGTTGCATAAATTATAAGTTCTTTTTTTTGTGATACGGTAGAAATAGTTGGTGCTTTCTGGTACCTTAAAACGCCTGTATTTTTATCTATAACAACAAATAAATCTTCATTGTCTGTACTTTCGTCTAAACCTTCTATAGCTAAGGTGTTTGTAGTGTTTGTTTTAAGTATTGTAGCTTCTGTTAAAGTACCACCTAGTTTAATTGTGTTATCAATTTTTGTAAGTCCATTTAAAGCAAGTGTTGTTATAGAAACCCAATTAGAATCATTAAATACTTGTATGCATTTACAGCTTTTGTTCCAAACTTGATCTCCATCTACAGCTCTTGCAAACTGAGTATCTCTTTCATTATCATCTGTTACAACTACAAGACCTAATTCGTTTGTTGGGTCGTAATCTTCATTAACAGGTATCCAATTATTGCCATCCCAAATTAATAATGTTGGATTGTTATTAGGTCCGAAATTTGTAATCCAAATTAAATCCCCTAAATTATAAGGAGGAGTTAACTCTTCTAAAGTATTTACAATTCTCACATTTCCTGTTCCGTTTGATGGGTGTGGTATATAAAGTATTTTTTGAGTATCTAAAAAAACAAAACCTTCACTATTACTTATAATATTTAATTCTACGTTTAAGTATTTTAATTTACCATCCCAATTAATATCTTCAAAAGTAAAATTGATAGGTGTTCCTTCGCCAACAATAACAGAAACCATCCCATTTTCATCTGTTGTTATGGTGTGTTCTTCTGTATATTCTATACCAACATCATTTGTTATAGTAAATCGTAGAGTAATATCTTCTAAACTTAAAGGTATTTTATTGTTGGTAACATCAGTTCCAGGAATCTGAACTTCTTCATTGTTTAAGATTAAAGCTTGATAATTAAAACCAGGAGTTTGACCAAGTACAATTGTACTGGTCATTAAAAATAAAAAAAGCCATATTTTACGTATATTTTTCATTTTCTCGATTAACTTAAAATCCACCATAACATTTGGTGCTTCTTCCTAATATATTAAATAGTATTCCAAACGAAATAGCGTCTGAATGGTATATATAGCTCTCTTCGATATTACTATCCTCATTTTTTTCTCTAAAACTATCTGCAATGTTATATTTAATATAAGTTGCTATTGCATCTGATATATTATATTCAGCACTTAATCCTTTATGAAAACGTATTAAAGTTTTGTCAAAAGTATTGTCATTATATAAATTATTAACAATATTTCTATAAGTACTAGTTCCGTTTACCAGCCAATCGTAAGAAAGTTGTGCGTGTACGTTTAATTTAATTCTTGGTTCATTTATTAAAGAAAAAAGTATGCCTGCTTTAACACTAGCATAGTCTAGGTCGTATGTTAAAGGTATACTTACAGTTCCTGAATAAAAACCAGTATTAATTTTGTACGTATTATAACTTAAACCAGCTTCCCCTTTTAATCTGTTATTATAAAGGTCTAATCGTAAACCACTTTCAATAAAAAAAGATTGAGATTTAGCATAATTTAGATCTAAAGAATTTTCTCCAAGGTTGTTAACATAATCTTTAAAAAATGCACTTTCCACACCTGTTTCTAGGTAAACTTGTTGTGCATTTATCTCAGCAATTAAAACTGTGAAAAATAATAAAAGGCTATATGTAGTTTTTTTATATAACATTTTAATTATTCGTTTTTAAAATTTTCTTAGTAACATTCTTTTTTCCACTCTTAATTTGTATTAAATAAGTTCCAATACTATACCTTTTCATAGGTAAAACTATTTTAATAGAAGGATCATGTTTAGTTACAGAATAAACTTTACCGTTTACATCATAGATTCTAATGTAAATGTCATAGGTAGTTTTTTTAGAAAAATCTATTTTAATATGATCGATAAAAGGGTTTGGAGAAATTACAAAATCTAATGTTTCTGTAAAGTTGTCTTTAGTAGAATTATCTATGTTTAAATTGATGTTACTAGTAAGAAAACCTTGTTGTACAGTAATAGAGTTTACTTCCTTCTTACCTATAATACCAGATTGACCAACACTTTGTTGAATGCTATATTTACCTTTATGATTATAAATGGTAGAAGAACCTACAGAAGTTATTGTAGATTTTAAGACAGTATATTTCTTTGTTGATTGCTGTGAATAAGCAAAACAATTATATACAAGTATATATATTATAAATATTTTTTTCAATTTACTAATGGGGGTGTTAGTTTTGAAAATATAATTTCGTTAAAAAAATATAATGTACTAAAATATGCATATTAATTTACTTTCTTATTCTTTTTAATAAATATTTTAAATATATAATTCAAAAAATACATTATTTTTTAGTTTTAGATAAGAATATTACTTGGTTTACTTATCTATTTTTTTAGACTCATAAAAGATTTAGAAGTCACATAAAATCACATTTTTTTTAAGTAATTATTTTATTTTTTTTGATAAATAAAATAATTTGTCAAAAAAAAATATTCATGTTTGTGTATTGTTCTTGTAACTAGTTATTTAGTCTGTTTTTTACAATTCAATACGTTATTTATACAGTTCAATACATTTCATTTTTTTGAATGATATTAGGAGCATACATTTGTTTTGTCAATAAATAATTATACAAATAATTTAAACTTTTACACATAATGAGAACATCAAATATAAACAAGAAAAGATCTTTACTAACTATATTATTAATCATATTTATTTTGAGTCCGAAAAATTATTTTGCTCAAAATTCAATTTCATTTAATAGTAATAATGGAAGGAATAAAATAAGTATTAGTAATAATAAAAATGACTTTAAAATTGAATATGAAGGAGAAATTACTTTAAACGAAATTGATAGTGATATTGTAGATATTTCTAGAGGAGGATATATTGAAATTAAAAAATCTAGTTTTGGGAAAAAAAGAAAAATTATTATTGAAAAAGAAGGAAATAAACTTATTAGAAAATATTATGTAGGTTGGAGTGAAAAAGATTATTATCCTGAAGGAAAACAGTGGTTATCTGATGTTTTGCCAGAAATTTTAAGGTCTACAATAATTGGAGCGGAGAGTAGAGTAGATCGTTTTTATAAAAAAGGTGGTGCTAATGATGTTTTAGATGAAATAAAAAAAATGGAAAGTGATTATGTGCAAAGTGCATATTTTAAATTGCTTTTAAAGAAGCCATTATCATCTAAAGAAGTAACAAACACCTTAAAAACTGTTGGTAAAGTAATAAGCTCAGACCATTATTTAGCAAATATTTTAAGAAAAAATCAAGAATTATTTTTGAAAAATTCAAGCTCAATTGATGCTTATATTTCTGCAGCAAAAACAGTTGGTTCAGATCATTATTTAACTCAAATTTTAAAATCAATTATATCTAACAAAGAAATAAATGATACTCAGTTAGCTAGTCTTTTAACAATTTCCGAAAATATAAATTCAGACCACTATTTGAGTGAGGTTTTAGGGAATATTATGGATGAAAGAAAACTTAACGAGAATAATATGGAACAAGTAATGAAGCTATCTAAAAATATAGGTTCAGATCATTACAAGACAAACACCCTTAAAAAAGCATTAAGAAATAAAAATTTATCTAAACAAGCTTATAATAGTTTTATGAATTCTTTAAATGATATTAATTCAGATCATTATGCATCAGAAGTAATTAAGGAATTAGTTAAGAATAAGTTGGACAATGAGAGTTTTAATAATGTTCTAGAGATTATAACAAGAAATATAAGTTCTAGTCATTATGCAGCAACAATTTATAAGGGAATTGCTAAAAATAAAGATTTAAATGAAACACAATTAATAAATCTTTTAAATGCTGTAGAGTCTATAGAATCTAGTCACGAATTATCGCAGGTATTAATCGCATTTGCACCCAAAGTAAAAAATGCTTCAAGTAAAGTTAAAGAAGCTTATACGAAAACAGCAAAATCAATTAATTCTGAAACTTATTTTGGAAGAGCAATGAAAGCTATTTATTAAAATAAGAAAATTAGGTAACAATTCTAAAATTTAGAATTGTTACCTTGCTATTATGCATTTAGTAGAAAAATTAACAAACATTATTTTCTTGAAAAAATATATCATTTTGCCTTTATTAGGCGTTTTGTTTGGTGTTTCTATTAATTATTTCTTAATTTTTAGTGAACAACAAGAATATACAAATTATCTTATAAAAGATGCTTTACTTGCGTCATTATTAGGCGTTTTTATCACTGTTGTTATTTCTAAAACAGTTAAAGTTTTAAACAAAATATTACCTTATCAAAAGAAAATTGGAACTAGACTTTTTATAGGAGTTCTTACTCATTTTATTATTTCTTTTTTTATAACTGTATTTTTTTTCTATGTGTATAAAGTCTATTTTTTTGAAGTAAAAAATTTCATAAAAATATATTATTCTTCAATTATTAAATTAGGCATCATTTTACTGATTTTAACAATTGTTTTCGAAGTAATTTACTTTGCATTGTATTCTTATTATTCATATTCAAAACTTCAAATTGAAATAGTTAAACAAGAAAGAAAGCAAATAGAATTACAATTAAATGCATTAAAATCTCAATTAAGCCCACATTTTTTATTTAATAGTTTAAATACAATTTCTTCTTTAATTTATAAGGACGAAAGTAGTGCTGAAATTTTTATTAGAAGACTAGCAAAAATGTATGATTTTACTTTAAAAAGTTATCATCAAAAACTAATTACTTTACAAGAAGAAATTGATTTTGTAAATGCGTATATCTATTTAATACAAACTCGTTTTAAAGATAAGTTTTCATGTATTATTTCTATTGAAGATGATGTGTTAGAAACAAAAATTCCGCCTTTAACTTTACAAATGTTAGTAGAAAATGCAGTAAAACATAATCAAATGTCTATTAATACACCATTGCTTATCAGTATTAAATCTAATGGTTTTGAGGTAGTTGTAGAAAACAATATTACTAAAGTACCAATAAATATTATCTCTTTTAATATTGGGTTAAAAAATATTGAAGCACGATATTTATTGATTGCCGATAAGGCCATTTCTATCATAAAAAATGAAAAATTCATAGTTAAATTACCTTTAATTAGATGAAAAAGTTATTTATACACCAACCACTTTTTCGACTTTTAAGCCCTATCATTAGTGGTGTAATTATATATTTATTGGTTTTACTATTAAACAATAATGTAGAACAAATTCAAGAGCAGTTTTTTAACGAAGAATTATATTTTTGTATTGCATTAAGTTACTTAATTCAAGAATTTTCTAGAGGACTTTTATTATTATTTAAAAGAACTTTATTTAATAAATTATCTAGGTTTAATATCTTTTTACAAGTTATTATTTCTATGGCTTTATGTCTAGTTATTTCTACAATTGCAATTAATTTATACTTTAAATATTTATTAAATTTTTCTGCTTCTATTGAAGAAATTTATGTTTTTGATAGTATATTTTGTGGTGTTACTTTTATTTATATTGTTCTCTATTTGAGTCATCAATATTTATTTAAAATCAATTCTGAAAAATTACTACAAGAGGGATTAATAAAAAAAAATATTGAACACGATTTTAAACGATTTAAAAGAGAAATAAATCCTAATTTATTATTTGAAAGTTTAGAATCATTATTAATTCTGATAAAAAAAAAATAAAGACAAATCAGATGATTTTATAGATCATTTAGCTACAATTTATAGGTATATTTTATCTGGTCAAGAAAAAGAATTAATCTCTTTTAAAGAAGAAATTAACGTTGTTAAAGAATTAGTAGAACTTTTTAATTATTTAGCTTATAAAAATGTTTCTTTTAATAATAATTGCACAAGCACATTTTTAATAGTTCCTGGAAGCTTACTTTTTATAATAGAACAAATAGTACGAACGAGTATTGTAACTTCAGAATCGATGTTGCAAATCAACTTAAACGAAACAGATGAGTGTTTAGATATTTCTTACCATAAAAATGATAAAATAACCACTCAGTTTAATTTAGATAAAATCAAAGAAATTGTAAGAAGTTATAATGTTTACAGTTCAACAAAAATTAAAATTGTAGAAACTGAAAGAAGTAGAAAAATTATAATTCCTAAATTAAATATAATATCATAATTATGAACATTGTTATTATTGAAGATGAACATTTAGCAGCTGAAAAACTAGAAAGATATTTATTAAAGTTTAATACTAATATTAAAATTTTAAAAGTATTGTCTAGTATTTCTGAAAGTATAAATTGGTTTGAATGTAACCAAAATTACGACGTTGTTTTTATGGATATTCAGTTAACAGATGGTTTAAGTTTCGAAATATTTAATCATGTTAAAATTAACAAACCAGTAATATTTGCTACAGCTTTTGATGAATTTGCTGTAGATGCTTTTAAAGTTAATAGTATAGATTATATTCTAAAACCTATTACGTTTACAGATGTATCTAAGGCAATGAATAAATTAAAAATTATGGAAACAATTTTTAATGCAGAAACTGTTTCTAAAGTTGTAGATAAAATTAAAATAAAGAAAGAAAAAGATAGGTTTTTAGTACGTTTGGGTAATCATATTCATTCTATAAAAACAGAAGAAGTAGCCTTGTTTTATGCAGAAGGAAGAACCGTATATTTAGTAACCAAAGAAAACAAAAAATATATAATAGATTTTAAATTAGAAGATGTGCACAAAGTTTTAAGTGCATCATTATTTTTTAGAGTTAACCGTTCATTTATTATTAACATTAATGCATTTAAAGATGTTATTGTGTATTCTAATAGTCGATTAAAAGTAATTCCTACGATGGTTTTAGAAAAAGAAATAATTGTAAGTAGAGAAAAAGTGAATGCTTTTAAAACTTGGTTAGAAGGTGTTTAATTTACAAGTCTTCTGTAAAATGAGTACGTCTTTTCTTTTTAGAAAATTTTTCTTCATTATAAATTTTAGAAGCACCTTTTGGAACAGATAAAGTTTCCCAATTTTCATTTTTAACCATTTTACCTAAAACAACAATTTGACCAATATGATAAGAATAATGGCACAATTGTCTGTTTATAGCTTCTGTTATTGTATGTCCATGATTTCTTATGTAAACTATTGTGTTTTTGTTTTCTTCATTAATATCATCTAAACTCGCAAATAAACATTTCCATCCTTTTTCCCAATAATCAATAAGTTCTTGTTTAGAGTTAAATGTATTTATAAATTCATTATCTCTATCTCTCCATGGTTTTTCTCCGTCTTCAGTAAGAAATTTTGTCCATCTAGAAAGCATATTTCCTGCAATATGTTTAACAATAATTGCTATAGAATTACTCTCTTTATTATACTGCCAAAAAAGTTCATCTTTTGTTAGTTGATTAAAAGTTTTATCAGCTAAAGTTTTATTGTATTTAAATTGAGTTATAGTACTTTTTAAATAAGAATTATCCATTATAAATAAACTGAAATTGTTAAGAAAATTATAGAAAGTAAAGTAAGAATTAGAACTAACGGAATTACAAATTTTAACCATTTATCATAACCAACTTTAATCATTGCTAAAGAAGCTAAAATTAAACCAGTAGGGTTAATAAAGTTAAAAAGACCTATACCTAAAAGATAGGCATTTACTACATGTTCTCTGCCCAAAGATACTGTATCTGCTAAAGGAGACATAATTGGCATTGTTAATACTGCCATACCAGAAGAAGAAGGTATAAAAAAAGTAAGACCACTGTAAACAAACATCATCGCATTTATAAAAAGACCTTTATGCATTCCTTCTGTAAATGAACTTGCGTAAAATAAAAGTGTATCACTAATTAAACCATCTTCCATTAAAATGGTTACACCACGAGCTAAACCAATAATAAAAGCCACACTTAATAGTTCATTAGCACCTTTTATAAAAGTTTCAACAAAAACAGTTTCGTTTATTTTATATATAAAACCTATTATTAGAGCACCAACAAAAAATACTGCAGTCATTTCTAAAAACCACCAATCTAAATTAATTACCCCATAAACCATTACAATAAAACAAATTATAAAAATGCTAAGAACTAATTTTAATCTAAGAGAAAAATTTGTTTTTTTTGTAGAGTTTTCAAAAGAAAATAATTTTTCTATACTTTCTTTTTGATCAAAAATAATAGATTTACTTGGGTCATTTTTTACCTTTTGGGCATATCTAATAATATATAGTATAGAAATTATTAGTCCAACTAAAAGTAGTATGATTCTTCCTTCAATTCCTGTTGTCCAATTTATACCAGCAGAGTTTGAAGCAATTATTGTGCTAAACGGATTTGTTATAGAAATCATTGTACCAATACTAGATCCTATATAAATACAAGCCAATGCAACTATTGCGTCGTATTTTGCAGCAATAAAAATAGGAATTAAAATAGGGTAGAAGGCTATTGTTTCTTCTGCCAAACCAAAAGTAGTTCCTCCTAATGCAATTAAAGAAGTTACTGCAATTATTAAAATAAACTCCTTTCCTTTTAAAAGAACAGAAAGTCTTGTTATACCAGCTTCAAAAGCGCCCGTGTAGTTTACGATTGCAACAAGACCTCCTATAAATAGGACTAAAATAATAATATCAGAAACAGCAATTATACCTTTTAATGGAGCTAAAATAAACTCTTTAAAACCTTGAGGTCTAGCTTCTAATTTTTTATAAGTTCCGGGTATACTAATGGGTTTATATATTGCCCCAGATGTAAAATTTTTAATAGGAATTTTAACTTGTAAATCATTTAATGTTTTTTGTGAAGCTTCTAAAATTATAGAGTTATCTAGGCTAGTTTTTACAAAGGAATTATCGTCTTTATTGTAAGATAATCTATCGTATTGACCAGAAGGAATACACCAAGTTAAAAGCGCTACAAAAGCAGCTATAATAAGCAATACAGTTTGTGCGCTTGGAAATTTTATTTTTTTCATCTTTAAAATCTGTAATAGATTTTAAAGATACTATTTTTCGGGGATAAATTTTAATGCGGCTCCATTAATACAATGACGTTTTCCTGTCGTTTTAGGTCCATCATTAAAAGAATGCCCTAAATGACTACCACACGTGTTACATTTTAATTCCGTTCTTGCATAACCAATTTTGTAATCAACATCTAATTCTACATTTTCTTTTATAGCTCTATCAAAAGAAGGCCATCCAGAGCCAGAATCAAATTTATGGTCAGATTTATATAACTTAGTATTACAAGCTGCACAAACATAAGTTCCTTTCTTATAATTCTTATTTAATTCACTTGTAAAAGCTCTTTCTGTTCCTGCTTCTCTTAAAACATTGTATTGTATTGGAGAAAGTAATTTTTTCCATTCGGTTTGCGTTTTCTCAACTTTATAAGATTTTTTTTCTTCAGATGTATTTTGCGCTTTGGTAGTGCAATTTATCATCAATAATAAAACAAGTGTTAATGCTAATTTTTTCATGTATGTTGTTTTATAAAATTTATTATACTTTTCACAGTTTTTTTATCACGTAAAATTTTCGTGTGTCCTAATCCGTTAGTAATTAAGAGTGAACCTTTCTCTAAATTTTGACGAATATTAATGGCACAACTTACAAGAACATCTCCATCTTTTACATCATGTATAATTAAAGCAGGAGTTTTAATTTTTTTTGCAACCTTATTAGCATCATAATTATTAAAATCTAAATTCCATTTTGTTTGAAGAAAAGCAATTATTTTCTCACCGAAATTATTTTTTAAACCTAGGTTATTAGAAAAGTTTATTAAAATATCAGAAATTTTATCTCCAGAACCTACAGTAACAATACATTTAAAAATTTCTTTTTCAGCTTGCGAATTTATAACTGCCATTGCACCAAAAGAATGGCCAACTGCTGCTTCAAAAGGCCCAAGCTCTTTATTAATTGTTTTTATAGTTTCTATAAACTCTATTAAGTTTGTTTCTTTACCGGTAGATTTTCCGTGAGCAGGTCCATCAAAAGAAACGACCATATAACCATTTTCTAAAAGCTTATTGGCAATCATATAAAGTTGCGTGCTTCTTCCTGCCCAACCATGACATAGCAATACTTTTTTATCGGAATAGCCATAAGTTAGAACATGAACTTCTTTGTTAATAGTTTTTACCATTAGGGTTTTAGCTTGTGAGCTTTCTTTCATCCCTTTTTCTGGTTTTGGTGTTGTGAAACTAGGTGGAGTAGCAAAAATTTTTGAAGTTACCAAAAGAGTTAATCTAGTAGAAAAAAAATGAATTAATTGTATAAACCATTTTACAAATTTTGGAATTTTTAAACTAATAGGGAATAATT
This sequence comes from uncultured Polaribacter sp., assembly GCA_905480405.1. Classification (GTDB taxonomy): domain Bacteria; phylum Bacteroidota; class Bacteroidia; order Flavobacteriales; family Flavobacteriaceae; genus Polaribacter. The sequence goes on along the minus strand of CAJQQH010000109.1, from coordinate 10,255 downwards.
TATTTTTAGTAAAAAACTGCATTAAAAATATTTTTTTAATAATTATAGAATACGTAATTTTAATAAATATTAGATATCAATTTATAAGTGACTAAATTACGTGTTTAGTGTCTTATATAAAGAACCAAAATGTTAAAAATGAAAAATATATTAGTTTTAGTTGTTGCTGTTTTCCTTTTTTCTGAATGTAGCACTGTACCAATTACAGGAAGAAGTCGTGTTAATTTAGTTAGTGATGCACAAGTTCTACCTACAAGTTTTGCACAATATGAAGGTTTTTTAAAGGAAAATAAATTATCTACAAATAGAGAAATGACCAATCAAATTAAAGAAGTTGGTAAAAATATTTCTGCTGCTGTAGATCGTTTTATGAGAGCAAATGATATGGTTTCTGAAGCAGATTCATATAGATGGGAATTTAATTTAGTTGATGATAAAACTGTAAATGCTTGGTGTATGCCAGGAGGAAAAGTTGTTTTTTATACTGGTATAATGCCAATTTGCGATAACGTAAATGGTGTTGCTGCAGTTATGGGGCACGAAGTTGCACATGCGTTTGCAAAACACGGTCAAGAACGTATGACATCCTCTTACGGGCAACAAATAGGCGGTTTATTAGTAGCTTTAGGAACGTCTAACAAAGATCCACAAACACAGCAAATTTGGAATACGGCTTTTGGTGTTGGTTCTGGTTTAACAATGTTAAAATTTAGTAGAACTCATGAGCAAGAAGCAGATAGATTAGGTTTGGTATTTATGCTTATGGCTGGTTATGATGGTACTGAAGCTGCAGAAGTTTGGGTAAGAATGAGTAAGTTGTCTAACGGTAGTTCTACTCCTCAAATTTTAAGTACGCATCCATCAAATGAATCTAGAATTCAAGATTTAAAAAATTATTTACCAACAGCAAAAATGTATGCAAAAAAATATAATCAACCTGTATCTCAAGCTAAAAAATAATTAAAGGAATAGTTTTCCTATATTGTGTGCCATTCAAGAAATTGAATGGCATTTTTTTTAAATATACTTTTATGTTAAAAATCGGAGATAAAAAATTAATTAATGGTTGGGCTTTTTACGATTGGGCTAATTCAGTTTATTCTTTAGTAATTAGTACAGCTGTTTTTCCTTTGTATTATAGTGCCGTTACAGATGGCAAAATTGTTCGTTTTCTAGGTATGGAATGGGAGCACCCAGATAGTTTATATAGTTATGCATTATCATTTTCTTTTTTGATTGTAGCTTTTATTTCTCCTATTTTATCAGGAATTGCAGATTATACAGGAAGTAAGAAAAAGTTTATGAAATTTTTCTGTTGGATGGGAGGATTGTCTGTAATGAGTTTATTTTTTTTTGAAGGAATAGATACTGTTTGGATTGGTATTGTTTTTACCATTTTAGCAAGTATAGGTTTTTGGGCAAGTTTGGTCTTTTATAATGCATATTTACCTGAAGTAGCGTATCCTGAACAACAAGATAGAGCAAGTGCGAAAGGTTTTATTTATGGTTATTTAGGTTCTGTTATTTTACTAATAATTAATTTAGGTATGATAATGTTTCCTGGCGTATTTGGTTTTGATATAAGTATCGATGAAGCTATAAGAACAAATGGAACAGAATTAGAAATTACAGAAGCTATAAAAGCAGCAGAAAGTGCAGCGTCATCAATGGCATCTAGAATTTCTTTTATTTTAGTAGGGCTTTGGTGGATTGGTTTTGCACAAATTACTTTTAAACGTTTACCAAACGATATTTATAATAAGCAACCAGATAATGATTATATATGGAAAGGTTTTAGAGAATTAAAAATTGTAGCAAAAGAAGTAATGAATTATCCAACCTTAAAAAAGTTCTTAATTTCTTTTTTCTTGTTAAGTATAGGTGTGCAGACAATTATTTTAATGGCAGCAATTTTTGGTTCTACCGAATTGGGTTTGCCAGCTATGAATTTAATAGTTACCATTTTGCTTGTTCAAATTGTAGCAATTGTAGGTGCTTTTGTTTTTTCTAGGTTATCAGAGAAATGGGGAAATATTAAAGCACTTAAAGTAACAATAGTAATTTGGATGGTAGTTTGTTTTACAGCATTTCTCTTAGATAAGAATCAAGAAAACGTAGCGTTTTATTTTTATGGGTTAGGAGTTTTACTTGGTTTTGTTCAAGGTGCAATTCAATCTTTAACAAGATCTACTTATTCTAAGCTATTACCAGAAACTGAAGATCATGCAACGTATTTTAGTTTTTATGATGTAACAGAAAAAATTGCAATTGTTTTAGGAACCTTTGTTTATGGTTTGTTATATGCCATTACAGATTCTATGCAATGGTCTGTGTTGTGTTTAGCAATATTCTTTTTAGCTTCATTTATCATTTTAAACACACTTAAAAAGACAAAATATGTGCAATAAAAAAAGTGCTGATAAACAGCACTTTTTTTATTAAGAAGAGAAGTTATTTATTCAACTTCAATAGAAAATGTTACTTCAACATCAGTACTTCCTCCAGCACCATTAGCAGTACCATCGTTAGGCTTTGTAGGTTCATGCTTTAATATTACAGTTAAAGTTCCAGTACCAGCATCTAAAGTAGCTAAAGAAGTAGCAATACCAATTGAGTTTCCATTCGAATCAACATCTGTTTTACTAACTGTTAAATCAGAAATTGTTGATGAATAGAAAAACTCATGTTCATCTCCTTCTTCTTCAACTTCTTCAGTAATATCTTCTGCAGGAGATTCTGTTTCGTTTAATAATTCTATAGATCCAGTATAAGTTGTATTAGCACTTAATGCGCCAGAAACGGTATATGTACCATCTGCACCACCTTCTCCATCTATATCTTTAAACTTTAGAGTTACAATATCATTACCACTAGTAAGTGTATAGGTTACTGTTGTAATTAATTCCTCTTCATGGTCATGATCATCTTCTTCATTATCTGAACATGCTGTAAAAGTTAAAGAAGATATAAATAATATTGCTAATAATTTTATAGTATTAATTGATTTCATAATTTGTAATTTTTAATAATTTATTTTAATTTTTATGTTAAAGTTTCTACCTAATTCATCTGCAAAATATCTAAACCTATTAAGGTGTTCTCTATAAGAAACATTAAAAAGGTTGTTGATATTTAACTCAAGCTTTAATTCTCCTTTTTTTAATGTTTTAAATTTAGCAGAAGAGTTTAAACTAAATAATGAATAAGTAGAAGGTGTTGTACTAATATCTACAAAAACATCTTGTTGTAGAATTGGGTTAAAAGTAAAAAAGTTATAGTCTGGAAACCTATTTTGTTTAAAAACAGTTTTATGACTCAAACTTATTTGTAGTTGATTTAAATTATAGTTTGTATACGATATTGTATTACCAAAACTTGTAGCTGGCATATGTATTAAAGGAGTATTGTCCTTTAAATTATCACCTTGCAAGAAACTAATAGTACCATTATAATTAAACTTATCCGTAATTCTTTTATTCACATCTAAATCTAATCCAAAAATTTGAGCATTTGTTTGGTTGTATTCCCAAACAGGAAATGCTCCTCTAATTGTTGTTGTAATACCAGTAGGAATTAATTGAATAAAATTCTTAACATGTTTATAGTATGGACTTATTGTAAAACCAAAATTTTCATTTTGTTTTTCTAAAGAAATAGTAAATTTATTTGCAGTTTCTTTATCCATATTAAGTAATCCAATTTCAATTCTAGCAGCACTATGGTGTAAACCATCGCTAAATAATTCTGAAGGATTTGGAACTCTAGATGCTAAGCCATAATTAATAAATAACGATAAGTTATTTTCAAATTTCTTCGCATATCCTAAACTTGCAGAAATGTTATGAAACGTGTATTCTGGTTTAGTAATTATTCTTGTGCCATCTATAATACCAGTTTCAAATTCTGGAAATAATTCATCGTAATTATAGGTTTCATTCCAATCTGTAATGTTATAACGTTTTCTAGCCTCAATTCTAGTAAAGTCATATCTAAAACCTGCACTTAATTCTGTAGTTTCATTTAAATTATAATTAGTTATTGCATAAATTCCTGCGTCATATTTTTCAAAATCAGGAATTAAAGGATTTGTTCCCGTACCAGAAACAGCATCGTTTTGTTGGTAACGTAATAGAATTCCAGTATTGATTTTTACATTATCAAAATAATTGATTTCTAAATCAGGTTGAATACTTGTTGTAAATAACCTTAAATCAATAACGGGTGTATTACTTAAATCACCTCTTCTTAAGTCATATTCTTTTCTTCTGTTTATTTGAAAATCATATTTTAAAGAAATTTTACCAAAAGATCTATAACGTTTGTAAATTTCAAATTTACCTAAATGATGCGTTATTGATTGTTTTGGAAAATTAATATCATAAGAAAAATCATCGGTTATTCTTGGTAAATTACTTTCTATAGCGTTAACTAAATCATTTACATTACCAATGTGTGAAGATTGTAAAATTGCAATATTGTTATTTACATAACTGTAATAAGCATTATAACCTTTTTCATACCTATTGTTACCAATAGAAAACGAAGCATTTATATTGTTTAAACCAGTATTTGTTAAATAATAATCTGGAGCTTTAAAATCTCCGAATTTTTTATAATTCGCTTGTAATTTTACAAAAAATCCAGATTCATAAGTTTTTATGATTTCTGAATTAATATTACCACCAAAACCATTTGTATTAAAAGAGGTTAGTGTACTACCAAAAATACTGTCTTTAGATGCATATTTTTTAGGTCTAATTAAAATTAGGCCTCCAATAGCATCACTTCCGTACTTTAAAGTATTTGCTCCTTTAATTACATTTATTTTTCCATTAGCATTAATATCAATATTAGGTGCATGTTCTTCTCCCCATTCTTGGTCAAACATTCTAACATTGTTATTTATAATTAAAAGTCTACTACTGTGTAAACCATGTATCATAGGTTTTACAATTGTATTACCAGTATTTAAAGAAGACACACCGCTTAAAGTATTTAAAGCATCACCCAGAGATTTATCAGAAAAGTTATCAATAACACCACTTTTAAGTGATTTTTCTATACTTGTCTTTTCCGTTTTTAAACTCGTAGTAACTATTACTTCGTTTAATTCTTCTAAATGATGTTCTAAGAGTATTTCTTTAAAAATATTTCTATCTAAATTTAAAGTTATTCTCTTATCTATACATGATACATGTTTTATTTCTATAATATATTTTCCTTTACAAAAGTTATTAAATTCAAAATTTCCTTCTGAGTTTGTAGTAGAATAAATGTTCGTATTTATTATTTGTAAAGTAGCACCTACAATAGGTGTATTATCATGGAAATCTGTAATTTTTCCTTTTATAGAAAAATTACAATCTTGTGCATAAGCAGTTGTATAAATACAAATTGCAAATACACACTTTAAAAGTGCTTTTATCATCTTTTGTTTTCATAATTTAAATCAAATTGTTTTTAATTTAAATTATTTGAGGAGGTCCTCTCAAGGAAAATGATAATTGAGGATGGTTTTTTAAAAATGTATAGTTTGTATTATTACTTTTTAAGATAATAGTACAAATATTAGTTTTAGATGTATTAGATACTAAAAATGTGTCATTCTGTTTTAAAAGATGAATGTCACAATCAGAATCTTTTTCGTGTATATGCTTAACAACTTTAGAGGTACAGACAGAATGTTCATGATTCATAAAATCATGAACAGAGTTAATAGTTATTGGTAATAAAAATATTAACAATAATATAAAACTTATATGTTTTTTAAAATGTTCGATATTATTTTTTCTTTCTTACTCTTAAATTAATCATTTCTACACTTAAAGAAAATGCGATCGCAAAATACAAATATCCTTTTGGAATAACGCCTACAGTTTTGTTAAAAATTTCGGTATGCGATAAATGTGCTCCTTCTGTAATTAACATAAAACCTATTAAAATTAAAAACGATAAAGCCAACATTTGAATTGTTGGGTTATTATTAACGTAATTACTAATGGGTTTAGAGAATATCATCATAATTAAAATAGAAATAATAACAGCAAATATCATAATTAATAAAGCTCCATTAACTCCATTTGTCATTCCAACAGCAGTTAAAATACTATCAAAAGAAAAAACGATATCAATTAATATAATTTGAATAATTACACTTTTAAACGAAATTACTTTTGGAGATTTTAAAACTTGTTCTTCATTAGTGTTTTCTACTTTTTGTCTAATTTCACTAGTACTTTTATACAGTAAAAAAATACCTCCTAAGAGTAAAATAATACTTTGTCCTGTAATTGCTGTTTTAAACCAGCCAACATCTAAGGTAAAAAAAGGCTCTTTTAATGCTATTAAGTAAGACACGCTAAACAATAATAGTATCCTTGTTACCATTGCTAAAGCTAAACCTAATAAAGTAGCTTTTCTAACCTTTTCTTCAGGTAGTTTATTTGCAGATATAGAAATAAAAATAACATTATCTATTCCTAAAATTATTTCTAAAAAAGTTAATGTTAAAAGTGCAACCCAAGTATCAAAGTGTAAAAATATTTCCATATTATTCTACTTTAAAAATAGTTGCTTTTTTAGAGAATTTAGAAAAACCAATCTTTACAGTAAAATCATAAGATTCTTTATGAATTTTATTAATCTGAATAAACATTGGATCTTTTTGTAATTCTGTTTTGGGGTTGATGTATTTTAAAGTGTAAAAAAAGTTGTTTTTCCATTTAATAGATAATGTGTCTACATGATTACCATGTTTACTAATTTGAATACTATCTTGTCTAATAATGGTTTCTTCTACAAATCCTTTACCAGCAGGAATTTTAAAAACACCAACTTTAAAACGATCTGAATTATCTTCAAATTCTGATTTACATGCTGTAAGTAGTAAAATTCCTGCTAAAATAAAGAGTATTTTTTTCATTAAATTCCTGTGTAATTAGATGGAGTAATCGCTTTTAATTCAGTTTTAATTTCTGTTGATACTTCTAATGTATCAATAAAATCTGCAATAGACTTTTGATTAATTTTAGAATTTGTTCTAGTTAATCCTTTTAAAGCTTCATAAGGATTTGGGTATGCTTCGCGTCTTAAAATTGTTTGAATAGCTTCTGCAACAACAGCCCAATTGTTTTCTAAATCATCTTCAAACTTTTGTTTGTTTAATAATAACTTATTTAAACCTTTTAAAGTTGATGTAAAAGCAATAATTGTATGACCAAAAGGAACACCAACATTTCTTAAAACTGTACTATCTGTTAAATCACGTTGTAAACGAGAAACAGGTAATTTAGCAGAAAGATGTTCAAAAATTGCATTTGCAAGTCCTAAATTACCTTCAGAATTTTCAAAGTCGATTGGGTTTACTTTATGTGGCATTGCAGAAGAACCTACTTCACCAGCTTTTATTTTTTGTTTAAAGTAATCCATAGAAACATAGGTCCAGAAATCTCTATCTAAATCTAAAATAATGTTGTTAATACGTTTTAAAGTATCAAACAAAGCAGCTAAATGATCGTAGTGTTCTATTTGAGTTGTTGGAAAAGAATGATATAAACCTAGTTTTTCTTGAACAAACTTACTTCCAAATTCTTTCCAATCTATCGTTGGGTAAGCAACTTTGTGTGCATTAAAGTTACCCGTTGCACCACCAAACTTAGCAGCGCTTGGTATATCATTTAATAAATTAAATTGCTCTTTTAAACGCACTACATAAACATCTATTTCTTTACCTAACCTTGTTGGAGAAGCTGGTTGACCATGAGTTCTAGCTAACATAGAAATATCTTTCCATTCAATTACTAATTCTTGTAATTTTTCTAAAACTTCAAAATATTGAGGTACATAAACATCATTCATAGCTTCTTTAATTGATAAAGGAACTGCAGTGTTATTTATGTCTTGAGAAGTTAAACCGAAGTGGATAAACTCCTTATACTTAGTCAAGCTTAGTTTGTCAAATTTTTCTTTGATAAAGTACTCAACCGCTTTTACATCATGATTAGTAACTTTCTCAATATCTTTTATTTTTTGAGCATCATCAGCAGTAAAATCTGTATAAATTTTACGTAAATCTTCAAATAAATCTGAATTAAAATCTGCTAATTGTGGCAAAGGAATTTCGCACAAAGCAATAAAATATTCAATTTCTACACGTACTCTGTATTTTATTAAAGCTTCTTCAGAAAAATAGTTAGCTAATTTTGATATTTTACCTCTATAACGCCCATCAATAGGAGAAATAGCATTTAATTGTGTTAATTCCATTTTTAGTTCTGTTGTTAATTGCAAAAATAGACAATTCAACAGATTTATAAAGTAGATTTTTTATGTTTTTCAATCATTTGTAAAATGAACTTTCCACGAGCTTTACACCCTTTGCTTTCATGAATAATTTTAGATTCGATTAAATGTTTTAATTCTGGGTGAATCCATTCTTTTTCTAAACCAAAAAAGTATAAAAAATTCATTGTATATGCTCTTACAGCAATTTTTTGTGGCGTTATTAGCCAGTCAAAACCAGTTTCTACAATTGTATCAATTTGTTTAATTGTAAGTTTATTTTTAATTTCATTATCTTTTTTAGAATAATAAGCAGTAGCAATATGTTCGCAAATTTTAGCACAAGGTCTAATTGCGCTATCAAATTTTACTGTATTTATTTTATTAGAAAACTCTTCTAAATGAGGAACAATCCAATTTAGTTGATGGTGTGTACAAATCCATTCTAAAATCCAAGCAGCTTTTATAGAAACTTTATTATCAACATCAAAAGTAATAGTAATCAAATCTTTAAATAAATTTTGATTATCTAATACAATATTAGCAACTCTTTGTCGGTTTTCCCGTTTAGGGTTTGCCATATTATCGAGTTGTTCTGTTAAATAAAGGATGCTCATTTTGTTTCTATTAATGTATATTTACTTTAAAATTGTTTTAGAATGATAAATATAAAAAGACTGTTTTTGGTTTTTACGTTTTTTGGTTGTTTTTTTTCGAGCAAAGATTTTAATGCTCAGAAAATCAATCAATTTAATGAGAATAAACAAAGAACAGGTATTTGGATAAAATATTTTCCGAATAATAAGGTACGTTATACCGGTATGTTTGAAAATGGAAAAGAAGTAGGAGTTTTTAAGTTTTATGATATTTCGAGTTCTAAACACCCAGTAATTGTTAAAACATATTCTAAAAAAAATGATGCTTTTTTTGTGAAGTTTTATTCTGTAAGTGGAGTTTTACAAAGTAGAGGCTATTATTTAGGTAGAAAAAGAATAGGTCATTGGATCTATTATTTTGATAATGGTAAATTAAGATCAGAAGAATATTATAAAGATGGTAAGTTAAATGGAAAGCTGGTTAATTATTACCCAAACGGAAAGGCTACAGAAATCTCTGTTTATAAAGAAGGTGTAAAAGATGGTTTATCAAAAAAATATTCTAGTAAAGGAATTTTAATAGAAGAAATTACATTTAAAAACGGAAAGCAAAATGGTATTGCAAAATATTTCGAATTAAATGGAATGATAAAAGAAACAGGGTCTTATAAAGATGGTAAAAGAGTAGGAGAATGGGAATATTATTTAGATGGTGAGGTTGCTACTGATAATGATTTTAAGAAAAAGAAAGCCACTTTTAGTAAACCTAAAAAGAATTAATTTCATCAATTTATTCATCAATTTTTTCAATCACAAAATCAGCATCAAAGTTGTAACTTTGCATTCTCAAAATTAAAAAATGAAACGAGTAGTAGTTGGTCTTTCTGGTGGTGTAGATTCTAGTGTAACTGCACATTTATTAAAAGAACAAGGGTATGAAGTTATTGGTCTTTTTATGAAAAATTGGCATGATGATTCTGTAACAATATCTAATGAATGCCCTTGGTTAGAAGATAGTAATGATGCAATGATTGTTGCAGAAAAGTTAGAAATACCGTTTCAGGTTGTAGATTTAAGTGACCAATACAAAGAACGTATTGTAGATTATATGTTTGATGAATATAGTAAAGGAAAAACTCCAAATGCGGATGTGTTATGCAATCGAGAAATAAAGTTTGATGTATTTATGGATATAGCACTAAAACTAGGCGCAGATTATGTTGCAACAGGCCATTATTGTAGAAAAGGTTCAGAAATAATTAATGGCGAGCCTGTATATAAATTGTTAGGCGGTAAAGATAAAAATAAAGACCAATCTTATTTTTTATGTCAACTTTCCCAAAAACAACTATCAAAAGCAATGTTTCCTATTGGTGAGT
>CAJQQH010000108.1 GCA_905480405.1 uncultured Polaribacter sp. | reverse complement strand
CTTTAACGGTATAAAAGCTAATGGTTTTGATGGAAGAGGTAATTACAATTTAGGTATTACTGAACAAATCATTTACCCAGAGATTAATATTGATCAAGTTAAAAAAATCAATGGTATGGATATTACTTTTGTAACATCTGCAGACACTGATAAAGAGGCTAAATCATTATTAGGAGAATTAGGTTTACCATTCAAAAAAAAATTAAGAAATGGCTAAAGAATCAATGAAAGCGCGTGAGCGCAAAAGGGCAGCAACTGTTGCAAAATATGCAGAAAAGAGAAAAGCTTTAAAAGAAGCTGGTGACTATGATGCTTTGCAAAAGTTACCAAAGAATGCTTCACCAGTTAGAATGCATAATAGATGTAAATTAACTGGTCGTCCAAAAGGTTATATGAGACAATTTGGTTTATCTCGTGTTACATTTAGAGAAATGGCAAATCAAGGATTAATACCTGGTGTTAAAAAGGCATCTTGGTAGAAATTTTAAATAAAGCTTAAAATTAAAAATAGAATGTGTATCTTTGCACGCTCTATTTTTTTTGAGTATAAGAATTTTAACTGATTATAGGTTCATTTATCACAGAGAAATCTGTAACATAAATAGAGGTATTTTGAAAACCGTAATCGCAAATTAAATAAATATGTATACAGATCCAATCGCGGATTTTCTTACTAGAGTAAGAAATGCTATCGCAGCAGGACACAGAGTAGTGGAAATTCCAGCTTCAAACTTGAAGAAGGAAATGACTAAAATTTTGTTTGATCAAGGGTATATTTTAAGTTATCAGTTCAATGACGATAAAGTTCAGGGGACAATTAAGATAGCTATAAAATATGACAAGGAAACAAGAGAGTCAGTAATTAGAAAAATTCAACGTATTAGTACACCTGGTTTACGTAAGTATGTAGGTTCTACTGAGATGCCAAGAGTTTTAAATGGCCTTGGTATTGCTATTGTTTCTACATCTAAAGGTGTTATGACAAACAAAAAAGCACGTCAGGAAAATGTTGGAGGAGAAGTTTTATGTTACGTTTATTAATTTTGAGAAATGAGTAGAATAGGAAAAAATCCCGTTAGCATTTCACAAGGTGTAGATGTAAACATTAAAGACAATGTAGTTACAGTTAAAGGAAAATTAGGTGAGTTATCTCAAACTATTTCTAATGGAATTACTGTAAGTATAGAGGATGGAGTTATCACTTTAGATAGAGCTTCAGAAAGTAAAGACCATAAAGCACAACATGGTTTAATGAGAGCTTTGATCAATAATATGATTGAAGGTGTAAGTAAAGGTTGGACTAAAGATTTGGAATTAGTTGGTGTTGGTTATAGAGCATCTAATCAAGGACAAAAATTGGATTTAGCTTTAGGTTTCTCTCATAATATTGTTTTAGAAATTGCTCCAGAGGTAAAAGTTGAAACAGTATCTGAGAAAGGGAAAAACCCGATCATTAAATTATCTTCTTTTGACAAGCAATTAGTTGGTCAAATAGCTGCAAAGATTCGTTCTTTCAGAGCACCTGAGCCTTATAAAGGAAAAGGAGTTAAGTTTGTTGGTGAAATATTAAGAAGAAAAGCAGGTAAATCTGCATAAGATATAGCAATATGGCATTATCAAAACTACAGAGAAGAGCTAGAATTAAGCGTAGAATTAGAAAGATTATTTCTGGTACTGCTACAAAACCAAGATTATCGGTTTATAGAAGTAACAAAGAAATCTACGCTCAAGTTATAGACGATGTTAACGGAGTTACTTTAGCTTCAGTTTCATCAAGAGATAAAGGAATTAACGCAAGTACTAAAATCGAGGCTGCAACTGCAGTTGGTAAAGCAATTGCTGAGTTAGCTACTAAAGCTGGTTTAGAATCAGTTGCTTTCGATAGAAACGGATATTTATATCACGGTAGAGTTAAGGTATTAGCAGACGCTGCAAGAGAAGCTGGTTTAAAATTTTAAGAAATTATGCAAGGATATAAAAACGTAGAAAGAGTTAAGCCAAGTGGTTTAGAGCTTGTAGATAAATTAGTTGGTGTACAACGTGTTACTAAAGTTACAAAAGGTGGTAGAGCATTTGGTTTCTCTGCAATTGTTGTTGTAGGTGATGGTAATGGTGTTGTTGGACACGGATTAGGAAAGTCTAAAGATGTTGCTTCTGCTATTGCAAAAGCAATAGAGGACGCAAAGAAAAATTTAGTAAGAATACCAATCTTAGAAGGAACTTTACCTCATGAGCAAAAAGGTAAGTTTGGTGGTGCGAAAGTATTTATCAAACCTGCTTCTCCTGGTACAGGAGTTATTGCTGGTGGAGCAGTACGTGCAGTATTAGAATCAGTTGGGGTGCATGATGTATTATCAAAATCTCAAGGATCTTCTAATCCTCACAATGCAGTAAAGGCAACTTTTAATGCGTTACTACAGTTGCGTAGTGCAGCTTCAATAGCAAAGCAAAGAGGAGTTTCTTTAGAAAAAGTATTTAACGGATAAATCTAAGAACGATGGCAAAAATTAAAGTTACACAAGTAAAAAGTCAAATCGGGCGTCTTCAGAATCAAAAGAGAACTTTAGAGGCATTAGGTTTACGTAGAATGAATCAAACTGTAGAACATGAGGCAACTCCTTCTATAGTTGGTATGGTAAATACAGTTAAACACTTAGTTTCTTTTGAAGAAATTAAATAAGAAATTATAAAAAATGAGTTTACATAATTTAACACCAGCAGAAGGTTCCATTAAAAAAGGAAAAAGAATTGCAAGGGGTGAAGGATCTGGAAAAGGTGGTACCGCTACAAGAGGTCACAATGGACAGAAATCTCGTTCTGGTTATTCAAAAAAGATTGGTTTTGAAGGAGGACAAATGCCGCTTCAAAGACGTGTACCAAAATTTGGTTTCACTAACATCAATCGTAAAGAATATCAAGGTATCAACTTAGATAAATTACAATCTTTAGTTGATAGTGGTAAGATAACAGATACAGTTAGTTTAGATGTTTTAGTTGCTAATAGATTAGCAGGTAAAAACGACCTAGTAAAAATATTAGGTAATGGAGAGTTGAAAACTAAATTAAATATAACTGTACATAAATTTACAGCATCAGCAAAAGCAGCTATCGAAGCAGCTGGAGGAGAAGCTGTTACTTTATAACAACCCGTAAATGATGAATTTTATTAATAGATTAAAAGACATTTTTAGCATTGAAGAATTAAAGAACAAGATTCTTCTTACTATCGGTTTAATTGCTGTTTACCGTTTTATGGCAGCTGTTCCATTACCTGGGATAGATCCATTACAATTATCAGCATTAAAAGAAAGTACTTCAGGTGGTCTTTTAGGTTTATTGAATGCATTTACAGGAGGAGCATTTGCTAGAGCGTCAGTTATGGCACTTGGTATTATGCCGTATATTTCTGCATCTATTGTAGTTCAGTTAATGGGAATTGCGGTTCCTTATTTGCAAAAGCTACAAAAAGATGGAGAAAGTGGACGTAAAAAAATTACACAAATTACTAGATGGTTAACCATTGGTATTACGTTAGTGCAAGCACCTACGTATATTACAGCTATTAAAACTCAATTTGGATTAGGACCAGAAGCTTTTTTAGTTAGTGGAGCAACTTTTTGGGTTTCATCAATCATTATTTTAACTGCTGGTACTATTTTTGCTATGTGGTTAGGTGAGCGTATTACAGACAAAGGTGTTGGTAATGGTATTTCATTATTAATTACTGTAGGTATTATAGCTAATTTTCCAGCTGCATTTTTACAAGAGTTTGTTGCTAAAACAACCAACGCAGGAGCAGGTGGAGTTATGATGATATTAATTGAAATCATTGTTTGGTTTGTAGTAATTTTATTAACTGTGCTATTAGTTACTGCTGTTCGAAAGATTGCAGTGCAATATGCCAGAAGAACAGTTGCAGGAAATATAGAAAATGTTGCAGGTTCAAGAGATTATATACCCTTGAAATTAAATGCAGCTGGTGTTATGCCAATTATTTTTGCACAAGCAATTATGTTTTTACCAGTTGCTTTAGCTCAAAAATTTCCAGCAATTGCAAGCCTACAAGATATGAATGGTTTATGGTACAATGTTATTTTTGCATTGTTAATTGTTATTTTTAGTTATTTCTATACTGCTATTACTATTCCTACGAATAAGATGGCAGAAGATTTAAAGAGAAGTGGTGGTTTTATACCAGGTATTAGACCAGGTAAAGACACAGCAGATAGATTAGATTCTGTATTATCTAGAATTACGTTCCCAGGTTCGTTATTCTTAGCAGCGTTATCTATTTTGCCAGCAATTGCATTTCAGTTAGGAATACAACAAAGTTGGGCTATGTTTTATGGAGGAACATCATTAATTATTATGGTGGGTGTTGCCATAGATACAATGCAACAGATTAATTCGTATTTGTTAAATCGTCATTATGACGGATTAATGAAGGCGGGAAACAGCAATAGAAAATCGAATAAATAATATGGCTAAACAATCAGCAATTCAACAAGATGGAACAATTACAGAAGCATTATCAAATGCCATGTTTCGTGTAGAATTAGAAAATGGACATATTGTTACGGCTCACATTTCTGGTAAAATGCGTATGCATTATATCAAATTATTGCCTGGAGATAAGGTGAAATTAGAAATGAGTCCATACGATTTATCAAAAGCAAGAATTACTTACAGATACTAAAAACAAAACGAAACAGATGAAAGTTAGAGCATCAGTTAAAAAGAGAAGTGCCGACTGCAAAATAGTGCGCAGAAAAGGTAGATTATACGTAATTAATAAACAAAATCCTAGATTTAAACAAAGACAAGGGTAATGGCAAGAATAGCAGGTATTGATATTCCAAAGAATAAAAGAGGAGTTATTGCTTTAACTTACATCTTTGGTATA
>CAJQQH010000107.1 GCA_905480405.1 uncultured Polaribacter sp. | reverse complement strand
TTATTCACTTACTAAAAAAAGATTATTAATGATGACAACACAAAGTTCACAAACAAAAATCTTGTTAAAAAAACTGGCGGTAATTCCGTTATTAGCAGGGTTTGTTTTCCTCTTTGCAGAAAGAGTTGAAGCACAAGAAATTATTGAAGTAGTTGAAAAACCAATTGAAACGATTTACGAACAAGAAACTTCTAAACAGAAAAGTGTATCCGATTCAGAAATTTATAAAAAATATTTTTATCGAAATGGTTTTTCAATTATAACTGATGAAAATGGGAATAAAATTAAAAAGAAATTTTCGGAATTGACTAAAGCTGAAAAAGCAAGATTAATTCCTCCTCCACCAATAAAAACCAAAAAGAAAGTACCAACTCAAAAACTAATTGAGGATTTAAAAGATTCGAAAAAGTATGCAATTTGGATTGATGAGAAAGTAGTTTCTAATGCCACATTAAACAATTATAAAGCTTCCGATTTTTCTAATTTCTTTGTGAGTTTTGTATACAAAAATGCTAGAAGCAAGCGCTTTCCACAAAATTACCAAGCAAGTTTATCTACAAATAAACATTATGAAAATCAAAATAAGAAAAGAGCGAAAGCCTTTAAAAAATATTTAAAAGAGTATACAGAATCAGCAGAGGTTATAGAAATAGTAGAAGAAAAGAAAGCGAATACTTATACGAGTAAGAATTCTAAACAAAGTATTTCTAAAACAACTGCATCACTTTTTGAAATAAAACCTTATGAAAACATTAATTCTGGATTTAAAGTTATTAATGGTAAAGTATTTTATTTTGTTTCAATAAATGATAAAATAAAGTATTATAATAAAGAAGGGAAATTATACAGTAAAAATGGAAAAGAAGTATCTAACAAAAAAGCGAATGCGAGTGATATAATGCCAGAAATGTATGTGAAAAAGGTATACTACAAAGGGAATCTTTTTTGTGAATTTATTGATAATAAGCCTAATTTAAAAGAACTTGAGAAAAAGGATTTTACTCAACAATTAAAGGAAGTAATTAATACAGTAAACATTAAAAATAATCAAAAATTAAATAAAAACTGGTTTATCACTATTGATGGACAAAAATATTACTACACTTTTGATAAAAATGAAAGAGTTGCTAGATATTACAAAAACGGAAAATTAGCTAACCTTGATATTGTAAAAGAATATAAAAAGAAGCACAAAATATTTGAAAAACTTAAAGCTTCGGGAAAACATTATGTTTATAAACCTGATAATGATCAGAAAGAAATTGATAGAGAGTTTTCTGATTTAGGCGGTATATATTTTAGAATGTCAAGAGTTGATAAAAACAAAGTTAAGTATCCAGAGAATCCTATAAAACCTTATGTTAAACTTAGAAAAGGAGATAAAATTTGGTATAAAAAAAGAGCTGAATTAACAGAGGAAGATAAATTATTACTTCCTCCACCTCCACCAGTTCCTAGTGCAACAAAAGAACAAATTTTAGAAGCAAGAAAAGCTTATGATGACTGGAAAAAAAGAATGGGTAATGATTTACCTCCGCCTCCAAAACCTAAAAAAAATTAATTATTTGTTAAAGCCTCACAATGTGGGGCTTTTTTATGTAACATTTTCACTGCAAGCACGTTCTAATAGTATATCAAATAAAATACTGTGCTTAAAAAATTCTTTATTACCTGTTCTGGAGCTGACAAAAACATTTTAGAAAACTGTGCTAATGGCGAGCAAAACAAATACGTAGGTATTGGTGCCACCGTATTTTTTACTGCTGTTATGGCTACAATTGCTGGTGCTTATGCATTATTTACAGTTTTTGATAATATATTTGCTGCCATTTTATTTGGATTAGTTTGGGGATTATTAATTTTTAATTTAGATCGATTTATCGTTTCTACTATTAAAAAAACAGACTCTAAAATTAAGGAGTTCCTACAAGCTTCGCCAAGAATTATACTTGCCTTTATTATTGCAGTTGTTATTTCTAAACCATTGGAGTTAAAATTGTTTGAGAAAGAAATAAATCAGGTTTTATTAACCGAAAAAAACCAAATGACGTTAGATAATAAAACACAAATTGCACAACAGTTTACACCAGAGATCGCTAAAATTAATTCAGAAATTGAGATTTTAAAACAAGAAATTAATCAAAAAGAAGTTGAAACAAATGCATTATACGAAACTTATATTGCAGAAGCTGAAGGCACAAAAGGAACTAAGAAATTAGGAAAAGGGCCCGTTTATCAAGAAAAAAGAGAAAAACATGACGCTTCATTAGCTAGCTTAAATCAACTTAAAAAAGATAATTACGAAAAAATTAAAAACAAAGAAACCTCGATTGCTACTTTAATTGAGCAACAGAAATTAACGGAAACAAAATCACAACCAATTATATCTAATTTTGATGGTTTAATGGCAAGAGTAAACGCTTTAGGCAAGTTACCTTGGTTACCATCATTCTTTATCTTTTTATTGTTTTTAGCCATAGAAACATCACCAATAATTGCTAAATTATTAGCTCCAAAAGGAGAATATGATTTTAAATTAGAAGATTATGAAACTGCAATAAAAACGTTGGTTAAACAAAATGTACAACAAAGAGAACAAATGCTGCAAGCAGATATTATTGTAGATAATAAAGTATATAAAGACATTTCTGAAGAAGAAGAATTATATACTTACAAGCAAAATATTGCTAGAGATTTAATGAAACTACAAGCAGATTCTTTTTACAAAAAACAGCAAAAAATGCTTTAATCACTTGTTTTTAAAAAACTTAAAACTTCTATAAAACAAAAAAAAGCAACCCATTTCAGGGAAGCTTTCCATTGGTTAACAAAACCACGACGCTTTTACTAAAACGCCAAAACAACACAACTAAAATACTGCTTTTCTTAAAAAACAGCCTGCAAATATACATTGTTTTTCATTATTCGCAAATAAATATGTTGTTTTTTATAATTTTCTCAATTGTCTATTAATTCAATTGATTGTATCTTTGCAGCCTTTAATAAACATCAGAAAACTTAAACAGCAAATGCAATTATCAGAACAAGAAGTTGTACGTAGAGAAAAGCTCGTAAAATTACGTGCTTTAGGCATTAATCCTTATCCTGCAGATTTATTTCCGTTAGATTCAAACTCAAAGGAAATAAAGAATGATTATGCTGAAGGAAAAAAGGTAATAATCGCTGGTAGATTAATGTCTATTAATATACAAGGTAAAGCTTCTTTTGCTCAATTACAAGATGGTGAAGGTAGAATACAAGTGTATTTTAATAGAGATGAAATTTGTACAGGAGAAGATAAAACCATGTACAATGATGTTTTTAAAAAATTACTAGATTTAGGTGATTTTGTAGGAATTGAAGGAGAATTATTTACCACCAAAGTAGGTGAAAAAACCGTTAAAGTAAAAACCTTTAAACTATTAAGTAAGGCTTTAAAACCTTTACCAATGCCAAAGGTAAAAGACGGTGTTACTTTTGATGCTTTTACAGACCCAGAAATGCGTTACAGACAACGTTATGCAGATTTAGTTGTAAACCCACATGTAAAAGAAGTATTTGTAAAACGAACAAAATTATTTACCGCAATGCGTTCTTTCTTTAACAATGCTGGTTATTTTGAAGTTGAAACACCTGTTTTACAACCAATTCCTGGTGGCGCTGCAGCAAGACCATTTATTACACACCATAACTCATTAGACATTCCATTATACATGAGAATTGCGAATGAATTATATCTAAAAAGATTAATTGTTGGTGGTTTTGATGGTGTCTATGAATTTTCTAAAAACTTTAGAAATGAAGGAATGGACAGAACTCACAATCCTGAATTTACAGCAATGGAAATCTATGTATCGTACAAAGATTACAATTGGATGATGGATTTTACAGAGCAATTACTAGAGCATTGTGCTATTGCAGTAAACGGAACTTCTGAAGCTACTTTTGGTGAACACAAAATAGATTTTAAAGCTCCTTACGCAAGAGTTACTATGGCAGATTCTATAAAACATTTTACTGACTTTGACATTAATGGAAAAACAGAAGATGAGATTAGAACTGCTGCAAAAGGAATGAATATACCTGTTGATGAAACAATGGGTAAAGGAAAATTAATTGATGAAATTTTTGGTGAAAAATGTGAAGGAAACTACATTCAACCAACTTTTATTACAGATTATCCTAAAGAAATGTCTCCTCTTTGTAAAGAACATAGAGATAATCCTGAATTAACTGAACGCTTTGAATTAATGGTTTGTGGTAAAGAAATTGCAAATGCATATTCTGAATTAAATGACCCAATAGACCAACGTGAGCGTTTTGAGCATCAATTAAAACTAGCTAAAAAAGGTGATGATGAAGCAACCGAATTTATTGATGAAGACTTCTTACGTGCTTTAGAATATGGAATGCCTCCTACATCTGGTTTAGGGATTGGTATGGATCGTTTAATTATGTTTTTAACGAATAATCAATCAATTCAAGAAGTACTATTCTTTCCGCAAATGAGACCAGAGAAAAAAGCACCTTCTATTGAGTTAAATGATGAAGAAAAAGCTGTTTTAGCAATTATTACCAAAGCAGAAAAAATTGATTTAAATGAGTTGAAAACTCAATCTGGTTTGTCTAATAAAAAGTGGGACAAAACAATTAAAGGTTTAACTAAAAAAGAAGTTGCTAAAGTTTCTAAAACAGATGAAGGTTTGTTTGTAGAAATTATTTAACAACGTGAATTCATAAACTATAAAAAAGGAATTATATTTATATGATTCCTTTTTTTTTAGCTTACAAATAAGAAGATAGATTATCAATGGA
The DNA here is from genome assembly GCA_905480405.1 of uncultured Polaribacter sp. Classification (GTDB taxonomy): domain Bacteria; phylum Bacteroidota; class Bacteroidia; order Flavobacteriales; family Flavobacteriaceae; genus Polaribacter. Next base: position 914 of record CAJQQH010000107.1, on the reverse strand, counting down.
AAATTATAAAAAAATAATTGAAGACATTTATTTAGAAGTAAAAAATGTTGATGATATTGGTAAAGTTGCCAACTATATTCCTGAATTGGCTTTTGTAGATTCTAATAATTTCGGAATTAATATTACAACAATTAATAACGAATCTTTTGGAATTGGAGATTCTGAAACAAAATTTTCAATACAAAGTGTTACCAAAATTCTATCCTTAACTTTAGCTTATAAACTAGAAGGAGAAAAACTTTGGGAAAGAGTTGATGTAGAACCTTCTGGAAATCCGTTTAACTCATTGTTACAATTAGAAGCAGATTTAGGTAAACCCAGAAATCCTTTTATTAACGCAGGTGCTATAGTAGTTTGTGATGTTTTAATAAGCCATCTTAAAAACCCTAAAGAAGATTTTTTAAACTTCTGTAGAGAAATTTCTGATAATACCACACTAAACTATAATGAGAAAATAGCTCAATCAGAAAAAAGCTCTGGCTTTAGAAATATTGCTCTTTGTAATTTTATTAAATCTTTTGGTAACATAAAAAACAATGTTGATGAAGTCTTAGATTTCTACTTTCATATTTGTTCTTTAGAAATGACTTGTAAAGAGCTTTCACAAATGTTTTTATATTTAGCTGAAGACAATTTTATCACAAAAAAAGGAACTAAAATAATATCAGAAAGTCAGACTAAAAGAATAAATGCGATTATGCTTACTTGTGGTTTTTATGATGAATCGGGCGAGTTTGCATTTCGTGTTGGATTGCCAGGAAAAAGTGGTGTTGGTGGCGGAATCATTGCAATACACCCTGATAAATATTGTATATCCGTTTGGAGTCCAAAACTAAATAAAAAAGGGAATTCTTATAAAGGAATGTTGTTTTTAGAGAAATTTACAACAAAAACAACTTCTTCTATTTTTTAAA
>CAJQQH010000106.1 GCA_905480405.1 uncultured Polaribacter sp. | reverse complement strand
TTTGTAAAGGAAGATTTAGTTCCTTTTTTCTATCAAGAGTTAGAAAAATTAGGTTTTGTTGAAGCAGGATATAACAAAGCAGTAGATATTACCGCTTGCCCTGGAACAGATACTTGTAATTTAGGTATTGCAAGTAGTACAGGTATTTCTGTAGAGTTAGAAAAAGTAATTACTGCAGAATATCCTCAGTATTTAAAAAATGAAGACCTAATTATTAAAATTAGTGGTTGTATGAATGCTTGTGGGCAACACAATATGGCAAACATTGGTTTTCAAGGGATGACTGTTAGAACTCCGGATAAATTAATTGCGCCAGCATTACAAGTTTTATTAGGTGGTGGTAATTTAGGAAATGGTAACGGAGCTTTTGCAGATAAAGTTGTAAAAGTGCCAAGTAAAAGAGGTCCTGAAGCATTACGTAGAATCTTAAACGATTTTGAAGCAAATGCAAAGGGACAAGAATTTGTTCATTATTATAAAGAAAAAGGAGAAAAATATTTTTATGATTTCTTAAATGATTTACAAGATGTTTCTAATTTAACTCAAGAAGATTTTATCGATTGGGGTGAAGAAGAAAAATATGTAAAAGAAATAGGAATTGGAGAATGTGCAGGTGTTGTTATCGATTTAATTGCAACTTTATTTTTAGAAAGTGATGAGAAAATTGAAAATGCAAATGAAGCTTTTGAAAACGGAGTGTATTCTGGGGCTATTTATTATGCATATCAATCAATTGTAAATTCTGCAAAAGCATCTTTATTAGCGGCAGATAAAAAGACAAATACACATGCAAGTATTGTTTCTCAGTTTGATACTGAATTTATTTCATCAGAAAAAATAGATTTAGGGAGTTCTTTTGCTGATTTGATTTATCAAATCAATAAATTTGCACCAACAAAAGAATTTGCTGAAAAGTATATTAAAGATGCAGGTTTGTTTTTACAAAAAGTAAGAGCTTTTAGAGAAGCAGAAACTGCAGTTGCACAATAAGCAATAAAAAGAAATAAAAATGAGTATTAAAAAACCAAAGTTAACTGTTGTAGGAGCAGGACCTGGAGATGTAGATTTAATTACATTAAAAGCAATTAAAGTTTTAAAAACTGCAGACGTAGTTTTGTATGATGCTTTGGTAAATGAGGAGTTGTTAGATTTTGTAAACCCAAATGCAGAACAAGTTTTTGTTGGAAAACGAAGAGGTTGTTATAAATATCAGCAAGAACAAATTAACGAGTTGATTGTTGCTCGCGCAAATTCAAATGGACATGTAGTTCGTTTAAAAGGAGGAGATCCTTTTATTTTTGGTAGAGGTGCAGAAGAAATGGAATATGCTGCAAATTTTGGAATAGAAGTAGCTATGGTACCAGGTATTTCATCATCAATGGCTGTAGCTGCAGGCCAAAATATACCAGTTACAAAACGTGGTAGTGCTGAAAGTTTTTGGGTAATTACAGGAACAACAAAAGAGCATAAAATATCAGAAGACATACAATTAGCTGCAAAGTCAAATGCAACAGTTGTTGTTTTAATGGGGATGAGTAAATTACCCCAAATTGTAAAGTTGTTTCAAGCTGAAGGTAAAAACAATCTACCAGTTGCCATTATTCAAAATGGAACAAGATCTAATGAAAAAGTAGGTATTGGAACTGTTGATACTATTGAAAATGTAGTGGCTGAAAATGAATTGAAAAACCCTGCAATTATTTTGTTAGGTGAAGTGGTAAAACATCGTCAAACAATTTTAGATATAAAGCAGCAATATGCAAACGAGTTAAAAGGGTAGTTTTATGGAAAGAAATAATTTATATCCTATTTTTTTAAAAACAAAAAATCTAAATGTTTTAATAGTTGGAGGAGGTTTTGTTGCTGAAGAAAAATTAACTTTCTTATTAAAATCAAGTCCAGATGCAAATGTAACTATGGTTTCTCCAATGTATAGAGAAGGAACTATTGAACTTGCCAAAAGTGGTAATGTTACTTTAGTTACAGATTCTTATAATAAAAAGTATTTACTTGCCAAACATATTGTAGTTGCAACTACAGATATTCCAGAAGTAAATGTACAAGTTTGGAAAGATTGTAGAGCAGAAGCTAAATTGGTAAATGTTGCAGATAATCCGCCATATTGTGATTTTTATATGGGCGGAATTGTAACCAAAGGAAATGTGAAAGTTGCTATTTCTACAAACGGGAAATCGCCAACAACAGCAAAAAGATTGCGTCAATTTTTTGAGGAAGTAATTCCTGATAATATTGATGATTTAGTACAGAATTTAAATAAATATAGAAAAACCCTTAAAGGAGGTTTTGAAGATAAAGTTGAAAAATTAAACGAATTTACAAAAAGTTTAGTTGAGAAATAAAAGACTATTAGCCTTTGGTAATTCACTTTTTTCGGAAAGTTAAAACCAACAGCAAAAAGCAAAACAAAAAAATGATTACAACAGATATACTAATTATTGGAGCAGGACCAACAGGATTATTTACAATTTTTGAAGCAGGTTTATTAAAATTAAAATGTCATTTAATTGATGCGTTACCACAACCTGGTGGACAATGTTCAGAAATTTATCCAAAGAAACCTATTTATGATATTCCTGCATATCCAGAAATTTTAGCAGGAGATTTAACAGATAAGTTAATAGAACAAACTAAGCAATTTAAGCCTGGTTTTACTTTAGGAGAAAGAGCAGAGACAATAGACAAACAAGAAGATGGTTCTTTTATAGTTACAACAAATAAAGGAACAAAACATCATGCTAAAATAGTTGCAATTGCTGGTGGTTTAGGTTCTTTTGAACCAAGAAAACCAAAAATTGAAAGCCTAGAAAAGTTTGAAGACAATGGTGTAGAATACATAATAAAAGAGCCAGAATTATATAGAGATAAAAAGGTAGTAATTTCTGGAGGTGGAGATTCTGCTTTAGATTGGGCAATTTTCTTATCAGATGTAGCGTCAGAAGTAACTTTAATCCATAGAAGAAATGAGTTTAGAGGAGCTTTAGATTCTGTTGAAAAAGTACAGGAATTAAAAAATGCAGGTAAAATTAGAATGATTACACCTGCAGAAGTAAAAGGAATTGTTGGTGATGATAAAGTTACTGGTGTTGTTGTAGAGAAAAAAGGTGAAGATGCTTTTACTGTGGATACAGATCATTTTATTCCTTTGTTTGGATTGTCTCCAAAATTAGGTCCTATTGCAAATTGGGGGTTAGAAATTGAAAAGAATGCAATTAAAGTAAATAACGCATTAGATTATCAAACTAATATACCAGGAATATATGCTATTGGAGATGTTAATACATATCCAGGGAAATTAAAATTGATTTTATGTGGATTTCATGAAGCTACTTTAATGTGTCAAAGTGCTTATAAAAGAATTTTTCCTGATAAAAAGTATGTAATGAAATATACAACCGTTGGTGGAGTAGAAGGTTTTGATGGAACAAAGAAAGAAGCTCCTAAAGCAGTTGTTAAAGCAATTGAATAAGTAAATTTTGTTAGGTTTGTGTAACTTTGCAGACAGAATATTAAATATAAAAAGGTAGATGCAAGACATCAATATAAAAATAACAGACAGAAATGGGGTAAAGCATGATATTGTTGCGCCTACAGATATGGCAATGAATCTTATGGAAGTTGTTCGTTCTTACGAATTAGCAGAAGAAGGAACCATTGGTATTTGTGGCGGAATGGCTATGTGTGCATCTTGTCAATGTTATGTAAATTCAGATACTGAATTGCCTGCGATGACAGATGATGAAGATGCTATGTTGGCAGAAGCTTTTGATGTAGAGGATAATAGTAGATTAGGCTGTCAAATACAGATGACGCCAGAAATGGAAGGTTTAGAAGTAACATTAGCACCAGAATCATAGGGCTAAAATGAAAGAAATTGAAGAAATAGTAGAAGTTAAAAACTACAGCATGTGTTTAAGGGATGTTGTAGAGGTTTTTACCAAACAATTAATTAATAATTTGTTTGATGTAAATCACTGTACAGAAAGTGGAGATGAAACAAGGTTAAAGTTTTTAAAAATTTTAAACAGATTGTCTGTTAAAAATGGAGAAAACTTATGGAATAGTTTTGAAGATTCTTTTATTACTATTAGAAAAAAATTAGATTTAGATGCTGCTGCTGCAGAAAAAAATGATCCTGCTGCAAAAAGCTTAGAAGAAGTATATTTAGCGTATCCGGGTTTTTATGCAATTGCAGTTCATCGTTTAAGTAACCAATTATTAAAATTAGGAGTTGCTGTATTACCAAGAGTTATGAGTGAATTTGCTCATAGTGTTACGGGTACAGATATTCATCCTGGAGCAGAAATTGGAGATTCTTTTTTTATTGATCACGCAACAGGAATTGTAATTGGAGAAACGACTATTATAAAAGATAATGTTCAGATTTTTCAAGGTGTAACCTTGGGTGGTATTCAGGTAAAAAAGAGTTTAGCATCCACAAAAAGACATCCTACCATTGAAAGTGATGTTGTTATTTATGCAAATGCTACAATTTTAGGTGGAGATGTGATTATTGGAAAAAACTCGGTAATAGGAGCTAATGTTTGTATCACAGAATCAATTCCAGAAAATTCGGTTGTAACAGTGCAATCAGAAAATAAAATATTTCAAAAGAGAGATTAATATGAAAACTAAAAGTATCATAGATTTTGTTGGAAATACACCTTTGGTGGAAGTTCAAAATATTCTTAAAAAGGATGGTGTAAAATTATTATTAAAGTTAGAAGGTAATAACCCAGGAGGAAGTGTTAAAGACCGAGCTGCTTATAATATGATTAATGAAGCTATTAAAAAGAATAATATAAAAAAAGGAGATACTTTAGTGGAAGCAACTAGTGGAAATACTGGTATTGCATTAGCTTTAATGGCAAAAGTTTTAGGAGTAAATATGGTATTGGTTTTACCAGAAAATTCTACTGAAGAAAGAATAAAAACAATGCGTTCTTACGGTGCAGAAGTAATTTTAACCCCTAAAGATTTAGGTATGGAAGGTTCTAGAGATTATGCTCTAAAACTAAAATACAAAAAAGGATATTACAGATTAAATCAGTTTGATAATACAGATAACTGTAAAGCACATTATAAAACTACAGGCCCAGAAATTTGGAGAGATACAGAAGGTGAGGTTACACATTTTGTATCTGCCATGGGAACAACTGGTACAATAATGGGCGTTTCAGATTATTTAAAAGAACAAAATAAAGAGGTTACGATAGTTGGTGTGCAGCCAAATGGAGAATCTAAGATACCAGGTATTAGAAAATGGGAAGGAGATTATATTCCTGCTATTTTTAACCGTAAGAAAGTGGATGAAGTAATAGAAGTTAGTACTTCAGAAGCAAAAGCAATGACACAAAGATTAGCTGCAGAAGAAGGTATATTTGCAGGAATGAGCAGTGGAGGTGCAGTTGCAAGTGCTTTAAAAGTTGCCGAAAAAATAGACAAAGGAGTAATTGTTGCTATTATTTGCGATAGAGGAGATCGTTATTTATCATCAACTTTATTTGAAAAAGAATAGTAAGAAGCATCTTTTTGTGTTTTATATGAAAACGCTTCGATTCTATGTAAATTTTAAAATTATAATTCTGCAAATAAAAAAATAATCCGTTTATTTGCAGTTCAGTTCATAAACTTATTGATACGTTATCACGAAAGGCAGAGGGATTAGACCCGATGAAGCCTTGGCAACCTCTCAACTTTTGAGAAAGGTGCTACATTCTACTTTTTTTATTCTAGTTTACAGAGTTAAAAGACAGATAACAGCGAAAAAAACTTTTCCTGATGACATATTGATAATAATATCAAACAATGTCAAATATTACCAAAGAAATAAAAAAAAGAATTCTTGTGCTAGATGGTGCAATGGGTACAATGTTACAAGCATATAAGTTTTCTGAAGAAGATTTTAGAGGAGAGCGCTTTAAAGATTATCCTACACCGCTCCAAGGAAATAACGATTTATTATCGATTACTCAACCAGAGGCGATAAAAACTATTCATGGAAAATATTTTGAAGCTGGAGCAGATATTGTAGAAACAAACACTTTTTCTGGTACTACAATTGCTATGGCAGATTACCAAATGGAAGATTTGGTTTATGAGTTAAATTATCAATCTGCAAAAATAGCAAAAGAAGTTGCTGATGATTTTACTGCTCGTGAACCGCATAAACCTCGTTTTGTAGCCGGTTCAATTGGTCCTACAAACAGAACAGCTAGTATGTCTCCAGATGTAAATGATCCTGGTTATAGAGCGGTTACTTTTGATGAATTACGTATTGCTTATAAACAACAAACAGAGGCTTTAATTGATGGTGGTGTAGATTTGTTATTAGTAGAAACAGTATTTGACACTTTAAACGCAAAAGCGGCTTTATTTGCTATTGAAGAGGTGAAAGATGAAAGAGGTATAGAAATTCCAACAATGTTAAGTGGAACTATAACGGATGCTTCAGGAAGAACCTTATCTGGTCAAACAGCTGAAGCTTTTTTAATTTCTGTATCTCACATTCCATTATTAACAGTTGGTTTTAATTGTGCTTTAGGAGCTAATTTATTGCAGCCACATTTAGAGGCAATTGCTAATAAAACTAATTTCGGAATTTCTGCGCATCCAAATGCAGGATTACCGAACGCTTTTGGAGAATATGATGAAACACCGGAAGAAATGGGAGAGCAGATTGAAGAATATTTAAAGAAAGATTTAATTAATATTATTGGAGGTTGTTGTGGTACAAGTCCTGCTCATATTAGTGTAATTGCAAATATTGCAGCTAAATATAAACCACGTCAAACCGAAAACGTTTAGACTTTATATATGATTTTAGAAGTAGCTATTTTAAATATTAAAAAAGGTCTTTCTGACGATTTTGAAATTAATTTCAAGAAAGCTGAGATGATTATTTCTTCTATGAAAGGATACATTTCTCATCAATTAAAGAAGTGTATTGAGCAAGAAGATAAATATATTTTATTAGTTAATTGGCAAACAATAAAAGATCATGAAGTCGGATTTAGAAAGTCTGATGAATATCAACAATGGAAAAAGTTATTACATCATTTTTATGAACCTTTTCCAATAGTAGAACATTATAAGTAATGAAGATAAAACAAACAAAATATATGCGTTTATCAGGATTAGAACCTCTAATCTTGAATGAAAACAGCAACTTTATTAATGTTGGTGAACGTACAAACGTAGCTGGTTCTCGTAAATTTTTACGATTAATAAAAGAAGAAAAGTTTGATGAAGCTTTAGCAATTGCACGTCACCAAGTAGATGGAGGCGCGCAAATTGTAGATATTAATATGGATGATGGTCTTCTAGATGGAAAAGAAGCAATGGTTCGTTTTTTAAATTTAATAGCAGCAGAACCAGATATTTGTAGAGTTCCTATGATGATTGACAGTTCTAAATGGGAAATTATTGAAGCTGGTTTACAAGTTGTACAAGGTAAATGTGTAGTAAATTCTATATCACTTAAAGAAGGAGAAGAAAAATTTATAAAAGAAGCCAAACTAGTAAAACAATACGGTGCAGCAGTAATTGTAATGGCTTTTGATGAGGTTGGACAAGCAGATAATTATCAGCGTAGGATCGAGATAGCACAACGTTCTTATGATATTTTGGTAAACAAGGTTGGTTTTCCTAGTGAGGATATTATTTTCGATTTAAATATATTTCCTGTTGCTACAGGAATGGATGAGCACAGAAAAAATGCAATCGATTTTATTGAAGCAACAAGATGGGTAAGAGAAAACCTAGAAAATGTGTCTGTAAGTGGAGGTGTAAGTAATGTATCTTTTTCTTTTAGAGGAAATAATGGAGTTAGAGAAGCAATGCATTCTGTATTTTTATATTATGCAATACAAGCTGGTATGAATATGGGAATTGTAAACCCTGCTTTATTGGAGGTTTATGATGATATTCCTAAAGATTTATTAGAACATATAGAAGATGTAATTTTAGATAGAAGAGAGGATGCTACAGAACGTTTATTGGATTTTGCGGAATCTGTAAAAGGCTCTAAGAAAGAAAAAGGTGTCGATTTATCTTGGAGAGAAAACCCATTACAAGATAGAATTACACATGCATTGGTAAAAGGTATCGATGCTTTTATTATTGAAGATGTAGAAGAAGCAAGGCAACACGCAGAAAAACCAATTGAAGTTATAGAGGGTAACTTAATGGCAGGTATGAATGTTGTTGGAGATTTATTTGGAGCAGGAAAAATGTTTTTGCCTCAAGTAGTGAAATCTGCTCGTGTAATGAAAAAAGCGGTTGGTTATTTAAATCCGTTTATTGAAGAAGAAAAAGGAGAAGAACAGAAAGCATTAGGTAAAATTTTAATGGCAACTGTAAAAGGTGATGTACACGATATTGGTAAAAATATTGTAAGCGTTGTTTTAGGTTGTAATAATTACGAAATTGTAGATTTAGGTGTAATGGTTCCGCCAGAAAAAATCATTGAAGCTGCAAAAAGAGAAAATGTAGACGCAATTGGTTTATCAGGATTAATTACGCCATCTTTAGATGAAATGGTGTATTTAGCTAAAGAAATGGAGCGTCAAAATTTTGTGTTACCATTGTTAATTGGTGGCGCGACAACATCTAAAGCACACACAGCTGTTAAGATTGATACACAATACAAAAATGCAGTTGTTCATGTTAATGACGCCTCTAGAGCAGTAACTGTTGTTGGAGATTTATTAAATAAGAAAACATCGCACGAATATGTTGCTAAATTAAAGAAAGATTATGATGAGTTTAGAACCAAGTTTTTAAAACGTGGTAAAGAAAAATCATATATTTCTATTGATGAAGCTCGTAAACGTAAATATAAAATTGATTGGAATACTTCTGAAATTGTAAAACCTAAAGAATTAGGAATTCAGACTTTAGAACAATTAAGCTTAAAAGAATTAGTGCCTTTTATAGATTGGAGTCCGTTTTTTAGAAGTTGGGATTTACATGGTAAATTTCCTGATATTTTAACAGATGAAGTGGTTGGTGAACAAGCATCCATTATGTACGAAGAGGCGCAAACAATGATTAAAGAAATTATAGCTAATCAATCTTTTAAACCAAAGGCAGTTTTTGGTTTGTTTGAAGCAAATTCTATTAATGAAGATGATATTTCTGTTCGTAAAAAAGGAGGAGAAGAATTTATTTTTAGAACTTTACGCCAACAATTAAAGAAAAGAGAAGGAATTCCGAATCATGCATTAGCAGATTTTATTGCGCCAAAAGAAACTGGTAAAACAGATTATATGGGTGCATTTTGTGTAGCTATTTTTGGGGCACAAGAATTAGCGGATAGTTACAGGTCTAAAGAAGATGATTATAACGGAATTATGGCGCAAGCAATTGCAGATCGTTTTGCAGAGGCTTTTGCAGAGTATTTACATAAACAGATTAGAACAAAGCGTTGGGGTTATGATGCAGAAGAAACGTTATCTAATGATGATTTAATTAAAGAAAGTTACAAGGGTATTAGACCAGCACCTGGTTATCCTGCATGTCCAGATCATTTAGAAAAAGAAACGATTTGGGATTTGTTAAAGGTTGAAGAAAATATAGGTGTTGTGCTTACAGAGAGTTTAGCAATGTGGCCAGCAGCAGCAGTTTCTGGTTATTATTTTGCAAATAAAGAAGCAAAATATTTTGGTTTAGGTAAAGTTACGGATGATCAAATTACAGATTATTCAGAACGAAAAGGAATTAAAAAAGAAAAAGCTAGAAAATGGTTACATCCTAACATAGCAGATCAATAGAATATGGATTTTATAGAATTACATTTAGGAAGTTATATTATTTCTCATGGTTATGACAAAAATAATAACGAGAAAATAGTACACATTCCTGCCGATAACTTTGCTAAGAAACTAATTGCAGTTTCGAGAATTAAATCTTTAAGTGATAAATATATCTTAACAGATTATGTTGATGGAAGGTGGATTTATTGGGAATATAAAGAAGATTTTGAAGATGTAAAAAAGTTGCTTAATGCGTAGCTTTTAAGATTGGTTTTTTTGATGTCTGTCTAAACTCTTATCCTTATTTAGAAGATATGATTAAGTATAAATAACAGACTGAAAGGATACATACAAAAAGAGAGTAAAACTTTAAATTAACTATTTGTTAGATTTAAACTAATATATAATATTATAAGAAAGCACATTTTTGCAGAAAGTTTATAAGATGAAAAAATATAGAATAGAATTAAAATTTCTTCTACAATTTTTATTGTTATCTATTACTGCATTAGTTGTTGCTTATTTCTATTAAATACTGAAATAATTCAGCATAAATGAAAGTTACAGATCACATAAAAAATGCCAACGGAAAAACGTTGTTTTCTTTTGAAGTAATACCACCACAAAAAGGAAAAAACATTCAAGATTTATATAATAATATAGATCCATTAATGGAATTTAAACCACCTTTTATAGATGTAACAACCTCTAGAGAAGAGTATGTTTATTTAGAGAAAGGAAACGGACTGTTAGATAAGAAGATAACTAGAATGCGACCCGGTACTGTGGGTATTTGTGCCTCTATTATGCATAAATATCAGGTAGATGCAATTCCGCATTTACTGTGTGGAGGTTTTACAAAAGAAGAAACAGAATATGTTTTGGTAGATTGTCATTACTTAGGATTGGATAATGTTATGGCTTTAAGAGGAGACTCTATGAAAGATGAAGCTTATTTTAAAGCAGCAAAAGGAGGGAATGCATTTGCAAGTGATTTGGTAAATCAAATTGCTAATTTAAATCGTGGACAATATTTACATAATGATGTAAATGTAGAACATCATTCAGACTTTTGTGTTGGTGTTGCTGGTTATCCAGAAAAACATATGGAAGCACCATCTTTAGTATCCGACTTAAGGCGTTTAAAAGAAAAAGTAGATTCAGGAGCAGATTATGTGGTAACGCAAATGTTTTTTGATAATAATAAATATTTCGAGTTTGTAAAAGCTGCTAGAGAAATGGGTATTACTGTTCCAATAATTCCAGGTATTAAGCCACTAGCTGTTAAAAGACATTTACAGGTATTACCACAAGTATTTAAAATTGATTTACCTCAAGATTTAATAGATGCAGTAGATAATTGTAAAGACAATAAAGCTGTAAGACAAGTTGGGGTTGAGTTTGCTATTCAACAGTCTAAAGAGTTATTGGCAGCAGGAGTTCCTGTATTACATTACTATTCTATGGGTAAAAGCGATAATATACAGGCGATTGCATCAGAATTATTTTAGAATTATTTTTTATAGAAACTGTGTTTCTTGTAAAAAGATGAATATTAAATAAAGAATCCATTAAAAAAAGACTGCTAGATGTCGCTTTTTTAATGGATTCTTTATTTGTAAGCATAAGTAGTATTGATAGACTAATAAGAAAAAGTAATTTTTTTGAATTATAGGAAATAAATAAAATGATTACTTTTGTAATAAGAAATTAAAAATAATATTTAAAAAACATATAAAATGGCTTTAGAAATAACAGACGCAAATTTTGAAGAATTAGTATTAAAATCAGATAAACCTGTATTAGTAGACTTTTGGGCAGCATGGTGTGGACCTTGTAGAATGGTTGGCCCAATTGTAGATGAAATTCATGCTGAATATGAAGGTAAAGCTGTTGTAGGTAAAGTTGATGTTGATGCAAATCAAGAATTTGCAGCAAAATACGGTGTAAGAAATATTCCAACAGTTTTAATCTTTAAAAATGGTGAAGTTGTAGATAAGCAAGTAGGTGTTGCACCTAAAAATGTTTACGCAGGTAAGATTGATGCTGCAATATAGTAGTATTTATAAAAGATAAAGTAAAAAGGTTTGGCTAGCGTCAAACCTTTTTTTATTTTGGTAGAATGATAAAATTATCAGAAGTAAAATCATCAGAAATAAAAAACCTAGACATACTAGCAAAACAAGTTGTTGAAGGCTTTATTACTGGTATGCATAAAAGCCCATTTCATGGTTTTTCTGTAGAATTCTCTGAGCATAAGTTGTATAATAAAGGAGAAAGTACCCGTCATATAGATTGGAAGTTGTTTGCAAAGACCGAAAAATTATACACAAAAAAGTATGAAGAAGAAACTAATTTAAGATGTCATCTAATCATAGATAATTCTGCATCTATGCATTATCCTGTTTTAAAAACGCAAACTATAGACAATCTAAATAAGGTAGGTTTTTCTGCAATTGCAGCTGCAGCTTTAATGGAGATATTAAAAAGACAGAGAGATGCGGTTGGTTTAAGTATTTATTCTGATACTTATGAGTACTATGCTCCAGAAAAAGGAAGTGAACGTCATAGAAAGATGTTATTACATCAATTAGAGCAATTATTAGTCTCAAAAACTACAGCTAAAACTGAAACGTATAAATATTTACATGAGATAGCCGAAAAAATCCACAGACGCTCACTTATTTTTTTATTTACAGATATGTTTCAAACATCAGAAAATGATAGTAAGCTATTTGATGCTCTTCGGCATTTAAAACACAACAAACATGAAGTGGTTTTGTTTCATACTTACGATGGAGAAACAGAATTTAACTTTAATTTTGACAATGTACCTAAGAAATTCGTAGATGTTGAAACTGGAGAAGAAGTAAATGTTTACGCAGAAAATATACAGGAAAAGTATAAAAAAATAGTTAGTAATTATTTTAAGGAGTTGAAAAATAAATGCTTACAGTATAAAATAGATTATATACCTGTTGATATTCATAAAGGGTTTAATGAAGTTTTGACATCTTATTTAATTAGCAGAAAAATAAATAAATAAATTTTTACAATTAATACTTGCAAATGTAAAAATACGTTGTATATTTGCAACCGCTTAAAGCAACGGTCTGGTAGTTCAGCTGGTTAGAATACCTGCCTGTCACGCAGGGGGTCGCGGGTTCGAGTCCCGTCCAGACCGCAAAAAGCACTTCATTTATGAGGTGCTTTTTTTGTTTATACCATATTTTACTTCTTAAGTTAATAAGCATAAAAGTATGAGTTGTTTTTAAAGAAAGTGTTCGTATTCTTATGAAAACTAAAAAAAAAAGGTTATTATTGTTAAACAAATACTAATTCCCCCCTATATGAAGCTAGTACTTAATAATGCCTTTTTACTGTTGTTTTGTAAACTTTTACTTAATAAACTACAGGACTGTTCCCAAAAAAAACATCTAAATTTTGAAATATATTTAAAAAACACGATTAGTTCTTTAGATATAAAAATTTTTGCATTTATTTCTTATTTTTCAATTGAAAGGCTACAATCAGGGGCAAGGAATGGAGAGTTTTTTTTTGCTAATAAAATGTAGTTTTAAATGGATATTAAAAGTTATTTAAAAAAGAACGTTTTTGCTTCTGTTGGAAAAATTCTAACAGTGTCTTCTGTTACGCTTTTATTACTACCAATTATTATTCAGAAAATTGGATTAGACTTATACGGTATAATTAGTCTTACTTTATTATTTAGTGGTGTTTCTAGTTTAATAGATTTAGGTTTATCACAAGCAATTGTATTATTAAGCGGCGATAAAAAAATAACATCCAATCAAGTAATTACATCTGCAGTTTATATTAATCTAACTATTATTTCGATTATTAGTATTGTGTTTGTTTTACTCAACTTTATAGGAGTCGATTTGTTAGGTGAGAATATCAACCTTAATAGTTCAGAAAAATACTGTTTATTAATTACAGGTTTTTTTATTTTAATTTTTATGCTACTAAATAATTTGTGTAAATCTATTTTAGAGGCTAATTATTTTATGCACGTTGTAAACTTTAGTTTAGCATTATTTACACCTGTTTTGTATTTAACCATTTATATTTTAAGTTTCTTTACAGATAATGTATTGGTGTATATTATTACACCACTTATAATTACATCTATTTTATTTGTTTTTTACGTTGTATATATAAAAATGAAAACGGATATAAAACTTGTAAAGGTTGGAAGAAAGCAAATTATATATGTTTTAAAATGCTCTTTAAGGTTTTTAAATTTAGGTGTTATAAATAGTGTTATTATGCCTGTTATGAGGTATTTATTTATATTAATGGTTGCAGATGTTGGTATGTATGCAATTTTCGATTTGTCTTTTAAAGTAGCAATGTTGGCAAATAGTCTTATCGTTTCATTATCTGTGCCAATGTTTGCTGTTTTTTCTAAGTTAATAAAGGAGAAAGCAGCAGAAATGTCTAAGATTGCTTTTAAAATTTTCTATATTTCTTTATTGGTTTATGTTGCTATTATTGTTGGATATCATTTTTTAGGAGAAACTATTTTATCCTACTTACGTTTAACAGAAAATAATTTAGATGTTTTGTATAACCTCATTTTTATTCTAATTGTTTCTATTGGTAGTGTAGCAGTTGTAGAGGTTTTTTACAGATACTTTTTAGGAGATAATCAATTAAAAAAAGCTTTTTTAATAAAATTAAGTGTACCAATAACGTCTGTAATTTTCTTTTTTTTAATGTCTGATATAGAAATAATTTACAGGTTTATTTATGCTTACGGCTTAAGTTTGGTTATAAGTGCTATTATAATATTTTTTACATTTATGATTGAAAATAATAAACTTAAAAAACTAAACAGATGCTAGTTTTACTTTTAGGTTTTTATGGTTTTGCTTTTTTGATGGCAGCAAATAAGCCTAATTATTTTTTGATGTTCTATTTATTAGCTTCCACTAAGTTTTTAGGGTTTTTAGATCCAGCAACTTTTATAGTTGGAGGAATAGAAGTAGGGTATTTTGGTCTAAATTTAGTAGCTCTTTTTGGTATTTTCTTTAAGAAAAACTGGGTAGAACTACCAAAGAATAGTATCGTAATTATATTGCTAATTCTTGGGATGTTGGCTTACGGAATTATGAGACCAATTCTTAATGATTACTCTTCTGCTAAACAAGCATTAATAGCTAGTAAAGATGCATGGTTTTATGTGATTTTTATTTACATAATTGTGTATTATGATAATATAAATGTAGCGTCTTTAATTAAATGGGTAAAAGGTGTAAGTATTTATTTTACAATTTGTTATTGTCTTTTCTTTGTTTTACCAGCTATAATACCTCCAGTATATTATAAAGGGACGCATATTAGAACTTTTTTTCCTACTTATATTAGTTTAGCAATTTTCTTGTATTTGATAGAATTAAAAATGAGCAAAGAAAAATCTTTAAAAATTTATGGCATCATAGCATTTCTATTTTTAGGATTAATATTTGCAACACATTCTGCATTAACCGTAATGACACTATTTTTTGCAGTACTATACTTATTTGTTTTTGATGAGAACCTTCAGTTTAAAAGAGAGATGGTTTTTAAATTAATGGGAGTTGCAACATTTGCAATTTCGATGGCATTAATTTTTATAAATGGGCTATTTGATGCAATTGTAAATGAAGTAAATGCTGTAGTTTATAGTGAAGATTTAGCACTACAAACAAGAGATCTTTATAATAAGTTTAGATGGGATGCCATTAATAAAGAAAAATATTTTGGTTACGGTTATATACATCAATCTGCAAAATTAATGGCTCAATATAAACTTGGTGCTTCAAATGCATTTATGGAGCGTTTTACTGTTATTGATTCTGGTTATGTAGATTTACTTTTAAAATATGGGTATTTAGGTACCGGAATAATGTTGTTTACATTGTGTAGATATTTTATGTTTGGTTTTTTTAAAAAATATAAAAACCATATTACATTAGCTATGTCTTTTTATTTAGTGCAATATCTTTTTATAAATTATACTTGGTCTGTGTATACATTTTCTCACGGAATTATTCCTGGAGCGATAGCTTTTTATATTATAATAATGTATCAAGATTATAAGATTGAAGATGATAAAATGGAGACTATATGATAAAAAAAATACTTTACATATTGTCTTCTTATAATAACTTTAGTGGTACACCAAAGAAAACACTAGATTTAATTAAATATTCTGAACACAATAGTTTTTTGTATGTCTATTCAAATGCATACCACGAAGAGTTTAAAGAAGATTTTGTAACAGTATGTGAAAAGGTTTTTGAAGGTGATTTTGGTAGAAATGTTTTTAAACATGTAAAAAAAATTATTAAAATTATTGATGACAATCAAATTGATATTATTCAAACACAATTCTTTTTTGGAGAATTTATAACAGGTTTGGTAAAAATTTTTAGACCAAAAGTAAAAGTAATAGTAGCTTTTGAAGGGTCGATGTCACAGGGTCTTGTAAAGAGGTTCATTCAAAAGATTATATATAAAAAAGTTCACACTTTTATTTATATATCAAATTATGTTAGAACAGAAAAAGAAAAATTTTTCCCAAAGTTAAAGGGTGCAAATACAGTTGTTATTTATAATGGAACGAGTAAATTATTAGTAGATAATGTTGATAGCAAGTCGGAAAAAACATTTAATCTGTTAAGTGTATCTAGTTTAATAACTATAAAAAACCTGAATATTTTAATAGAGATGATGCATCTTCTATTTTTGAGTCATCATAAAGATATTCATCTTTATATAGCGGGAAACGGTGCTCAAAAAAATGAACTTAAAGCTAAGGTAATAGAGTATGGTTTAGAAGAGTTTGTACATTTTTTAGGTAGACAAAAAAAAGTAGGTAACCTTTTAGAAAGATCAGATGTTTTAGTTCATCCTTGTTATATAGAAGGGTTTGGCTTGTCTGTTGTAGAAGCGATGATGGCAGAAAAACCAGTTGTAGTTTCTAATGCAGGTGCATTACCAGAAATAGTTAGTCATAAAAACACTGGTTTTTTAGTAGACCCGTTTGATGCAGAAGAATGGGGGAATGCAATTTTAGAATTAAAGAAAAATAAAGAATTAGCAAATAGAATAGCTAAAAATGCAAGAGAAAGAGCAGAGCAAGAATTCTCAGTAAAAAACTTTGCAGATAATTATAATTTATTATATCAAAATTTATAAAAATAATGATTCATTCTTTTTTAAAATACTTGAAAAAAAAATCAATTGACTATGTAATCACGAATGGTTATGAAGATTTGTTTTCTGAATTTTCAACAGAGAATGATGTTGATATTTTATTTAAGAAGCAAGATTTTTTATCGATAGAAAAAACTTTAAAATCATTTTGTAAAATAAACGGTTTTAAAATAGTTCAAAATTATCATCAAGAAGTATATGCTAAGAATATCTTTTTATATAATCCTGAGAATCAGAAAATGTTAAATTTAGATATTTATGGTTTGTTTCATAGAAAACATGTTCTATTATTTTCTGAAGAAGAGATTTTTAATAACAAAACTACTTATAGAGATATTAATATTCTAGCGATTCATCAAGAATTTATTCATTATTTCTTAAAAAAAATAACAAAAGGAGATTTAAAAGAAAATGTTTTTTTATACTTAAAAATGTTGCTTTTAAAAGATGAAACTAAATGTACAGAAACCTTAAATACTTATTTGTTAAATGATAGTAAAAAGGTAAAAGATGCCTTTTTAAATGATAATTTAGAATTAATTAATAATGAAAAAGAAACTATACTTTTAAATCTTAAAAAAGGAAACCCAACAATTTCTTATTGGTTTAAAGATAAAGTAAGAATTATAAAAAGAGTATTATTTCCTACAGGAATTTCTATTGCATTTTTAGGTCCTGATGGATCTGGGAAAACAACAATTATAAATGGTTTAGTAAATTCAAATTTACCTTTTAGACAAACAAATTATTTTCATTTAAAACCGATTGAAAATACAGAGAAGAAAATAACTGTTACAACAGATCCTCATAAGTATAAGCCTTATAGTAAGTTAAAATCGTTGGTAAAATTATGTTACTTTTTCTTCCAGTATAATTTAGGTTGGCTTAAGAATATAGTGCCTTTAAGAGTAAGGTCTTCTTTGGTTATTTTTGATAGGTATTATGACGATTTAATTGCAGATAATAAAAGGTATAGATATGGAGGAGGTATTTTTTTAGCAAAATTTTTCAGATTATTTATAAAAAAACCTGCCTTATATTTTATTTTAGTTACAGATGCGGCAACTATTTATAAAAGAAAACAAGAAGTAACTTTTTCTGAGTTAGAAAACCAAGTAAAGAAGTATAAGGATTTCGCAGATACCAAAAGGTATTTTGAAATAGATGTTAGTAAAACACCAGATTTAATAATAAAAGATGTGTACTCAATATTAATGAAAAAGATGTATGAAAGATATTAGTTTTTTTTCCGAAGACATTTATTTGTGTGTGCCCAGTTCCAAGAACCCAAAAGTAGTTTTAGCTGTTGGTAAAAGTTTGTTGGCAAAACAATCTTTTAAATTGTATAACCCGTTTTCTAAAAAAGCAAAATTCTTTAAAACCATTGCAAAATTTTTTTGTGTCCATTTTAACAAGTTATTTGTGAAAATGATTGATTTAAAAGTTTATGAAAATTCTGATTTTATTCTTTTTTTGAATCAGAAATTCGATAAAAAATTCACATCATCCATTTATAACGCTACGTTAAAAGATAAAGTAGTTATTCAATTACAAGTAGAAAATAAAATTTTTGGGTATGCTAAGTTCCCAATTAATGAAATTGGAGTCAGTAATGTAAATAACGAAATTAATGCTTTGAAGATTTTATCCAAAAATGGAACATTAAATTTTAAAATGGAACATTTTAAATTTAATGGAATTCCGTTTTTTATACTTCCGGAATTAGAAGGGAATATTAATGATATTTCTGATGAAGATGTTTTAAAAATTATTGAACCGTTTAAAAAAGAAACTTCTCTATTGCTAAAAGAGCACTTTAGAGTTAAGCAGATTAAAGATTTTTTAATAGATAATGAATTAAACAGTGAGTTATCTATTTTAGAAGAAAACCTAAAAAAAACGACAGAGTCGTACTTAGAAGTTTATGAGCATGGAGATTTTGCTCCTTGGAATATTGTAAAAACAAAAGATGGTTTTACAGCTTTTGACTTTGAGTACTTTTCAGAAAAAGGATTAGAGTATTTCGACTTAATAAAATATCATTTTCAAATTGGTAGATTATTAAAAGGAAAAGATAAAGAAGATTTAGTTGATTACGTATCAGAAAAAATTAAACTAAAAGAAATAAAAATAATGTTGTCTCTTTTTCTTTTAAAAGAAATAATGATTGCTTCTAATCAGCAAAAAAAATCTGATTTTGAAACAGAAATGCTAAACTTTATTAATGGATAAAAAACTTAAAATATTAATTTCTTGTTATGCTTGTAGTCCTAAAAGAGGATCGGAACCAGGTATGGGATGGAGTTTTGTAAATGGTTTAAGTAAGCAGCATGAAGTTCATGTTATTGTCGAAAAAGAAAAATGGAAAGAAGATATTTTAGAACAATTGTCTAAAATACCCAACAATAATTTAAAATTCTATTTTATACAAAAAGAAAGAAATCGTTTTTTAAGAAAAATATGGCCACCTTCGTATTATTGGTATTATAAAGTTTGGCAAAAAAATGCTTTTTCTTTAGCTAAAAAACTAGATAAGAAAGAAAATTTCGATCTAATTCACCAACTAAATATGGTAGGGTATAGAGAACCAGGTTATTTATGGAGAATTAAAAAACCTTTTGTTTGGGGGCCTATTGGCGGAACAGAGAATGTGCCTTGGAAACTATTTTCTTTATTTGATTTTAATGGTAAAGTTTTTCATGGAATTAGAAATATTATAAATGATTTTCAGAAAATATTTTTAAATCGCCCAAGACTAGCTGCAAATAAAAAAAAATCAACTTTAATTGCAGCAACTCCAGATATTCAAAAATCCATAAAAAGGCTTTGGAATCAAGAATCAGAAATTATTACAGAGGTAGGCACAGTCGATTTACCAAATATAAAAGTACTTAGGAGAGATAAAAATGAACCTCTTAAAATTGTTTGGTCTGGGCAGCATACATCAGGTAAAGCATTGCATGTTTTATTAAGAAGTTTAGCTCTTTTAGAAAAAGATGTTCATTGGGAATTACATATTCTAGGTAAGGGAAAACAAACCAAGAAATGGAAAAATTTAGCAAAGAAATTAAAAATTCATAAAAACTGTACTTGGTATGGTTGGATTGAAAAAAGTGTTGCATTAGATGTTATGAAAAGCTCACACACCTTGGTAATTACAAGTTTAAAAGATTTAACATCATCAGTTATTTTAGAAGGTATTTCTTTGGGTTTACCTGTTATTAGTCTAGATCATTGCGGGTTTTCGTTTGTGATTAATGATTCTTGTGGAATAAAAATTCCTGTTGATGAACCTCGTAAGGTTTTTATCAATATTAAAAATGCAATTGTAAAATTAGATAAGTACGAGAATTATAGAGTTAGTTTGTCTAAAGGAGCTTTAGAAAGGGCAAAAGATTTTTCTTGGGAAGGAAAAGTTGAAGAGTTGAATAGTATTTATAAAAAATTACTTGTATGAAAGTGTTAATGATACATAATAAATATGGAAAGCACAGTGGCGAAGAGGCGGTTGTAGAGGCACAAATGCAATTGTTACAAGAAAATGGCCATGAAGTAATTACGTATTTTAGAAGCAGTGAAGAATTAGAAACAATGTCTTTTGGAAAAGTAAAGGCATTTTTTTTGGGAGTTAAAAACAATAAATCTGTTCGAGAAATTAAAAAAATTATAAAAGAAGAGAACCCAGATGTTGTTCATATACATAACTTGTATCCATTAATATCGCCAGCAATTTTACCTATAATTAAAAGCTTTGGTGTTCCAATAGCTATGACAATTCATAATTATAGATTGTTGTGTCCTAATGGCTTATTTTTTACAAAAGGAAAAATTTGCGAAAAATGTACTGGTGCTTCCAAAGAACTAAACTGTGTTATTAATAATTGTGAAGGATCAATATTAAAAAGTACTGGTTATGCTTTAAGAAATTTTTGGGCAAGATTTTCAGGTCAATACCAAGATTATGTAGATGCTTTTTTGTGTTTAAATGAGTTTCAAAAAAATAAACTTATTGCAAACGGATTTAATAAAGATAAATGTTCTGTTATTCCAAATTTCTATACGAAAGAAATTATAGATGAAGAATCTGATTTTAAAAATAAAAAATATGTTGCTTCTGCAGGAAGAATAAGTCCAGAAAAAGGTTTGCCTGTGCTTTTATCTGCAGCTAGAAAATTACCTAATATACCTTTTCATATTGCTGGTCTTATGAGACCTGGTTATGAAAAAGAGTTGGATATACCTGATAATGTTACGCTAAGAGGTATGTTAAATGCAGCGGAAATGAAAACTTTTTATGCAGAATCTAAATTTTTAGCACATACAAGTGCATGTTATGAAGGTTTTGCTATGGTTTTTCCTGAAGCTATGGCGCAAAAAGTTCCAATAATGGCACCAGATTTTGGTAGTTATCCAGAAATTATTGAAAATAATATAAATGGAGTGTTATTTAAGCCTCTTAATAGCCAGGATCTTGCAGATAAAATTTATTCGCTTTGGAATGATGAAAATAAAATAAAAGAATTAGGAAAAAATGGATTTGATATTGTAAAAGAAAAATATAGTAATAAAGCTTATTATGTTCTGTTGATGGAAGCTTATCAAAAGTTGATTTAAATTCTCAAATTAAAAAACATGAATCTATTAAAAATCATTGATAAAAATGTCTTTTCAGAAGACTTAAAAACGATAAATTTAGATAAGAAAACGATTATAAATACAATAAACCCACATTCTTTTTGTGTTTCTAAATCAGATCTACTTTTTAAGGAGGCTTTGTTAGAAAGTGATGTTTTGTTACCTGATGGAACAGGAATTGTACTTGCAGCAAAATTTTTAAGAGGAAAAGTTATTAAAAAAATTGCAGGTGCAGACATTCATAAATATTTACTTGAGCATGCCGAAAAAGAAAAGAAAAAAGTTTTTTACTTAGGTGCAGCTCCAAGTACCTTAAAACTAATTAAAGCAAAAATTAAAAAGGAATACCCAAATATAGTTGTTGGTAGTTATTCGCCACCATATAAACCTGAGTTTTCTGAGGAAGATTCTATAAAGATGATTGAAGAAGCGAATAATTTTGGTCCTGATATCTTATTTGTAGGTATGACGGCCCCAAAACAAGAAAAATGGGTATCATTAAATAAAAAGAAATTGGATGCAACAATAACAGTTTCTATAGGTGCTGTGTTTGATTTTTATGCAGGTACAGTGGAAAGGTCGAGTGCTATTTGGATAAGTATTGGTTTAGAATGGCTTCCAAGGTTATTAAAAGAACCTAAAAGATTATGGCGTAGAAATTTTGTTTCTACACCTTTATTTTTGTGGTATTTATTAAAAGCAAAGGTCTCTACAAACTAAAAAAAACGAAACGTTAATTTGTTATAATAAAAAAAAATCTTATATTTAACATATAGTAATACTTAAGGTTAATTTTAAAACACTGTATTTTAGTGTTTTGTGTTTTTTTTATGTGTTTAATTATTAACTAATCATACCCCCATTATTATGATTTTGTCCCTAAGATCAATAAATTTAAGTTTAGATTATGGCTTTTTCTGGCCATTAATTGCATTTTCTCTTTCAATTTTTATTTCTTATTTATGTTACCCTGTAATTATTCGGGTTTCAAAAATGAAGAAGTTAATGGCAAAGCCTAATCACAGAAGTGTACATAAAGTTAGAACTCCAAATTTAGGAGGTATTGGTATTTTTCTTGCAATAAACTTGATAATTACATTTTTAGGTAATTATTTTAAAGATGATACCTTATTTAGTGTTTTAGGAGCTACAACTCTTTTGTTTTTTTTAGGATTAATAGATGATTTAATAGACTTAAAAGCGAAGCAAAAAGTTTTATGGCAAGTTATTACTGCTATTGCAATAATACTAATGACTGGTGTTAGAATAGAAAATTTATATGGTTTATTTGGTATTTATGAATTGTATTATCCTGTTTCTATAGCAATTACAGTTTTCATTTATATTTTATTTATAAATTCATATAATTTAATTGATGGTGTAGATGGTTTAGCTGGTAGTTATGCTATTACAATCACATCTTTTTTTGGTGTTTTCTTCTTTTTTAATGGCAATGATTCTATGTTCTTTTTATGTTTGAGTTTAGTAGGATCTTTAATTTCATTTTTGATTTTTAATTTTTCAAAAAAAGAAAAAATATTTATGGGAGATACAGGTTCTATGGTAGTTGGTTTCCTTCTTTCTTATTTTGCTGTAAGTTTTTTGAGTGTTAATTTTAATCCAGAATTTTTAATTCAAAACGATAAAGCTCCAGTCTTTGTTTTAGCATTATTTAGTTTTCCACTTATTGATACTTTAAGAGTCTTTGCCTTAAGAATGATGAAAAGAAAAAGTCCTTTTACTGCAGATAAAACGCATATTCATCATGTGCTTTTAAAAAGAGGTTTTAAACATTGGAAAATTTCTACATTAGTATCTATTTATTCTTTTATGGTTGTTTTAGGTGTGTTTGCCTTCAATGAATTACCAATAAACAAACTAATAATATTCTTGTTTTTTTTATGGGCTATTTCTGTTGCTGTAGTTCAAAACTTATATTTAAAAAATAAACTTAAAAAGAAGTCTAAATCTAAAGAAAAGAAAATTTTAACATCAGAAAAACCAGAAGTTAAAACAATAAGGTTAAGAGATATGGCCTAATAACTAATATAAAAATATGTTTTTAAAAAATAGATCTTATTATAAATTTATTGCTTTTTTTGTAATGTTTCTTTGTTTGTTTTCGTGTGCTTCAAAAAAATCTGTACTTTATTTTCAGGATTCTAATGATGTGAATTTAAGGAGATTAAAGTTTACTAGTTCTAAAATTCAGGCAAATGATATAATCAATATTAATGTAACAGCTTTAAACCCAGAGTCTGTTGTACCTTATAATTTAAAAAATAATGTTACCGCAAATTCTAGTTTATTAGATATTTTACGCTTACAGGGTTATTTAGTCTCGCAAGAAGGAAATATTATATTTCCAGTAATTGGATCTCTAAAAGTAACAGGTAAAACTACTTCGGAATTAGAAGTATATATTAAAAAGTTGTTAATTGATGGAGAGCATGTTGTAGATCCTGCAGTTAGCGTAAAAATTCTTAATTTTAAATTTACTGTTTTAGGAGATGTTCAAAAAGCTGGTACTTTCTCAGTCACAGAAAATAAGGTTACCGTATTACAAGCTTTAGGTTATGCTGGTGATTTAACCATTAATGGTTCTAGAAAAGATATTTTAATATTAAGAGAAATAGATGGTGTTCAAATTACTAAAAGAATCGACTTAACATCTACAGATTGGTTTAGTAGTGATTTTTATTATATTAAACAGAATGATGTTATAGTTGTAAACCCGAATCTTAATAAAATTAAGAGTTCTGGTATTATGGGTAGTGCAGGTTCTGTAATGTCTGCAATTTCACTTCTTTTAACAACGATTCTAATAGTAATAAGGTAACTAGATTTATACTATGAAACCTCCGTTCATAAAACACAAAAAGAAAGAGACTTTTAATTTAAAAAAAGAGCTTTTTAAATATACAAGAAAATGGAAATGGTTTTTGTTGTGTATTGTTCTTTTTGTAACTGGTGCTTTTTATTCTGCAAGGTATAGTCCAGTAATTTATGAAACCAATGCAAGAATTAAAATTACAAGTCAGAAAGCAAACGAAATAGAATTACCAGGTAATTTAAGTACACTTTTTGATGATTTTAAGGTAAATCAAGAAAATGAGATAGAGATCATAAAATCTTATAGAATTCTAGAGAAAGTTGTAGAAAAATTAGATTTAAACATAAGGTATTATTCTATAGATAAAATAAAATTTAAGCAAGTTTGGAATCTGCCTTTTAAAGCTTCTCCAATAGATTCTTTAACATCATTACCAAAAAGTGGAGAATATATAGTAGACTTTTTAGAAGATGGATATTTAATTTCTGATATTAACCTAAAAGAATGGAAGGTTCAATATAATCAAATTGATTTACTGGATACTAATTTACCTTTTTTATTGAAATTTGATAATCTAAATTCTAGAGGGAAAATTGCAAATAAAAAAATTAAAGTTCGATTTTTTAAGAAAAAGGAAGCTGCATTAAGATTACTATCTGGTTTAAGAATTGAACAAATAGGTAAGAATAGTGAGGTTTTAAAAATTTCATTGAGAAATGAAAGTAGTGCAAAGTCAGAGGCTATATTAAATGAAGTTATTGAGCAATTTAATTTAGACGGAGTAAACGATAGAAAGAGAATTTTTCAGAGAACAATTGATTTTGTTGATGAAAGATTTGGATATTTAACAAAAGAGTTAGACTCTATAGAGAGTAAGAAAAAAATATTTAAAGAAAGAAATAATCTAACTGATATTAACTTAGATACAGAGCATAATTTATCTGATAAATCCAATTCAAACACTCAAAAAGTAAATTTAGAAACTCAGCTAGAAGTAGCTAGAATTTTAAAGACTTCTTTAATAAATAAAAATAACTCTAAACTCTTACCTTCAAATGTAGGTATTGGTATTACTGGTATTAATGATCAAATTGTCCTTTACAATACAAAATTAATTGATTTTGGTAAGTTACGAGTTAGTGGAGGTTCTAATAATCCTGTAGTAAAGAACTTAAAGCAGAACATAGATAATTTAAGGCAGAGTATTTTAACATCTGTTATTGCGTATCAAAAAAAATCTGAAACTGCGCTTAGAAATATTAAAAAAGTTGATGTTAAAAATCGCGGTTTTTTTAATACAATACCTAAGAATGAAAAGATTTTAAGAGAGATAGAAAGAGAACAATCTATAAAAGAAAACTTATTTATATTTCTTTTACAAAGAAGAGAAGAAGCTGCAATAAACTTGGTTATAACTGTGCCAATTGTTAAGGTTGTAGACTATGCAGTAACTAATTTAATTCCTGTTTCAGAAAGCCCTAAAATGCTTTATGTTAAAGCTTTTGTTGCTGGTTTAGTTGTGCCTTTTGTAATTTTTTATCTTATATTTTTTGTAGATACTAGAATTCATACAAAAGAAGATATTTATGCTAATGTAAATAACACTGAGGTATTGGGTAATATTCCATTTACATTTAAAGATAAAGTTTTTAGAGGAATTAATGATAGTTCTTTGTTAGCAGAAGATTTTAGAAAATTAAGAACAAATATTAATTTTAAATTAAAAAATTTAGAGGCAAGTAAATTAGCATCAGTATTAATGGTTACCTCAAGTAAAAGTAAAGAAGGGAAAACTTTTTGTGCAATTAATACTGCAATTGCATATGCAGCTTTAGGTAAAAAAGTATTGTTAATTGAAGCAGATTTTAGAAGTCCTCAAATAGATACTTATTTAAATAAAGAAGGTGAAAAAGGTTTATCTAGCTATTTAATTGGGGAAGAATTTGACTTTAGAAATTTAATTACAAACAATACTATTGGAGAAACCAATCTTGATGTTATGTTCTCAGGAGAAATTCCTTCTGCACCAGCAGAATTGTTTTCAAATGGGAAATTCGAATATTTTATAAGTTCGGTTAAAAAAGAATACGATTACATTGTTATAGATACGGCACCTACTATGCTTTATACAGATACTCTTTTAATTGCTGATTTTACAGATATAACGGTTTATGTAGCAAGATCAAAATATACAGATAAGAGTGATTTAGTTTATTCTGAAGAATTAATTACAACTGAAAAAATTAAGAATGTGAGTTATGTATTAAACTACTTAGAAACACGTTCTTTAATTAAAAACTGAAAATACAGAATCTACTTGTAGTTTTTTTTAAATCTAAAAGTCAATTAAACGTTTTTTTTTCTGTTAGAAATTACACTTATTTAAATGAAATCTAAGATAATTTGAATTTTAAATAATAAATTTAGTTGAAATTATATAATTCATAAATTTGATCAAACTTTCTTAATAATACTTGTTTATCTGAATTTAATCTTTAGATTTGTCTTTCAATACAATGAGATTAAACATGTTAAATAATAACTTTACACGTTTCTATTTTTACTTTTATTTTTACAATAAAAGGAGAGACTGTGTATAGTGATGTTAAAAACATTTAAAATATATAAAGTCTCGAATTTAATTCGAGACTTTTTTTTTGATATTAATTATAGTAAATGAATAAAGTAATAGCCATACAAGGAGCAGAAGGCTCAAACCACCATAAAGTTGCACGCGACTTTTATGGTACTACTATACAATTAAAAGAATGCATGTCTTTTGATGTGTTGGTAGATAGTTTATTAGACGGTTCTGCAGATCTTGGTGTTATGGCTTTAGAGAATACTATTGCAGGTTCTATTATTCCTAATTATGCATTAATTGATAAGCATAATTTGCATATTACTAATGAAGAGTATTTAAATATTCATCATCATTTAATGTGTTTAAATGGACAGAAAATAGAAGATATTAAGGAAGTTTGGTCTCATCCAATGGCACTATTACAATGTAAGGAGTTTTTTAAAAAACATGCCCATATTAAGTTAGTAGAAGATGTAGATACAGCAGAAGTTGCTAAAAGAATAGCTAAAGAAAATTTAGTTGGTATTGCAGCAATTGCACCTAAAATTGCCGCAGAAATTTTTGGATTAGAAGTAATTGAAGACGAAATTCAGACAATAAAAGCAAATTCTACAAGGTTTGTAATTGTACAAACAGAAAAACCAGAAAATAATGAAGAAGTTAATAAAGCTTCTATAAAATTTCAATTAGACCATAAAAGAGGAAGTTTAGCAGCTATTTTAAACGTGTTAAGTGATTGTAAAATGAACTTAACAAAAATTCAATCGATGCCTGTAATAGAAACACCTTGGAAATATTCTTTTTTTGTTGATGTAACTTTTGAAACCTATAAAGATTACGAAAAAGCACAAGCTATTATAGAAATAATGGCAGAAGAATTTAAAATTTTAGGAACTTATAAAAACGGGAGAAAATGATTAAACCTGCCAAAAGATTAGATACAGTTCAAGAATACTATTTCTCTAAAAAGTTAAGAGAAGTTAGAGGTTTAGCAGCTGCAGGAAAACCAATTATTAATATGGGTATTGGATCTCCAGATTTACAACCACCAGCAACAGTTTTGGAAGCAATTTCTAATAGTTTGGGAGATGCAAGTGCGCATAAATATCAATCTTATCAAGGTTTACCAGAATTAAGAAATGCAATTGCTACTTTTTATAAAAACAAGTTTTCTGTAGAATCAAATCCAGAAAATGAGATCTTACCTTTAATGGGAAGTAAAGAAGGAATTATGCATATTTCTATGGCTTTTTTAAACGAGGGCGATAAAGTGTTAATTCCAAATCCTGGATATCCAACATATACATCAGTAACAAAATTAGTAGGAGCAGAACCACTTTTTTATAATTTAAGTGATGCAACGAATTGGCAACCTAATTTTGAAGAATTAGAAGCAGAAGATTTATCAGAAGTAAAAATTATGTGGGTAAATTATCCTCATATGCCAACAGGAACAGATGCAACTTTAAAAACATTTGAAAAATTGGTTGCTTTTGGTAAAAAACATAATATTTTAATCATTAATGATAATCCTTATAGTTTTATTTTAAATGATAATCCTATCAGTATTTTACAAGTAAAAGGAGCAAAAGACATTGCTTTAGAATTAAATTCTTTAAGTAAAACTTTTAATATGGCTGGCTGGCGAGTTGGTATGTTATTAGGTAATGCTGCGTTTATTAATGAAGTTTTAAAAGTAAAATCTAATATGGATTCTGGTATGTTTTACGGAATTCAAAAAGGAGCAATCGAAGCATTACAATTATCTGACGATTGGTTTTTACAGCAAAATAAAATATATGAAGAACGTAGAAAATTAATTTGGCAATTAGCAGATAAGTTAGAGGCAACCTATAATAAAAATGCAACAGGACTATTTGTTTGGGCAAAAATACCAAAAGGAAAAAAATCTGAAGAAGTTACAGATTCAGTTTTATACGATAATGATATTTTTATCACTCCAGGAACCATTTTTGGTTCTCAAGGAGAAGGATATATTCGTTTTTCGCTATGTGTAACAACAGATATAATTAAAGAAGCTATAAATAGGCTTGCAGCTGTTGGTAACTAGCTATTAGTTAAGAGTGAACAGCTAATAGCCAAAAGCTAAAGGCGAAAAGTAAAAAGAAATGAAGAATATATACATGATTGGTATTGGTTTAATAGGAGGTAGTTTTGCTATCGATATTAAAAAAAACAATCCAGAAGTTGTAATTCATGGAATTAGTAGAAAAGATGAAACCTTAAATAAGGCTTTAGAATTGAATCTAATTGACAAGAAAGCTACTTTAGATGATATCGTAAATGCAGATTTGGTAATTGTATCAATTCCGGTAGATGCAACAGTAAAATTATTACCAACTATTTTAGATAAAATTTCTGATAATGGTTTAGTTGTAGATGCAGGATCAACAAAAGAAGCAATTTGCAAGGTTGTTGAACATCATCCTAAAAGAAGAAATTTTTTAGCATGTCATCCAATTGCAGGAACAGAGAATTCTGGACCAACAGCAGCTATATCCGGCTTATACGTTGGGAAAACGAATATTATCTGTGAAGTAGAAAAGACAACTTTTAAGCTTCAAGAAAAAGCTTTAAAGCTTTTTACAGAGATTGGGATGCGTATTCGTTACATGGATCCTATATCGCATGACAAGCATATTGCGTATGTTTCGCACTTATCTCACATAAGCGCATTTATGTTAGGTAAAACGGTTATTAATAAAGAGAGAAACGAACGCGATATTTTTGATATGGCAGGTTCAGGTTTTAGATCAACTGTGCGTTTAGCAAAAAGTTCACCAGCAATGTGGACACCAATTTTTGAACAAAATAAAGAAAACGTAATAGAAACATTAGAAGAGTATATCAATAATTTACAACATTTTAAAGAGTTGATGCAACAAGATAATTTCTCTGAAATTTTTAACGAAATGGAGAATACAAATTATATAAAACAAATTTTAAACGGCATAAAATAATAAGCCAAAACAAGTAGAAAAATGGAGAATACAAAAGAATTAAGAACATGGTTGGACGATATGAAATTAAATCATCCACTAGTAATAGCAGGGCCTTGTAGTGCAGAAACCGAAGAGCAGGTTTTAAAAATTGCACACGAACTAAAAGATTCTGATGTAAGCTATTTTAGAGCAGGTATATGGAAACCAAGAACAAGACCAGGAATGTTTGAAGGTGTTGGAGAAATTGGTTTACATTGGTTAAAGAAAGTAAAAGAAGAAACAGGTATGAAAACCTGTACAGAAGTTGCAAATGCAGCGCACGTAAAGTTAGCTTTGGAACATGATGTAGATTTATTATGGATTGGTGCGCGTACAGCCGTTTCTCCTTTTATTATGCAAGAAATTGCAGATGCATTACATGGTACAGATAAAATAGTATTGGTTAAAAATCCTATTAACCCAGACTTAGCTTTATGGTTAGGTGGTATAGAAAGATTATATACTGCGGATATTAAAAATTTAGGAGCAATTCATAGAGGATTTTCTACGTATGAAAAAACGAAATATAGAAATAATCCAGAGTGGCAATTAGCTATAGATTTCAAAAATAAATTTCCAGACTTACCTTTAATCAATGATCCTTCTCATATTACAGGGAATAGAGAAATGATTCAGGATGTTTCTCAAAGAGCTTTAGATTTAAATTTTGATGGTTTAATGATTGAAACTCATTTTGACCCAGAAAATGCTTGGTCTGATGCTGCTCAACAAATTACTCCAACAAAGTTAAAAGCTATTATGGAAGATTTAAAAGTTAAGAAAGAAACAAATACAGATGAAGTGTACCAAAGTTCTTTAAATAACTTACGTGCTCAAATTAATGTAGCAGATGATCAATTAATTGAACTTTTAGGAAAAAGAATGAAAGTTTCTGAACAAATTGGTGGTTTAAAGAAAGAGAAAAACG
This sequence comes from uncultured Polaribacter sp., assembly GCA_905480405.1. Lineage (GTDB taxonomy): Bacteria > Bacteroidota > Bacteroidia > Flavobacteriales > Flavobacteriaceae > Polaribacter. Next base: position 9,087 of record CAJQQH010000106.1, on the reverse strand, counting down.
TAGCTGTTTTACAGTCTAAACGTTGGAACGAAATTCTTGGAAACATGATTTTAGAAGGTGAAAGTAAAGGTTTAAGTGAAGAGTTTGTTTTAAAAATGTTTAAAGCAGTTCATCAAGAATCTATCAATCATCAAGAAAAGGTGATTAACGGATAATTACTTTTTAGTAATAAAAAAAACCGCCAATAGGCGGTTTTTTTTATTTTACTTCTTTTTGGTATAAGAAAGACGTCTAGAAGCTTTTCTCATTAACTTATTTATTAAGTCGTCTGGACTGCTACCAATAGATCCTCTAACTTTTTTATTATAATTCCATAATAAAACTCCATCATTTGCATTATGAACACTCATGTTTATTGTAGCGCTATTTGTTGTACCCCAAAAACCAATTAACAAACCAAGAGCTACAGATGCTCCTTCAGACATTGGTTTGTTTGTTTTATAATCGCCAGATATAATCGCATCTACATTTAATATTTTAGCTAATTCTTCTGGAGTATAATCCAATATATTTTTGTGTGTAATATCTTTCTTTTTTAAAAGAGCAGTTGTTTTTTTAGGATCTTGTAATTCTATTGTTGTTAATTTACCTCTTTTCTTTCTTTGTAAAAACCAAGAATACAAAGCACTTTGAATACTTTTTCCTTCACTTATTTCTAGTTTTTTTAAATCCTCAGCAGTCATTTCTTTCATTTGCTTTTTTCTCAATTCTATTTGAGTATCAAAAGGCAAAACAGCAAGAGATTTATGATTTTTTGCAATAGAATCAAATTGAGGGTTTTCGTAAAGATTTGTTTGTCCGTTTGTAAACAGGGTTACAAAAAGTGCAATAATAACGAGTGTTTTATTCATCTGTATTTTTAAATTTAGAAGCGAATATACAATTTTATAAAAAATGATTTAGTAAAACACTTTTAGTTGCTTTTTTAAAATATATTTCTAGCCATTTTTATTTATTATAACTATATGTTTTTTAGGTTTCTATGTTGTTTTATAGAATAATTTATAAATACATCGTAACTATTTTTAAATATCATATTTAATTCTGCATCTTTGTAATAATGACAGGAATTGTATATAAATCTACAGGAAGTTGGTATCAAGTAAAATCTGATGATGGAGTCTTTTATCAATGTAGGATGAAGGGTAAATTTAGAATATCTGGTATAAAAAGTACCAATCCAATTGCGGTTGGAGATAAAGTTGTTTTTGATCTTGACAAGAAAGGAGAAGAAGAAACAGGAGTAATTAAAAAAATTTTAGATAGAGATAATTTTATAGTAAGAAAATCTGTAAATCTATCTAAACAAATACACATTATTGCCGCAAATATAGATCAGGTTTTTTTACTTATAACTATAAATAACCCGCCAACATTTGCTGCATTTATAGATCGTTTTTTGGTTTCTACAAGAGCGTATCGAATAGATACTATTTTGGTGTTTAATAAGATTGATTCCTATCAACTAGAAGAAAGAGCAGAAATTTTATATTTAAAAGATATATACGAAGCTATTGGTTATCGTTGTTTAGAAGTGTCATCTACAGAAAATAAGAATGTAGATGCTGTTAAAGAAATGATGATTGGTAAAACATCTATGTTTGTTGGTCATTCTGGTGTTGGTAAATCTACCTTAGTAAATGCAATAGAGCCTTCTTTAGATTTAAAAACGAAAGAAATTTCAGATCAACATAAACAAGGCCAACACACTACAACCTTTGCAGAAATGTTTGATTTAAATTTTGATGCAAGAATTATTGATACTCCAGGTATTAAAGGTTTCGGTATTGTAGATATTGATAAATATGAATTAGGAGATTATTTTCCTGAGTTTTTTGCTTTAAAACAAGATTGTAAATTCAATAATTGTTTACATTTAAAAGAACCACAATGTGCTGTAAAAGAAGCTTTAGAAGAAGAAAAAGTTTCTTGGTCTCGTTATAAAAGTTATCTACAAATTTTAGAAGGAGAAGAAGAAAAAGAGCATTTTAGAACAGATATTTGGAACGAAGAAGATAACGAATAGTTATGAAAATTGTTATTCAAAGAGTTTCTGAAGCCAGTGTAACTATCAATAAAAAGAAAGTTGCTACTATTAAAAAAGGATTGCTAATTCTTTTAGGAATTGTAAATGAAGATACACAAGAAGATATTAATTGGTTAGTTCGTAAAATTGCAAATCTTCGTATTTTTAATGACGAAAATGAAGTGATGAATACATCTCTATTAGATATCGATGGTGAAGTTATTGTTGTTAGCCAGTTTACACTGCAGGCATCCACAAAAAAAGGGAATAGGCCAAGTTATATAAAAGCTGCAAAACCATCAGTAGCTATTCCTTTATATGAAAATTTCCTTGCTAGTTTAGAGAAAGAAATTGATAAGAAAATAGAATCAGGAGAGTTTGGTGCAGATATGAAAGTTTCACTTATTAATGATGGACCTATTACCATAATTATAGATTCTAAGAATAAAGAATAGGAAATATCTATCAAGTATTTTCCAAGGAAAATAAATTTACTATATATTTGCACTCAAGTAAAATTAAACAATCTAATAATATACGTAATATGAAAAAAGTAATCCTATCATTAATGTTAGTGGCATCAGTTTTAACTGCATGTAAAGGTGAAAAGAAAGAAAAAGTAGAAGTAAAGGAAGCTGTAAAAGTTGAAACCAATATTGCAGAGTTAAATAATGTAGATCTTGCCGCATCAGTTTTAAACTGGAAAGGAACTAAACCAGGAGGAGCTCATAACGGAACTGTAGCTTTAAAAAGTGGTGGTTTGTTAATTGAAAAAGGAGCTTTAAAAGGAGGAGAATTTGTTATTGATATGAACACAATTACTAACCTAGATATGAAAGGTAGTAAAGGAGCAGAAAATATTGTTGGTCATTTAAAAAATGAAGACTTTTTTGAAGTAGCCGTTTATCCTGTTTCTAAGTTTGTAATTACAAATGTTGAAAATGCAAATGGTAAATTATCTGTAACAGGAAATTTAAACATTAAAGATGTTACTAAAAGTGTAACAATACCAGCAAGTTTATCTGTTGTAGAAGGGGTATCAATTTTTAAAAGTGAAGCTTTTAATATTAATAGAGCAGATTTTAATATTAAATATAAATCTAAATCATTCTTTAAAGATCTAAAAGATAAGTTTGTAGATGATTTAGTAGAAATGTCTTTTGAGGTTAAAACGAAAGCGTAATTCTATATTAATAAACATAAATTTTTAATTTAAAACACATATAAATATGAAACTTAATAAAGCAGATAGACCTTGCGGATGTGGTAATACACAAGACCCAAATGGTAATTGTGATGGATCACATGCAAACAAATAATAAGCAATTATTATTTAACCTTTAAAATTTTAAAAACCCAAAACATTTGTTTTGGGTTTTGTTTTTTTATATTAGCGTTGCTAATTTAAAAAGAATAAATGTTTAAGTTTCCCTTACTAATTATTTTTACCTTATTTTTTTCGTTTACAATTTTTTCTCAAAAAAAAGAATATTCATCACTTTTAATTCCAATAGAATTAAAGGAGGATGCAAATGCTGTTGTTAGAGATAATTCTATTGAAATTACCATTGAAGCTATTAACAGGATGGTGGTAAGGAAAAGAAAAATAGTTACTGTATTAAATAAACTAGGTAATACAGATGCAAGAATTGGCGAAAGCTATGATAACAACACTAAAATAACAAAGTTGTCTGCTAAGATATACGATGCTTTTGGTAATGAAATAAAAAAGTATTCTAAAAATAAATTCTTAGATGTTAGCGCTGTAGATGGCGGTACTTTGTACTCAGATTCTAGAGTAAAATATGTAGATTATACACCCGTTACTTACCCTTATACATTAGTTTTTGAGTCTGAATATAAAACAACTACTACTGGTTTTATTCCTTGGTGGTTTCCTGTAAATGGTTATTATGTTTCTGTAGAAAAAAGTTCTTATATTTTAAAAAATGAAGAGGCAATTTCTTGGCGAAAAAAAGAACAAAATTTTAAAGGTTTCGAGATTGATAAACAAGAGTCTACAACAGAATTAAAGTATTCTTTGGTAAATCAGAAAGCTTATAAGTATGAGAGCAACACAATATCATCAAGAGAAATGCTGCCAAAGGTTATTGTTTCTCTAGATAAATTTAATTTAGATGGTGTTTATGGCGAATTTACAAATTGGGAAGAATTTGGACAATGGATGCACAAATTTCTAATTGCAGGAAGAGATATTCTTGATGAAACAACTAAAATTAAAATATTAGAATTGGTTAAAGGTATCGAAGATCCAATAGAAAAAGCTAAAATTGTTTATGAGTTTATGCAAAATAAAACACGCTATATAAGTGTGCAAGTAGGTATTGGTGGTTGGCAGCCTATTGCAGCAGACGAAGTAGATTCAGTTGGTTATGGAGATTGTAAAGGTTTAACTAACTATACAAAAGCTTTGTTGGATGTAGTTGGTGTAACTTCTTATTTTACTTTGGTGTATGCTAATGAGAAAAGAAATATAGATAAAGATTTTTCTTCTTTTCAGGGTAATCATGCAATCTTAAATATACCAAATAATGGGCAAGATATTTGGTTAGAGTGTACTAGTCAAACCAATCCTTTTGGCTTTTTGGGAGATTTTACAGATGATAGAGATGTGTTAGTCATACAACCAGATGGAGGTGTTATTAAAAGGACTACTTCTTATAAAAATGAGATAAATCTTCAAACGATAAAAGGAGAAATCACTTTTAATGAAAAAGGGAATGTAAAAGCAACTTTAAAAAGAACATCTAAAGGAACACAATATGACAGTAAATTTAATTTAGTAAACTTATCTGAAGAAGAGTTAATAAAAAATTATAAATCTAATGTTTGGAGTTATAATAATAACCTAGAAGTAAATTCGGTTAAGCTAAATAACGACAAAGATAATGTGGTTTTTATTGAAGATTTAGAATTGTCTATTCAGAATTTTGCAACAATTAATGAAAAAGAATATTTGTTTAGAGTAAATGTTTTTAATAAAGAAAACTACATACCTAAGAGATATAGAAAAAGAAAGTTGCCTTTAAAGATTAACCGAGGTTATAAAGATATAGATGAATATATTATTAAAATACCTGCTAATTATAACTTAGAATTTTTACCTACAAATAAAGAACTTACCACAAAATTTGGTAGCTATTCTATTGCCTTTAAAAAAATTGATAGCAGTACTTTTTCTTATAAAAAATCGATTATGATTAAGGAAGGAATTTATCCTAAAGATGATTATAAAATTTACAGGAGCTTTAGAAGAAGTATTGCCAAATTAGAGAATATTAGAATTGCAATTATAAAAAAATAAGCATGTTAAAGAAATTACTTTTTGTATCAATAATTTTTATACAATTTTATACCTACGCCCAAGAAGTTAAATTTGGGAAAGTATCAAAAGAAAATCTAGAAGAAGAATTTTACCCACTAGATTCAACAGCAGATGCAGCTTATTTGTATAAGAATAGGAAAACGTATTATGAGTTTTTGCAAAGAGAAGGTAGGTTTCAAATTGTTACTGAGATACATGAAAAGATAAAAATTTACACAAAAGAGGGGCTCGATTTTGCTACAAAATCTGTTGCTTTTTACAAGCCAGAAAGTGGGGATGAAGAATCTGTAACATCTATAAAAGGATATACTTTTTCATTAGTTAATGGCAAAGTTGAAAAGACAAAATTATCTAAAAGCAGTGTTTTTGAGGAGAAAAGAAACAAGTATACAACTTTAAAAAAAATTACATTTCCAAAAGTAAATAAAGGCTCTGTAATTGAGATTAAATATAAATTAGTTTCTCCTTATACAAGAACAATTGATGACTTAGAATTTCAATACAATATTCCAGTAAAAAAAATACGTTATGAAATTTCTATTCCAGAGTATTATGTTTTTAATAAAAGAGCAAAAGGGTTTTATTTTATAAAACCAAAAGAAGAGTCTAAAAGTAAAAACATAACGTATACAGTAAAGAATCCAGGTAAAGGAAGTGCGGGGGTTAGAGATGCAAATAGGACTACATATGATTATAATAAAATTAATTACGAAGCTAAGAATTATACTTTTTTAGAGAATAATATACCTGCATTAAAAAATAATGAACCATTTGTAAATAGTATTAAAAATTATAGAGGCGGTCTTAAATTTGAAATTACTGAGGTTAATTTTACTAAATTAGGAGGGGAAAGGAAGTTTTTGTCTTCTAATTGGAATGATGTTAGTAAGCAAATTTATAAATCTTCTTCTTTTGGAAGTGAATTAGAGAAGTCTAGCTATTATAAAGATGATATAAATTCAATTATATCTTCATCAAAAACAGATTTAGAAAAAATAGTGGCAATTTTTCAGTTTGTAAAATCTAAAGTAAAATGGAATGGTTACAAAGATAAATATACTTATAACGGTGTAAAAAAAGCATACAAAGAAGGAGTTGGTAATGTTGGCGATATTAATTTGATGTTAACATCAATGTTGCGTTTTGCTGGTTTAAACGCAAACCCTGTTTTAGTAAGTTCAAGAGGCAACGGAGTTCCTTTATTTCCTACGTTAAAAGGTTTTGATTATGTGATTTCGATGGTTCAATTTCCAGGTAAAACATATTTATTGTTAGATGCTACTGAGCAAAACAGTATTCCTAATATACTACCGAAAAGAGATTTAAACTGGGATGGAAGACTTGTTAAAAAAGACGGAACCTCTTCTTGGGTAAAATTAACACCAACTAAAGCTGCTATAGAAGACAACATGTTAATGGTTAAAATTTCTGAGGACCTTACTATGGAAGGTTTTATTAGAACTAAATTAGAAAATTTAAATGCTTTAAGTTTTAGAAATAATTACAATCATATTAAAGAAGAAGAATTGGTTCTCAAATATGAAGAGGATAATAGTATTGAAGTTGAGGATTTTAAAATAGAAAATAAAAAGAACCTTATTAAGCCGATTGTAAAAAAAATTAAATTTTCTAGTGAAGATTTAATAGAAGAAATTAACGGTAAATTGTACATAGAGCCTTTATTGTTTTTAACTAAACATAATAATCCGTTTAAGTTAGAAGAAAGAAAATTTCCAATTGATTTTTCAAATGCATGGAAAACGATTAATAGAGTTAATATTGAAATTCCTAAAGGTTATAAAGTCGAAAAACTACCAGAGCTTTTGGCTATTGGTTTGCCCGAAAATATTGGTATTTTTAAATTTCAAGTAAAACAAATAGGCACTAAAATAAAAACAATTTCTATACTTCAATTTAATGAGCCTCTTGTTGGTGCTCAATACTATAAAGATTTGAAAGACTTTTATAGTAAATTGATAAAAACTCAATCAGAGAAAATAGTATTGATGAAGTTGTAAATTTAATAGCTTTAAAGCTGTTTTTTATTTTTTTTAAGAGGGAAAACCAAGTAGAGCTCCCATGCCAACTGTAAATAACCAACTACCATAAAGAGCATGTTCTATAGAAGTCAATAATGTAGATTTTGTTTTTTTATAAGTGTAAGCAAAAAGAATGCCTCCAATAAAAGTAAGAACTAGTACAAGGTTGCTTTTGAAAAAAATATGTGCTAAAGAAAACAAAGCTGCATTAACAAGAATAAAAAGGAGCTCATTTTTAAATAGATTTTGATAGCGTTGAAAAAAGAACGTTCTATAGATAAGCTCTTGTGGGTAAACTGAAAAAAGAGAATAAAAAAGTATAATCATAATCCATAACTTTGGTTTGTTAAGAAGAACAATAAAAAGACTTTTTGAGTCTGTTAGCCAAACAAAAATGGCAGTAATAATTGCTATAATTAATAGTTTTATTAGTGTTGATTTCCAAAAAATTTTCCAATCAATATTTTTACTGACACGTAGCTTGTTTTTTTCTACTTTTAATAAAATATAGGTAATATATATAAAACCTAAAAGACCAATAATTAATTTTATTATAGGTGAATAATCAAAAATATAACTTATTGGGATTAATATGAAAATAAGGGTAAGTTCAATAAATTTATAACGGATAGATTGCATATTTTTAGATTAAATATTTATTGCTGTCGTATTTTTTACTTGTTCAATTGTAAAAGTACTATGTGTGCTTCCAATATGTTTGATTGCTGTTAATTTTGTAACCATAAAATGTCTGTATTCGTCCATGTCTTTTACATAGATTTTTAAGATATAATCGTAATCTCCACTAACATGAAAACATTCAGAAACTTCTTCTAACTTTAAAATTTCACGCTCAAAAGTGGTTACATATTCTTTAGAATGTTGAATTAATTTTACATGACAAAAAACTAAAAAAGATTTTTCAATTTTATTTTTATTAATGATTGCCACGTATTTTTCTATCACTTTTTGGTTTTCTAACTTTTTAACTCGCTCATAAATAGCCGTTACTGATAGGTTTAATTGCAAAGACAACTGCTTCGTGGTTTGTTTACTATCGTTTTGTAATAAATTTATGAGTTTTTTGTCTGTGATATCTAGCATATAAATTTTCTAAAAAATTAAATTTAAAGAACAATTGTTAGTTTTTTAAATTATTAATTCAATCAAATGTAGATAAATAATCTATATTTAATTTATTATATTGATTTTAATTCTAATTAGTTGTCTTTTTGTCTTGTAAAAAAACTAATATTATGAAATTCAATCCAGCAGATAAAATTCAAGATTTACAGTATTTCGGGGAATTTGGCGGTGTAAATCCTTCGATTTCAGATTCTTCTACTTATACATTTATATCGGCAAAAACAATGGCTGATACTTTTGAAGGTAATACAGACGGATGTCATTTATACTCACGTCATACAACACCAAGTAATTTATATTTAGGAGATGCTTTAGCGGCAATGGAAGGTACAGAAACCGCAAATGTTTCTGCTTCTGGAATGGGCGCTATTACACCTGTTTTATTACAGTTAGTTGGTACTGGAGAACATATTGTTTCTAGTAGAACCATTTATGGTGGTACGTATGCATTTTTAAAAAACTTTACACCAAGATTAGGTATAAAAACTACGTTTGTAGATATCACAAAATTAGATGTTGTAGAAGCTTCA
>CAJQQH010000105.1 GCA_905480405.1 uncultured Polaribacter sp. | reverse complement strand
GATTACGCGACTTACACGTATAGCGACGTAAGCATGAGTTCAACTTGCGAAATGGTTTATAATTTTATTGACATGCTAGGCGATGCCGATTTAATTGATGCTGATACTGCAACTTGCATTTACGTTGGAATTATGACAGATACCGGATCGTTTAGATTCCGTTCTACCACAAATAAAACACACGAGATTATAGCGAAGCTTATTGAAAAAGGAGCTGACAACACTAAAATCCATAATAACATTTACGACACCAATAGTTATGAACGTTTACAATTATTAGGTTGTGCCTTAAGCAATTTAAAAGTTATTCCAGAATCGCGAACTGCTTACATTACACTTTCGCAAGAAGATCTTAACCGTTTTAATTTCAAAAAAGGAGATACAGAAGGTGTTGTAAACTATGCTCTTTCTTTAAAAGGAATTATTTTTGCTGCTATTTTTATAGAAGACAATGATCAAGGGATAATTAAAATTTCTTTTCGTTCTAAAGGTGCTTTTTCTGTAAATAAGTTTTCTAGAAATCATTTTAATGGAGGAGGACATGATAATGCTGCTGGCGGAAAGTCTAGCCTTTCAATGGAAGAAACAATAACTAGATTTACAAGTTTATTACCAAACTATAAGTCTGAATTAGAAGTGTCTTATGAGAAGTAGCTGTTTGTTTTTTTTATTAGTTATTTGTTTTTCTTGTTCAAAAATAGAACCTAGAAGACCAATTAATCCTAAAACATCTACAACACTTTATAAGGAAACTATTAAAGAAGCTATTGCTTTAAATAAAGTAGAAAACGAAAAAATTAGTCAATTAATAAAAAAAGATTCTACAAAAGTATACATACAATCTTCAAATGGATTTTGGTATACATATATAAATAAAATCGAAGGAGATTTGCCAAAACCTGTAAAAGGAAACGAGGTAACTCTTGAGTATAATATTACAGATTTAAATGACTCTATTTTGTATAGTAAACAAAATTTAGGCGTTAAAAAATATATAGTTGATAAAGAAGACTTTATTTCTGGATTACAAAAAGGAATAAAGTTGATGAAAATAGGAGAAACAATTACCTTTGTGATACCTTCTTATAGTGCTTTTGGTATTACTGGAGATGGAGATAAAATTGGGTTAAATAAATCGATAAAGAGTACAGTTAAATTAATAAATATAAAATAAAAAAAATGAGAGTAATAAAAAGTTTAGCAATTTTTGCAGTTACAGCAACAATGATTTCATGTGGAAATCAAAAAGCGGATGTTAAATCTTTAGAGTCAGAAATAGACTCTGCAAGTTATGCTTTAGGAATGGATATGGCATTTAAAGTAAAAGCTAATTTAGAAAACGCTAATACAGATTTATTTTTGCAAGGTTATAGAAACGGAACAGATTCTACAAACTTATTAATTGCTCAAAAAGACTTAAATACTTTTTTAAGAGGTTTTTTTCAGAAGCAACAAACAGAAAAAAGAGCTAAAGATGCAGAAGCTAAATTTGGAGCGGTAAGAAAAGCAGGTGAAGATTTTTTAGCTGAAAATGGAGTAAAAGAAGGTGTTAAAACTACAGATAGTGGTTTACAATATATCGTTTTAAAAGAAGGAAAAGGACCAAATGTTTTACCTACTGATAAAATTAGAATCCATTACCACGGTACAACAATTGATGGTAAGGTTTTTGATAGTACAGTTGATAAAAAGAAACCTTACGAATCGAATGCAAATCAGTTTATCAAAGGATTTAATGAAGGTTTAGCATTAATGAAAGTTGGTTCTAAATATAAAATATTTATTCCTCAAGAATTAGGTTATGGTATTCAACAAAGAGGACAATTAATTAAGCCATTTTCTGCTTTAGTTTTTGAAATTGAAATATTAGATATCTTAAAAAAATAGATGAAAAAATTAGCATACATATTTGTTGTTTTTATTTTAATAGCTGGTTGTACATCTACACCAGCTAAATACAAGACCTTAGATGATGGTTTGTATGCAGAAATAGAAACAGAAAAAGGAGATATTTTAGTAGAGCTTTTTGTAAACGAAGTTCCAATGACGGTAGCTAGCTTTGTTTCTTTGGCAGAAGGAACCAATACTCATGTTTCAGATTCTTTTAAAGGTGTTAAGTATTATGATGGATTAACTTTTCATAGAGTTGTAGATAACTTTATAATTCAAGGAGGAGATCCAACAGCAACAGGAACAGGTACGCCAGGTTTTACTTTTGGAGACGAATTTGTAAAGGATGAAAACGGAAAGCTAATTAATAGTCATGATGATGCTGGTGTATTGTCTATGGCAAATCCTGGACCTAATGCAAATGGTAGTCAGTTTTTTATTACGCATAAAGAAATTCCTTATTTAGATGCTAAACATACTGTTTTTGGTAAAACAGTATTAAATTCATTGCAATTATCATCTTTAAAAACAACTATTAAAGATTCTTTAAAATTAAACAGTGCTATAGATTCATTAAGAATGGTAGCTGTTAATAGTATTCGAAAAAGCGATACAATTAATACGGTTAAAATTATTAGAATTGGAGCTAAAGCAAATTCGTTTAATGCAGCAGAAGTTTTTGATGCTGAGTTATTAAAATCTAGTGAAACTGAAAAAGAAGTAAAGAAAAAAGCTGAATCAGAAGAAGCTGCTAGATATTCTAAGTACTTAAAAGATAAGGTTACTTTTTTAGCTAAAATGGATGAATCTAAAGGAGTTAAAACAGAATCTGGTTTGCGTATTTTAATGCTTAAAAAGAATCCTTCAGGTAAAAAAGTGGTTACAAATAAACCTATAAAGTCTCACTTTACATTATATACTGCAGATGGTAATAGAATTCAATCTACAGAAGATAATAGTTTACCATTTGTTTTTCAATTAGACGATGTAAATAGGCCAATGATTACAGGATTTAAAGAAGGTGCTGCAACTTTAAGAGTTGGTGAAAAAGCAAGATTATTTATACCTTATTATATAGGTTTTGGTGAAGCAAAATATGGGCCTTTTCCTGCAAAATCTGATTTAGTTTTTGAAGTAGAAATTTTAGAAATAGCTAAATAATTTGTTTGATTCATTAATACATAAAGACAAAGAGTTACTTATATTCTTAAATAATTTAGGAAGCGAGCAATGGGATCCATTTTGGTTGGTAATTACTAATCAACTTTATTGGAGCCCATTGTTTCTTTTTGTTTTCTTTCTTGTAATAAAAAGTTTTGGATGGAAACGTGGTGGATTTGTAATTTTGGCACTAATTTTATTAGTAGCTTTTTCAGATCAGTTTACAAATTTAATTAAAGACACAGTAGGAAGGCTTAGACCAAATAACGACTTAGAAATTAAGCATTTATTAAGAACGTTAATAAACCCACAGAGTCATAGTTTTATTTCTGGTCATGCAACAACATCTACATTTTTTTCTGTATTTGTTATTCTTCTATTAAGAGAAAAGTATAAATACATATACTTTATTATATTATTCCCTTTAATATTTGCATATAGTAGGTTGTACTTAGGTGTACACTTTCCTTTAGATATTTCTGTAGGTATTTTAACAGGAGTTACTTTAGCAAATTTATATTATTACGTCTTTAAAAAAGTTGAAAAAAAGTTATTTGCTTAATTTTTTATTATTATAATACAAGTACTTTGTAGCATGATAATAGGCATTTAAGAGACTGTCCATTTCAGCTGATTTCTTCGGATATTCCTTTTTTATATCTATAAGTTTTTTACTCTTTAAATTGTATAAACCTTTAGTTTTAGAAAGGTTAGTTTGCGAATAATATAAACTATCTTGTAGTAAACCAACTGCAGGTTCACCTTTTATTTTAAGATAAACAAAGGATGAGTTCTTAGTTTTTAATGTATCTAAAAGGTTATTACCTAACGTATAATTTGTATGATTCATTTTAAGCAAGCTCATAACGGTAGGAAACATATCTATTAATTTACCATTTTTAGCAATTACTTTCGACTTTACAAATTTTGGAGCATGAATTAGTAAAGGAACATGTTGTAGTTGAATGTTTAAATCATATTCATTCGTAAATTTATCGGTTCTATTCATAGCAGTATTATGGTCGCCAAAAAACACAAATACCGTATTATCATAATATCCAGCAGTTTTTGCTCTTTCTAAAAAACGACCAACATTAAAATCTAAATAACGCAAAGCATTTAATTGTGCAACAGATTTAAAACCAGATTTTTCTAATAAAATTTCTGAAACAGCATTCTTAGAAAGAGGAGTAAAGCTTTCTTTTTTATCAGGCACAGTAAAAGGGATGTGGTTAGATGCAGTTTGTATATAAGTTACAAAAGGTTTTTTTTGTTGATGTAATTTTTTCAGTTCTTTGTCAGATTCTTTAAAGAGCTCATAGTCATCAATACCCCAAACATCAGCTCTGTTTTCTGTATCATAACTGCCTTCTTCAAAGATTTTTAAACCTTTTATATTAGCCTGAAAAATCCCTCTAATGTTTGCCCAATTTGCACTTCCTCCTAAAAAATATAGCTTTTCATAACCATTAAATTGATCAAACAAAATACGTTGATCTATAATCATTGGGTTTCTAGAAGCTGTTTTTACATCATCTATATCTGGCAAACCTGTAACGCTAGCAAAAACACTTGCAGCTGTGCCAGATTTATGTACATAAAAGTTAGAAAAACTTAAACTTTTAGGAATTAAAGAATCTATTTTAGGAGAACTATTTATAGCATTTCCATAATAACTTAAAGGTTTAACACCAACAGATTCTAACATTACAAAAACTACATTTGGTTTGCCTTGTAAAGAGTCTTTAAAAACTATTTTTCTATCAAAAGAAATTTTGTTTTTAGGTAAGTTTAGTTCTTTAGCAATAACAGGATAGTATTTTTTAAATTCATCCATGTTTACGCCTTCACTTCTAAATTTAAAGCTATCAAAAAAGTATAAAACTGGGTTTAAAGCAAACTGATTTACTTTATTATTTTTAGAGAAAAAAGCCTCACTCCATCTTAAAGGATAATGTGTAAAACTGTTATAAATACTAAAGGCTAGTAACAAAAAAGCGGTAATAAAATAAACTGCTTTTAGTTTTTTAGAGATTTGTTTTTGAGTGTTTTTAAATTTGATATAGATAAATTTAGAAAGTTTAAAAATTAGAAAAGCAAAAACAAAAAGACCTAGTAAGCCTTTAAATACCGGATAACTTTCTAATAAAACTTGAGAAGATATTTTTAAGTCTTCTAAAAATCGAAGAGAAGCTGCATCTAATCTTATAGATAAATAGTCGTAATATCCAAAATCGATTAAATATACGAGTGTTAATGCTATATATGCAATCACTAAATAAGTGTTCGCTAATTTTTTATAAAAATTATATTCAAAAAAACGCCTATTTACTATTAGTATTAAAAAAGCTAAAGGAAAAATAGCTATGGAAGCAAGTTTAATATCAAAACGTAAACCGAGCCAAAAAGCTCTTTGAATTTCTGATGAAGTTGCCGTATTTAACTCAGCAAAAAAAGAATAAAAGAGTATTCTAAAAATTAGATTAAAAACTATAAGTAGTAAAAAATTACTAAAAATATATTTTATGTAACTTGGTATTTTGTTCAGCATTATTTTTAATTAAAAAGTAAAGATGTTATTCTTTTTCGTTTACAAGTAAATCTATAAAAGATTTAAACTCTTTCTTAAATTTTATATATTTTTCTCCTGTTGCAGGTCCATTAAAACCTGTGTGCACTTTTCTTACACTGCCTTTTTTGTCTATAAAAATTGTTGTAGGGTAAGAGATTAATTTATTTAGCATTGGTAATTTTTGTAGCGCTAAATGTTTGTCTGCAGAATTTCCAAATTGTGCAAGTAAAATTGGGTAGGTAATACCAACCCTTTTCTTTAAGCGTTTAATTCTGTTAAAAGCTATTGCTCTTGTTTTTGCAACTTCAAAAGCAAGTGCAATAACTTGAATATTTTTATTTGGATTATCTTTTAAATAATTTACTAAAAATTTACTTTCATCTAAACAATTAGGACACCAAGTTCCCATAATCTGGATAATCACAATTTTGCCTTTAAATTCTGGATCACTTAAAGAAACAATTCTTCCTCTAGTATCCGGAAAAGAAAAGTCGAACTCTTCATACCCTTTTTTAATCTGAGTTAAGTTTTCTTCATTTGGTAATTCGTACTTGTTATTTAGTTTAGCTGTAAAAGGTTCTTTCCAATGGTTTCCAGAATAGAAAAAACCATTCATTGTAGAATCTGTAACTTTTGCTTTAAAAAGAAAAGCATGTGCACCATCAAAAGTAGAAAGCTTTAATGTATCTCTATCTATAATGCCTTCTAAATACCTATAATCACCAGTAGTTGTTCTAAAAGTACCCGTAACATTATTTCCTTTTTGATTAAAAATCCCTTTTGCTAGATATTCATCATAACCAGATCCTTTACTAAAAATGGTTTCCCAATTTCCAGTAATATTTTGGGTTGAAACTATATTTGAAGAAAATCGATTGTTGCTTTTTATTGCTTTAAAGGGTACAATTCTATCTAAACTGGGTTTTATAAAACTTCCGTTTAAGGTTCCGTTTTCTATTTTAGCAATAATATATCCTTCAAAAACAGGTGTTTGTATTCTTACAGAATCGTTTTTGTAAGTAATTTCATCTACAGTTATTGTTTCATCAGCATTAAAAATGGTTAACAAAGAATCATTCTTAACTTCAAAAAGAAATGGCAACTCTTGGTTGTCTTGCACTTTTAAAACGGCTCTATAACTACCTTTTTCTAGTGTTTTAATTGTTTCTTTATTACAAGAAAATAAAAATAAAACACTGATAATCAGTATAAAATATTTCATTTTTTTATTTTAAAATTATAATCGAATTTACAATAAAATACTAACATTTTTAAATAGTTTTTTGTGCTAAATAAGTTGATAAAAATCTTTTAAAATGGTAAATTTGCCGTCATTAAAATATTCAAAAAGAGTATATGAAAATATCATACAATTGGTTACAGCAATTTTTACAGATAGATTGGGAACCTACTAAAACAGGTGAACTATTAACTGATTTAGGTTTAGAGGTTGAAGGAATTGAAACCAAAGAATCTATAAAAGGAAGTTTAAAAGGTATTGTTGTAGGTAAAGTTTTAACGTGTATTCAGCATCCAAATGCAGATCGTTTAAAAGTTACTACTGTAGATTTAGGAGATGGAAACCCAATACAAATAGTATGTGGTGCTCCAAACGTTGCTGCTGGCCAAAAAGTACCTGTAGCTACTGTTGGTACTGTTTTGTATGATGATAAAGGTGATAGTTTTAAAATTAAAAAAGGTAAAATTAGAGGCGAAGAAAGTCATGGAATGATTTGTGCTGAAGACGAACTAGGTCTTGGTAAAGGACATGATGGAATTCTAGTTTTAGAAGATAAATTAAAAGAAGGAACGCCAGCTGCAGAAGTTTTTAATATTGAAACAGATGCTATTTTCGAAATAGGATTAACGCCTAATAGATCTGATGCAATGAGCCATTATGGTGTTGCAAGAGATTTAAGAGCAGGATTAATTCAAAAAGACATTAAATTAGAATTAATTTCTCCGTCTGTAAGTAATTTTCATGTAGATGAAAGAACGTTACGTTTTGATGTTGAAGTAGAAAATAAAGATTTAGTTCCTCGTTATTGCGGAATTGCAATTACAGATATTACTGTAAAAGAATCTCCAGAGTGGATTCAAAATAAATTAAAAGCAATTGGTTTAACACCAAAAAATAATATTGTAGATATAACAAATTATGTTTTGCATGAGTTAGGGCAACCATTACATGCTTTTGATGCTCAGAAAATTAAAGGAAATAAAATTATAGTTAAAACTTTAGAGAAAGGTACTAAGTTTACAACTTTAGATGAAGTAGAAAGAACACTTTCTGCAGATGATATAATGATTTGTGATGCAGAATCTACACCGCTTTGTATTGGTGGTGTTTTTGGCGGATTAAAATCTGGTGTTTCTGACAATACAACTTCTATCTTTTTAGAAAGTGCGTATTTTAATCCTGTTTCTGTTAGAAAAACAGCAAAAAGACACGCTTTAAATACAGATGCTTCTTTCCGTTTTGAAAGAGGAATTGATATAAACATGACAGAATATGCTTTAAAAAGAGCAGCTTTGTTAATTGAGGAATATGCTGGTGGAAAAATGGCTTCTGATGTTTCTGATTTTTATCCTGTTAAAGTAGAAGATTTTCAAGTATTTTTCTCTTACGAAAGTGCTTATCGATTAATTGGACAAGAAATACCAAAAGAAACAATAAAAAATATTTTAGCTTCTTTAGAGATTAAAATTAGTAGTGAAACAGAAGGTGGTTTAGGTTTAACAATACCTTCTTACAGAACAGATGTACAACGTGAAGCTGATATTATTGAAGAAATTTTACGTGTGTATGGTTATAATAATATTGAGTTTTCTCATAAGTTAAACACCTCAATTTCTTTCGATTCTAACAAGCAAACAAAGATTGAAAACGTTGTTGCAGATCAATTAAGTTCTTTAGGATTTAATGAAACAATGGCAAATTCATTAACAAAAGCATCTTATGCAACCTTGTCTGAAAACATAAATAGCGATGCGAATGTTGCTATGTTAAACCCTTTAAGTAATGATTTGGGTGTAATGCGTCAGTCATTGTTATTTAGTGGTTTAGAGTCTGTTTCTTATAATATAAATAGAAAAAATAATTCTTTAAAGTTTTATGAGTTTGGTAAAACATATCATAAATACAATGAAAAATATCAAGAAGATAAACACTTAACATTATTTGTTACTGGTAACAGAACAAAAGAGTCTTGGAAAACAAAAGCAACAACTTCAGATTTCTTTTATTTAAAAGGAATGATTACTTCTGTTTTAGAAAGATTAGGAATTAATAACTTAAAAACATCACCAACCAAAAATGATGTTTTTTCTGAAGGAATTACATTAAGTTTAGGTAAAATTAAATTGGTAGACTTTGGAGTTGTAAAACGTTCTATTTTAAAAGAATTCGGAATTAAACAAGAAGTTTTATTTGCAGATTTTAATTGGGACAATGTTTTAAAATTGTCAAGCAAAAAGAATATTAAAGTATCAGATTTATCAAAATTTCCTTCTGTAAAAAGAGATTTAGCTTTATTAATTGATAGTAAAACGGAATTTAAAGAAGTATATAATTTGGCTTTTCAATCGGAAAGAAAACTTTTAAAGGAAGTTGATTTATTTGATGTCTATGAAGGTAATAAATTACCAGAAGGTAAAAAATCTTATGCAGTAAGTTTTGTATTACAAGACGAAACTAAAACTTTAGCAGACAAACAAATAGATAAAATAATGCAAAAATTACAGCAAAGTTTTGAAAAAAACTTAGATGCTGTTTTAAGATAATCTAAAAGCTCCTTTATGGAGCTTTTTTTATATTTAATAAATTATGTACAAACTTATAATAAGACCAATTTTTTTCCTTTTCGATCCAGAGAAGATACATTATTTTACATTTTCATTGGTAAAATTTTTGTGTAAAATCCCTTTAGTTTCTAATGTTTTTAGAAGTGTTTATCAAGTAAATGATAAAAAACTAGAAAGAAATTTATTTGGATTAACTTTTAGAAATCCTGTTGGTTTAGCGGCTGGTTTCGATAAAAATGCTGTTTTGTATAATGAGTTAGCCAATTTTGGTTTCGGATTTATAGAAATAGGAACTGTTACACCAAAAGGACAAGTTGGTAATCCTAAGAAAAGACTATTTCGTTTAAAAGATGATCAAGGAATTATCAATAGAATGGGCTTTAATAACGAAGGTTTAAAAATTGCGATAGAACAATTAAAAAAGAACAAAGGCAACGTAATTATTGGAGGTAATATTGGTAAGAATACACAAACATTACCAGAAAATTATACCGATGATTATAAAGAATGCTTTAAAGGTTTACATCCTTATGTAGATTATTTTGTGTTGAATGTAAGTTGCCCAAATGTAGGTAGTCATGCAAAATTGAATGACAAAAGTTATTTATTAGAATTGATTTCTGCTTGTCAGGAATTAAATAACTTAGAGCAAAAACAAAAGCCAATTTTATTAAAAATTGCTCCGGATTTAAATAATGCGCAATTAGATGAAATTATAGAATTAGTTGCAGAAACTAAAATTGATGGTGTAATAGCTTCAAATACATCTACAACTAGAAGTAATTTAAAAGCTTCTAAAGAACGTTTAGAAGAAATAGGTAATGGCGGTGTTAGTGGTTTGCCAATTAAAAACCAAAGTACTAAGGTTATTAAATATCTAGCAGATAATTCTAATAAATCTTTCCCAATAATAGGAGTAGGAGGTATTCACTCAGAAAAAGATGCTTTAGAAAAAATTGAAGCTGGTGCAGATTTGGTACAAGTTTATACAGGTTTTATTTATGAAGGACCTGGTTTGGTAAAACGAATTAACAAAGCAATATTGTCTAATTTATAATTTATTACTTTGCTGTAGAATTTAATTGATTATGATAGAAACGCTTTTATCTTTTGTTTTAACAACTTTAATTCTATCTATTTCTCCAGGACCTGATAATATTTTTGTTTTAGTACAAAGTATTGTAAATGGTAAAAAATATGGCTTAGCAACCGTATTTGGCTTAATGTCTGGTTGTATTATTCATACTACTTTAGTTGCTTTTGGGGTTTCTACAATTATAAAAGAGAACCCTTCTATATTCTTTATTATTAAACTATTTGGAGCGTTGTATTTACTTTATCTTGCTTATAAAGTGTATAAAAGTGATGCAGAAATTACATTTTCTACAAGTAATGTAGAAAAAAAATCTACAATAGAATTGTTTAAAACAGGTTTTTGGATGAATGTCTTAAATCCGAAAGTAACCATTTTCTTTTTAGCTTTTTTTCCTCAGTTTTTATTTTCTGATACAATTTCTACGATTGCTCAGTTTTATATTTTAGGAGGTTTATTTATACTTACATCTTTTATAATATTTTCTTCAATAGCATTTTTAGCAGGTAGTATTTCTATTTATATCAGACAAAATAAAAAAGCAGGAATCTATCTTAAATGGATGCAAATAGTTGTTTTTATTGCCATTGCAGCTTTAATATTAGTGTAAAAAATTATTGTATTCTTTTAGATTGCGTAGAAAACGATAAACCTTGTTGCCCAACTGTAGAATTCATAATGCCTTCAAATAAAGGTTCTGGGCAATTTGCTGGTATTTTCCATTCAATAATAAAATTAGAACCCGTACCGCCTTCAACATCTACTTCATCAATAATAATTTCTGTAGTTTCCATAGGTGCTAAAAAAATAGGTGTATTAAAATACGTACGAACCAATTTACCATGCGTATCGTAGTATTTAGATTTTAGCAAATAAATTGTATCTAAATCACTTGTGTTTCGCATGCTTATCATCGCGGTAAGGTTGTGTGTTTTATGCTCAGAAACACTATAAATTTGAGAATAAACAGAAAGATAAGATTTACCATATTCTAGAGAATCTTTAGCGTTAATATTTATAAATCTTTTAGACCAATTTTCTGAATTATAAGAGCTAATTTCTTTTCCTTTTTGGCATCCAAAAATAAATATACTAACAATAAAAAAAAATACAAATTTCTTCATCTCTAACTTTTTTACATATTATAACGAATTTACTATAAAAAGAGCTGAAAATCAAGTTAATTCTAAGGGTAAATTATTGTTTAATAACAATTTTTAGTTGTGTTTTTCTTTTAAACTAATTAATCCAAAAATAGGCCCGATAGCTAATATCATAAAAATGAAATTAGAATCTGTAAAATTCATAAAGCTACTAACAAGTTGAATGCTAATAATTGTTATTGAAAAACCAATACAATTTACAATAGTTAAAGCAGTCCCTTTGTCTTTAGAAGGTGCGTTTCGGGCAACTAAAGTAGAAAATAAAGGTGAGTCTGCAATTACAACCATACCCCAGAAAATTAAGAAGGCTATAAAAAGATATTCATTATAAAAATTAAATATAAAAGGTGATATAATACAACACAAACAGGATGCTAAAAGAAAACTAAAAGCAGTTTTTTTAACACCTAAAATTTGCGAAATATAGCCACCTAAAACACAAGAAAAACTACCTGCTGCAATAATTATAAATGATAATATGGGAATATTAAAAACGATTTCTGAATGTAATTCTTGGTATTTTAAGAGTAATATAGGTGTAAATACCCAAAAAGTGTACAATTCCCACATATGTCCAAAATATCCAAAAGCTGCTTTTCTAAAATTTATATTCTTAAAAACATTAAAACAAGCGGCTAAGTTTAAAGTGGTGTTTTCTTTTCTATAAGGACCGTTTTTTACTAATAATAACATTAATAATCCGCCAAAAACGGCCAATGAAGAAGTTGTAATTAAAACACTTTTCCAAGAATAATTAACTAATATGTCTTTTAATAAATGAGGTAGAGCAGTACCTAAAACCAAAGCACCAACTAAATAACCTAAAGACTTGCCTAAACCTTTTTGATAATAATCGGTAGCAATTTTCATACCTACAGGATAAATTCCTGCAAGAAAAAAACCTGTTAAAAAACGAAAACTTAGTAAGCTAAATAATGTTTGATTCTCAAAAACCAGAGCTACATTAAATATTGCACCTAGTATTGCGCTAAAACAAAATACTTTAGAAGGCGAAAATCGATCTGCAATTGTGAATAAAGCAAAAACTAAAGTTCCTAAAATAAAGCCAAATTGAACTGCAGAAGTTAAATGACCTAAAGCATTTTCTTGTAAGTTAAAAATTTCTACAAGATTACTCATTACTCCGTTTCCTGCAAACCACAACGAGGTACAGAAAAACTGAGAAATTACTATAGTTGGTAATATTATTTTTGTCTTATTCATTTGAGGAAACGAAATTAACCAAAAAGAGAATAATAATCAATAAAAATAATTTTAGAACTACTTTACTTTCTCTATATTTGAATTGATGAAAAATGTCAAAATAATAGAATGTCCAAGAGACGCAATGCAAGGAATAAAATCTCATTTTATATCTACAGAAAAAAAGGCATTGTATATAAATTCTTTATTAAAAGTTGGTTTTGATACCATCGATTTTGGAAGCTTTGTTTCGCCAAAAGCAATACCGCAAATGCGAGATACAGCAGACGTTTTAGCAAAATTAGATTTATCTAAAACAGAAAGTAAACTATTAGCAATTATTGCAAATGTAAGAGGCGCAAATGATGCTTCTCAGTTTGAAGAAATAGATTATTTAGGATATCCTTTTTCTATTTCAGAGAATTTTCAAATGCGTAATACACATAAAACAATTGCAGAATCAATTACTGCATTAGACGCAATTTTAAATATTGCAGATAAAACAAATAAAGAAGTTGTTGCTTATTTATCTATGGGTTTTGGAAACCCTTATGGAGATCCTTGGAATGTAGATATTGTTGGTAATTGGACAGAGAAATTGTCTAAAATGGGCGTAAAGATACTCTCGCTATCAGATACCGTTGGTAGCTCTACACCAGATGTTATTAATTATTTGTTTTCTAACTTAATTCCGTTATATCCAAAAATAGAGTTTGGCGCTCATTTACATACAACACCAGACAAATGGCACGAAAAAGTAAATGCAGCTTTTAAAGCAGGTTGCAATCGTTTTGATGGCGCTATAAAAGGCTATGGAGGTTGCCCAATGGCTAAAGATGATTTAACCGGTAATATGCCAACGGAAAAATTATTAAGTTATTTTACTACCGAAAAGGCAAATACAAATATAAAACCAATGAGTTTTGAAAGTGCTTATAATAAAGCTTTAGAGGTTTTTATTTAGAATTTTTTTTCTTTTCTAAAAGAAATGTAGATTAATAATTTAATTGAGAAATAGTTACTTTATTTTAATAATAATATAAAGTATCTTTACGGGATAAGAGTAACTTAAAAGTATGATAACCTGTTTTATTTACGGGATATCGACAATAAAACTTACTATATAACGAGTTATATGTCATTTGAGCCGAACGTTGGCGAAAATGTCATAAGATTGACATAGAAATGACGCAACCAATAGAACAATTCGAAAATATCTTTGCTGAGTAATCATTAAAATATATTAAAATGAATAATCAAAACTTAGCAATCAAGATTAAAGACCTACGAAATCGAAAAGGATTTTCTCAAGAAC
>CAJQQH010000104.1 GCA_905480405.1 uncultured Polaribacter sp. | reverse complement strand
TCATCTAAAATTAATTTTTTAGATGATTTTTTATTTTTAGGTATAAAAAAAGACTGCCCTTTAAAGACAGTCTTTTTTATATCAATTAATTCAAATAATTTACAAGTTGAAAACAGTTTACTACGTTGTCTTCGGTTTTTTAAAAGCAAATTTTATGCCAAAAAATATTTAAAAATAAAATTTTGAATATTTTAACAATTTATTTTGCGTGTTTATGTGCTTTATAAGAAGAACGAACCAAAGCACCACTTTCTACATACATAAAACCCATTTCTAAACCAATTGTTTCGTATTTTTTAAATTGATCGGGTGTTATAAATTCTTTAACAGGTAAGTGTTTTTTTGTTGGTTGTAAGTATTGTCCAATTGTTAAAACATCTAATCCAACACCTTGTAAGTCTTTCATAGTTTGTAGTACTTCTTCTTCAGTTTCACCTAAACCTAGCATTAAGCCAGTTTTAGTTCTCATACCTTTTTCCTTTAGATATTTTAATACACCTAAACTTCTATCGTATTTTGCTTGTATTCTTACTTCTCTAGTTAACCTTCTAACAGTTTCCATATTATGAGAAACTACTTCAGGAGCAACTTCTACAATTCTATCAATTTGTTTTGTGTTTCCTTGAAAATCAGGGATTAATGTTTCTAAAGTTGTGTTAGGGTTTGCTCTTCTAATTGCATCTACAGTTTCTGCCCATATAATAGAACCACCATCTTTAAGGTCGTCTCTATCTACAGAGGTAATTACTGCGTGTTTAATGCTCATAATTTTTATAGAACGTGCAACTTTTTCAGGTTCATCCCATTCTACTGTTTCTGGTCTTCCCGTTTTAACACCACAAAACCCACAAGAACGTGTACATATATTTCCTAAAATCATAAATGTAGCGGTACCTTCTCCCCAGCATTCCCCCATATTAGGACAGCTTCCACTTGTACAAATTGTATTTAATTTATACTTGTCTACCAAACCTCTTAATTCGGTATATTTTTTACCAACAGGTAATTTTACACGTAACCAATTTGGTTTTTTAACTCTTTCTGGTAGTATTACAGATTCTATTGCCATTTTCTATCGTAATTGAAGAACAAATTTACGAAGAAATAAGGGAAATTAAATTGTAAAAAATATAGAATTCTGAATCATTTCCTTTTTTAGAATAATTAAGTTTATATTTTATGAAAACAACTTCTTTTCCTAATTTTAAGGGGTGTTTTTGCTATTAAAACTTTAAGACCTAAGTTGTTTGATATTGTTTTTTTAGTGGTTTTCTTTTCTGAAATTGAGGTTTTTATGTTTTATTTTGAGTTATTGGTTTTAAAATGATCCAAATAAACCAGCCTTAAAATGCTCCCAATCAGAAATAATAGCTTTAAAGATAAAAAAGGAAATAAAAATGATGCTAAGTTTTAATCGTAACTTATTTTTCTGTTTTTTTGATGTTGTTTTATTTTTTAAAGTAGAATTCATATTTACAATTTTGATATAAAAAAATTAAAAATTAAATAAAAACCAAAAACTAAATCCAATTAAAAAAATAATACCAATTATACTTAATATTCTTAAATAAACACCTGGTTGATGTTCTTTTGGAGTATGCTTTCCAGTAATTAGAATATAGTTTAATATAGCATAAAAAGGAGCAGTTAAAAAAGAAAGAACTGTTGCTATTTTTACTAAATCTCCCATATCATTTAAATAGAAGTTTAGTATAATTAAAGTGCCAACAAAAAGAAAGATAATCCAAAACCAATATCCGAATTTAAAGCTCTTATTAAATAACAATTTAGAAGACCTATTCATTGCTCTAGGTGAAGCATCTAAAGTTGTAATTGTTGTGCTAAACATGGTTGTAAAAGCAGCAATAGCAATAAATATATATGAAAAATCACCTAAGTTTTTAGTGTATAGAGTTAGTAGTTGCGATGCGAAAACACTTCCTTTATTAGAAAATGTTTCTCCAGAATTAAACATGACTAAAGCTCCTAAAAGAACAAAACAAATACCTAAAATTAAAGTACTTAAATAACCTACATTAAAATCGAAAATTGCATCTTTAGGCTTAATTTTAATAAATGTATTTTCATTTTTTTCTACAGACCAAATAGAATGCCATATTGAGACATCTAAAGGAGCCGGCATCCAGCCTAAAAAAGCTATTAAAAATGTAATTTCTACTGTTCCAGAAGGTAATATTTGACTAACATCAAAGGCTTCTTTTGAGCTAAATAAAGCTACAGACACTGCAAGAATTGTACTAATTGTTAAAATGATAATAATGTATCTCATTAAATTATCTAACAATTTATATTTACCTATTAAAAGAATAATAACGCTTATTGTCATTAAAAGAAGTGACCAAATTACTAAATTGTCTGTGAATCCAAATAATTGAGATGCTAAGCCCGCAGTAACAATGGTTACGGCAGCTTGTATTGTAAACATAGTTGCAAAATTCAGCAAAAAATAAACAGCTAAAACACCTTTACCAAGTTTTTTATAACCATTTAATAAAGTTTCTCCTGTTGCAGCAGCGTAGCGGGGTCCGAATTGAAAAAATGGGTATTTAAAAATATGAACTAACAATAAAGCCCAAAGTAAGCCAAAACCAAACTCTGCACCAGCTTTTGTAGATTGTACTAAATGAGAAACACCAATTGCAGCACCTGCAAATAATAAACCTGGACCTAAAGAGTTTAAAAATGATTTTTTCATTTTAATTCTTCTTAATAATTTCTGCTAGTAATTTTTTTGCACGTAATAATTTTACTTTTACGTTATTCATAGGTTCGTTAATTTGCTTAGAAATTTCTTTATAGCTTAATTCTTGGAAATAACGTAACTGAATAACTTCTTGGTATTTAGGTTTTAATTGTTTAATATCTCTTAATAGTTTTGCTAAATTTTGTTCTCTAATTATTTTATCTTCTGGTGTTGGATTTTCATCTGCAACTAAATATACCTTTTCTTCTTGTTCAATAGTAGTCTCAGCTAAAATAGAGGCGTTTTTTTTACGTAATAAATCGATATGTACATTTTTAGAAATGGTAATTAACCACGTTTTAAAAACATATCTATCATCAAAAGTGTGTATTTTATCAAAAGCTTTAGAAAAGGTTTGAATAGTGATGTCTTCTGCATCGTTCTCACTTCTAGTTCTTTTTAATTGATAATTATAAACATTAGCCCAAAAGGAGTCTAACAAAAAACTAAATGCAGCCTGATGACCGTTTTTAGCTTTTGAAATATTTAATTCAATTTTTTTATCGTTTATTTCCAATTATTTGGTTTTGAAATAAAATTAGCACTAAATATACTAATTTGAATCAATAATAAACCTATTTCTAGAAAAGGCAAGAAAAATATAATTTGTGGCTCTTTTAGTTTTTTAGCAGAAACAGCAATAATAATATATTGCACCAAGTAATAAGTTAATACAATGCTTAAAACTATTTTATATGGATAATAGCAAAACAAAATTACTGCAAGAGTTATGAAAAATAGTTTTGTTGTATTAAAAAGATTCAATAAAAATCGATGTCTAAAAGCGTATTTTTTTTTAATAAATTTTAATTCTCTTTTTTGAAGAAACCATTCTTTAAAAGACTTTGATCCGTTAGATTCTATAAAGCTATTTTCAGAAATACAAAAAGTAGTGTTTTTAGAATTTGATACGTCTTTTATAAATAAATCTGCTTCACCATTTTTTATTTTCATATGGTTGATATAGCCATTTGCCTTAAAAAAATCACTCCTTTTATATGCCATATTATTTGCAAAAGCAGAATAAGAAGTCCCGTGTTTTGTATAAGTAAAACACTGTATTGCATTTAGTAAGTTTTCGAATCTAATAAAAATATTCAAAAATGATTTTTCTCTTTTAAATTTACTATATCCCAAAACAATTGTTCTTTCTGTAGTAAATTTATTATTCATTTCTGTAATCCAATACTTAGAAACTGGCTTACAATTAGCATTTGTAAATAGCAAATGTTCATATTTTGCAGCTTTTATACCAAGTGTTAATGCATATTTTTTATTAGCCCAAAAAGCTTCATTGTTTTCTACATTAACAACTTTAATATTGGCATGTTTTGTTTTTAAATCATCTAATATTTGATCTGTATTATCTGTAGAAGCATTATTAATTAATACAATTTCGAAGTTTGAATATTCTTGTTCTAAGATGGATGGTAAGAATTTTTGTAAATTATCAGCTTGATTTTTTACAAAAATGAGTACAGAAATTGGGTTTTCTATACTATTGATTTTCTCTTTTTTTTCTTTTAATAAAAATCTAGAAAAAAAAATATAATATATAATTTGAATTACTGCGCAAACCACAAAAGAGTAGAAGACAATAGATAAAATCATTATACAATAAAAAGATTAATTATGTTGCGGTTCTGAACAAGAATCAAATTTATCTGGTGTTTTACCACAAAAACCACAAGCTTCTCCACTTTCGTTAAGCATTGGGTTTTGGCTAGCGCAAGTTCCTGCAAATTCACCATCTTTTTTTGCCCAAATTTTAATAGCAATTCCTGCAACACCAATTGCTAAAAATCCAATAGTTAAAAATAATAGTTTCATAATAAGTAAAATTTATAAATAATAAAAAAGTAAATTATTTACTAAAAATAAGTTACCAATTTAAGGTTTCAAAGATACAAAAAATACAATCGAAATAAAATAAAAACTAAGCGTAAAAAAACTAAAAGTGACTTTCTAAAAAAGCTTGTGTCATAAAAATGTTAACTAATTAAAACTAAAGAATATAATGGATACAGTAACAGAAGCGTTAAAGAATTTTTTTAATACAATTTCTTCAGGTTTAGGAAGTTGGGGACTACAGTTAATTGGAGCAATTGCTGCATTAATTATAGGTCTTTGGGTGATCAGAATTTTGATGAACGGAATTTCTAAAATCTTTGAAAAGAGAAGTATTGATGAAACTTTACAACCTTTTTTATTAACAAGTTTAGGTTTTATTTTAAAATTATTATTGATTATTTCTATTGCAGGTATTGTAGGTTTACCAATGGCTTCTTTTGCAGCATTGTTGGCTGGTGTAGGTTTAGCAATAGGAGCAGCATTTAATGGGTCTTTGGGGCATATTGCTTCTGGAATTATGTTGTTAATTTTTAGGCCTTTTAAGGTTGGAGATTTAATTAAAACAAATGGTGCTTTTGGTTTTGTAAAAGAAATATCAGTTTTTGTAACGGTTATAGAAACTTTTCAAAATGAGACGGAAATAATACCAAACTCAGCAATTACCTCAAATAAAATTACAAACCTTACTAAAATTGGTAATTTAAGAATAGATATGCCATTTGCTATACGTTATGGTTCTGATATTTCTAAAGCTAAAGAAATTGTATTAAATGTTTTAAATAACGATAAAAATGTATTACAAAAAGGTAATTGTGCACCTCGAGTTGCTGTAAATAATTTAGGGCAAAATAGTGTTGAATTATTAGCAATGCCTTACGTTAATTGTGATAAATATTGGGATGTTTATTGGGATACTAGACAAGAAATAGTTGAGGCTTTAGGTAATGCAGGTTACGAAGCTCCATTACCACAGAGAGTTGTTACTATGACAAAGTAATAAACATTATATATTATAAAAAGTGCAGTTAATTTAAAAAATTAACTGCACTTTTTATTTAAAAAAATAAATTTAGTAACTTTAATAAATATTAATTAACTAAACATTTAAATTATGAAAAAATACTTTGCTGAACTTTTCGGAACATTTTGGCTAGTTTTTGGTGGTTGTGGTAGTGCAATTTTTGCAGCTGGTTATCCAGAATTAGGTATTGGTTTTGTAGGGGTTTCTCTTGCATTTGGTTTAACAGTTTTAACAATGGCATACACTGTTGGGCATATTTCTGGCGGCCATTTTAACCCTGCAGTTTCTTTTGGTCTTTGGGTAGCTGGTAAATTTTCTGCCAAAGAATTAGTACCATACATTGTTTCTCAATTGGTAGGTGCGATTTTAGCAGGAGCTGCTCTATATTTAATTGTTTCTGGAAAATCTGAATTTGAATCTATAGGTGGTTTTGCAGCCAATGGTTATGCAGAGTTATCACCTGATGGATATAGCATGCAATCTGCTTTTATCGCAGAATTTTTATTAACCATGTTTTTTCTATTAATAATTTTAGGAAGCACTAATGAAAGAGCTCCAAAAGGTTTTGCTCCAATTGCAATTGGTTTAGGTTTAACTTTAATTCATTTAATAAGTATTCCAATTACAAATACTTCTGTAAATCCTGCACGTTCTATGAGTCAGGCAATTTTTGCTGGCGGAGATTATTTAATACAATCTTGGTTATTTTGGGTTGCTCCAATTGCTGGTTCAATTGTGGCTGGTATTATTCATAAAGCGTTATTTGATAAAGAGTAAATTAATTTAAAAAATATTACAAAACCAGATATTCATCTTTTGAATATCTGGTTTTTTTGTATGTTTACTTTTTTAAAAATTATTTGGAAGAAAAACAATTTATAAAACAATTAATAGAAGGAAAACAATCTGCCTTTAGTAAGCTTGTAGACGCTTATCAGCAGAAAGTTTTTAGTACTTGTATTTCTTTTGTGCCTAATAAAGAGGATGCAGAAGATATAGCACAAGAAGTGTTTTTAGAAATTTTTAAGTCTATTTCTAAATTTAAAGGTGATTCTAAATTATCTACTTGGATTTATAGAATTGCTACCAATAAGAGTTTAGAGTTCATCAGAAAAAAAAATACCAAAAAACGATTTGCTTTTATGCAAACGATAATGGGTACAGAAATACCTTTAGATAAAACTAGTTATTTTACAGAATTTAATCATCCAGGAATTTTATTAGAAAATAAAGAAAAATCTGCAACTATTTTTAAGGCGATACATACACTTCCAGAAAGTCAAAAAATTGTTTTTACATTAGCAAAGATTGATGGGAAAAGCTATCAAGAAATTGTAGAAATTACAGGAAAGAGTTTATCATCTGTAGAGTCTGTAATGTTTAGAGCTAAAAAGAGCCTAAAAGAGAAGTTAGAAAATTTTTATAAAAATGAGACATAAAACAGTTTATTAGCTACAAAAAAAAAGCAGTATTCTGTCGCAAGTTTTTATGATTTCTTGCATCTAAATAGTTAGTAATTGTTTTTAGAACAAAATAAAATGAAAAATAAAGAATATATTAATAAGCAGGTAGAAGCTACTTTTAAAGTATTAGATACAATTGAAGAGGTGAAAGTAAACCACTTTTTTAAACATAAAATTTTACAACAAATAGAGAATAATAGTGAAGAAAAACAACAGGTTTTAAATTGGTTTACACCTAAAATTCAGATGAACACATTGGCTTTAGTATTAATTTTAAATGCTAGTGCACTTTTATATGCGTTTTCAACTCAAGAAAATACTTCGAGTATAAATTTAGATTCTTTTGCTCAAGAATACTCTTTGCAATCCGAAACTTTTTCTTTAATAAATTAGAAATTATGAAATCAAAATTACTTCCTATTTTACTGGTAATGCTTATTCTTTTGAATGGGGTTCTAATTTTTATGTTAATTAAAAAAACACATAAAAATGTTGCTCAAAATCAAGAAAGAACTTTTTTGGCTAACCAGTTAGAGTTTACAGAAGAGCAACAAATAAAATTTATACATTTAGATGAGCTTCATAGAGAAGCTATGAGAGCATTAGAAGAGCAGACAAGAAGACATAAAGATTTGTTATTTCATTCTTTTTCAGATGATGCTGTAAATATTGATTCTTTAAGCCAAATTATAGGTAAAATAAATGGAGAAAAAGAAGTTGAGGTTTTTCGTTTTTTTAAATCAGTGAGAGAAATTTGTACAGTAGAGCAGCAAGAAAAATTTGATACTATTATTGAGAAAGCTTTAAAAGGAGGTCAGAATGGGCCGCCAAGAGAAGGTATGAATCATCCTCCTATGCGAGAAGGAATGCCACCACCACCACCAAGATAATTTCTTTTTTTATAGCATAAATATTTATTTTTCAAACTATTTGAATATTTGATGGTCTAATAAAAGAACAACAGGATTAAATTATGAAGAATAGATTTTTAAAAGCAGTATGTATAGTTTCCATTTCATTAATTACAATTTCATGCAGTTCTTCTGATGAAGAAGAAATAGAGATCATAGATATATCAGATACGGTAACAGAAACCAATTATGATATTTCTTCAATACTGTCTAGGTTTGATGGTATAGACGCTGTTTCTTATTCTGTTTCCGGTAATACCGTAAGTTTTACAACAACAGATTTACCGAATCATACAAGTCCTTACTGGGATTCTTCACATGACTTATACGAAGCTTATAATGGAACGAATTCAGATTGGAATAAAAATCCAAATTCTATAGGAGAACAAAATATTACGTTTACAATGACACTTAATCCTTCAGAAGCAACGATTAAAAGTGCAACTCCTTTAGGTCCAATTGGAATTTCTAGAAATGGTATTGTATTTTTTAATCAATATGCGGGGCCAAATGAGCAGGAATTAACAAGTGAGATAAACTCTTTTGATCAATGGTTAGGACATCCAGCAGGGACACAATATCATTATCATATTGAGCCTTCTTTTTTAACAGATAGTTTTGGTAAAGATGCATTTTTAGGATTGCTTTCTGATGGATTTCCTGTGTATGGACCTGAAGAAAATGGCAATACAATTACGAATGCAGATTTAGATGATTATCACGGGCATACTTCTGTAACTGTAGATTTTCCAAACGGAATTTATCACTATCATATTACAAATGAAGCTCCCTATTTAAATGGTAATGGATTCTTTGGTACTGCGGGTTCTATAACAAGATAATTAATTTGAAATTCTATATAACACACATATTTGTTCTCTTTATTTTCCTTTCTTGTAATAGTACTATTCAAGAAAAAGAAAAAATTTTTTCTATTGATGAGATGAAGATTCCATTAATAGAAACAAATAAAAAGAATAGGCACCTTAAATTAAATAACGGCGTATTATCTTTTAGAGAAAAAGCATATTCTGGAATCGTAAATGAGTTTTATGTTGATGGAAATATAAAATCTAAATCAGAATATTATCAAGGAAAAAGACAAGGTTTTTTTAATGGCTGGTATAGAAATGGAAGTGAATGGTTTCAACGTTTTTATAATAAAGGTTTAAAATCTGATATTCATATAGGATGGCATACAAACGGAAAGCAAATGTTTGAATACCATTTTAATGATAAAGGTGTTTATCATGGCAGTGTAAAAGATTGGCACAGCAATGGAATTTTAGGAAAACACTTTAATTTTGTTGATGGAAAAGAGACAGGAAGTCAAAAAATGTGGAATTTAAAAGGGAAAATAAGAGCTAACTTTTATACTGTAAATAATGAGAGACATGGTTTAATTGGTTTAAAAAACTGTGTAAGCGTTCTTAAAACTGAAGTCAAATAATATGAAATTAAAACTTTTAATTTTAGTATGTATCATTTGTGTTTCTTGTAAAAAAGAAACTACTGTTGATAAATCTAAAACACTACCTTTTTATAACTCAGAAGAGTTTACGCCAGAGTGGATTTCTGAAAGTGATGCTAAATATTCTAAAATACATACAATTGCACCTTTTGAATTTATCAATCAAAACGGAAAAAAAATAACGAACAAAGATTTTGAAAATAAAATTTATATAGTAGATTTTTTCTTTACAACTTGCACTAGTATTTGTCCTATTTTATCTAAGAATATGGCACTGATTCAAGAGGCATATATAAATGATTCTGAAGTTTTAATGCTTTCACATTCTGTAATGCCTTGGGTAGATTCGGTAGATAAAGTAAAAGAATATGCAACAGATAATAATGCTATAGACAATAAATGGCATTTAGTTACAGGTAAAAGAGACGCTATCTATAAGATTGCAAGAAGCTCTTATTTTGCAGATGAAGACTTTAAGAAAACAAAAGATGAAAATGAATTTATTCATACAGAAAATTTTGTTTTAATTGATAAAAAAGGAAGAATTAGAGGTGTTTATAATGGAACTTTATCTTTAGATATGTCTAGGTTAAAACGTCATTTAAAGTTATTAAAAAAAGAAAGTTAATTACTTATTTGGGGGAATAAATAGAAAAGGTTTTACTAATTTTTCAGTAAGACATTTTTGTTAAAAATTAGTTAACAGCACAAGTTTAATGCGAAAACGACATCTTAAGATATATAACAATTAAAAATATAGATCATGAAAAAAGTAGTTTTATCAATAAGTTTTGTAATGCTATTATCATCAGTGGTAGTAGCACAAGAAAGAGATTCTAAAGAAAGACCACAAGGACCACCATCAATTAAACAATTATTTAAACAATTAGATAAAAATGAAGATGGGAAAATTTCTTTAAAAGAAGTGAAGGGCCCTTTAAAAAAAGATTTCAAAAAGATAGATACCAATGAAGATGGGTTTCTTTCTAAAGAAGAAATAAAAAAAGCACCAAAACCCAAAAGAAGAGAAAGAGAACAAAAATAAATAAAGAGCGCAAGTTTTTTATTTACAAAGCATCTAAAAATATTCAACCAAAATAAACCATAATATGAAAAATAAATTTATTAAAAGAACAGCACTAATAGCAATTTTATTTACAGGATTAGTGTCGTGTTCTTCAGAGAGTGAGACAGAAGTAGATCTAATAGATGATGTAACGGATGGTGATACGGTAGTAGTAGAATTGAGTAGTGCCTTTGATCAATTTTCTGATGCTGTAACTTTTACATTATCAGATGATGGTACTGAGGTTTATGTTGAATCAACTGGTCTACCAAATCATACTTCAATTTATTGGTCTACAGATAATAATCTTTATCTTGATGAAACAACTGAAGGTGTTAGGAAAACACAAGAAGACTCTGTTATTGGCGGAGGTGGAGGTGAAGCTGTAAGTTTTACAGTTGATGCTACTCCTAATTTAACAGGCGCTACAGTTGCAACAGATTTTGATACTATTGGTATCGCTGTTAGTGGAGCATCTATATTTAATGACCAAGAAGGAGGTGGGGCTTTAAGCGATGCTGCAGGAAGTTTAGATTATAATGGAGGACATAAGGGACCTGGTGTATATCACTATCACTTAGAACCAAGATCATTTTCTAATGATGATGAAAATTTAGTAGGCCTATTATATGATGGAGTATTTATTTATGGTAGAAAATGTAATTCTACAGGAGGGTATCCAGATGATTTAGACGTATCAGGAGGACATGTTTCTACAACACAATATGAAGATGAGGCTATTTATCATTATCATATTATTAATGAAGAGTATACAGCAGATGGTTATGCATATCAGCCAGCAATTGTTCTTTTTGCAGGACCATTTCAAGGATACTAAAAATATAAAAAATATGAAACCAATTCTTTTTTTACTACTTATAGCTTTTTCTTTTACTTCTTGTGATAAAAAATCATTAGGAAAATCTAGAAATATATCTTTAATAGAAGAAAAGGTTATTGATATTAAAAATGTTGACGTTTTAAAAAAAGAATTGATTCATAACCCTAATAAAGGAAGATGGTATCATAAAGAAAAACCTTTTAATGGGTATTCTTTAAAGTTTCATGAAAATGGAACTTTAGAAGAAAAATGGGGTTTTTATAATGGTAAAAGAGAAGGTATTGCTAGGCGTTGGAGAAAAAACGAAACTCTTCAATTAGAATCTTATTATAAAAATAACCGTTTAACAGGTGTATATAAAACTTGGCATGAAAACGGTACTTTAGCTAGCCAATCTTTTTATGAGAATGGTCTTAAGCAAGGTTTAGATAAAAAGTGGTTCTCAAATGGGCAATTGGCAAAGTTAAGAAACCTTGTTGATGATAAGGAAAATGGCATACAAAAAGCTTGGTTAGAAAACGGAAAGTTATATGTTAACTACGAAGCCAAAAACGGACGTATGTTTGGTATGCGTAGAGCAAATTCATGTTATAGATTAGAAGATGAAGTTATTATTAGAAAGAAAAAAATATAAAATATTATTATCTCTTTTATTTGTTTTTACTATTAGTTGTAAGAATGAAATTAAAAAAGAAAATACAAAGGTTGTTGAAACTAGTAGAGTAGAATATTTGCCTTATTATAATGAAGAATCATTTACCGCAAATTGGTTAACACCAGGAACTAAAGAAGAGAAAGAATTTCATAAGATTCCAGATTTTTCCTTAACAAATCAGTTAGGAGAAAATATAACTCAGAAAACATTTAAAAATAAAATATATATTACGGATTTCTTTTTTACCACCTGTCCAGGTATTTGCCCACAAATGACTGGTAATATGTTCAAAATTCAAGAAGAATTTAAAAATGATAATGAAATACTATTATTATCACATTCTGTGATGCCAAAAACAGACTCAATTCCTTTACTTAAAAAATATGCTAAATATAATGGTGTAATTGATGATAAATGGCATTTAGTAACTGGTGATAAAAATGAAATTTATAGTTTAGGAAGAGATCATTATTTTGTAGAAAATGATTTAGGAGAAGAAAAAAGTATTGATGATTTTTTGCATACAGAAAATTTTCTCTTAATTGATAAAGAAAAACATATAAGAGGTATTTATAATGGTTTAAATAGAGCTTCTATTGCTCAATTAATTATTGACATTAAAGCATTAAAAAACGAGTAATTTAACATTTGGGGGAATGTTATTTATTAAAGCTTCATCATTTTTTTGATGAGGCTTTTTTATTAAGTTTTTTTTAACAAATAATGCGCAAGTTTTAAATCTAAACATCATCTAAACTTTAAGTAATATAATAATAACAATTTATTAATATTTAAATAAGTGTATGTTAGAGAATATAAAACCAATTATAAATAAATTTTTATCCATTTCTTTAAAAGAAATGAACAGTGTTTCTTTAATGAAAAGAACAGATACAAAGTTTGTTATAAATAAATCTCAATTGGTTTTTATCTTAGAAAGTATTAAAGAAGATTACAGGGTTTTACAAATTAAGGATGATAGAATTATGAGTTATTCTTCATTGTATTTTGATACTCAAGAAAACAAATTTTATAATGATCACCATAATGGGAAAAATAATAGAACTAAAATTAGACAAAGAAAATATATAGAGTCTGATTTATGTTTTCTAGAAATAAAACAAAAAAACGGTAAAGGAGAAACAAATAAATCTAGAATTCAAGTAAATGATTTTGAAATAGACCTAACAAATCCTTCTAAAGATTTTATTTCGAATACAACAAACGCAGATTATAATTTAAGTCCAAGTTTATGGAACGGTTTTAATAGAATTACTTTAGTTAATTTAGAATGTAAAGAGCGTGTAACTATAGATTTAAACCTTTCATACAATATAGATGATAAAGAAAAAGGTTTTGAAAACCTGGTTATCATAGAAGTAAAGCAAGAACGATTTAATAGAAGGTCGAAAATAGTAAAATCATTAAAATCAATTCAAAAAAACCCATACAGTATTAGTAAGTATTGTATTGGTATGATTAGTCTTTACAATGATTTAAAGTATAATAGATTCAAAAAGAAATTAATAAAAATAAATAACACAATAGCTTAACTATGGAATTCTTAGATATCCCTTTATTCGACAATGATTTTTTTAAAATGATGTTTAGATTTATTTTAAACTTTGCATTTTTAACAGTAATTATTCGATTTATTTACTACCCAGATTCAAAAAGAAAAGATTATGTTTTTACATATTATCTAATTAGTCTTATTGTATTCTTTTTATGTTTTACACTTAAAAAATATGAAATGGATATTGGTATGGCACTAGGTCTATTTGCCATTTTCGGAATTATAAGATACAGAACAAACCCTGTAGATATAAAGGAAATGACGTATTTATTTGTTGTTATTGGTGTTTCTATTATAAACGCATTAGCGAATAAAAAAATGAGTTATGCAGAAATTCTTGCAGCAAACTTTATTATAGTTTTTGTACTTGTATTGATAGAAAAATATTGGTCTTTAAAACAAGTAGTTGCAAAATCTATTGTATACGAAAATATAGATAATATTAAACCAGAAAATTATCATTTACTAAAAGAAGATTTAGAAAACAGAACAGGTTTAATTATTAATGATGTTACTGTTGGTAATATCGATTTCTTAAAAGATATAGCAACCGTAACTATTTTCTATTATAAAAAGAAGTAATTTTTTTACTAACAATTAAAAATAAAAGATGAAAATTCAAAAAAAATATAAACAATCTATAGTAAAGTTATTGCTAATTATTACAGTATTATTTACAAGTAAAAATTATGCACAAACAGATTCTGATTGGGCTTCTTGGAATACAATTGGAGTTGAGTATAAATTAAATGAAAAATGGAGTTTTGCTTTAGAAGAGCAAGTAAGATTAAAAGAAAATATTTCTGTTGTAGATAATTATTTTACACAATTAAGCGCAGATTATAAGTTGTTTAAAGGTTTTAAACTAGGTGCTGGAGTTAGGTATATTAGAGATAATGATAACCAGGGAAACATACAAGGTTATGAAAACCACTTTAGATTTCAGATTGATGCAATGTACAAACATGAAATTAATGATTTTAAAATAGGATATAGATTACGTTATCAAAATAAAAACGAATTAGGTGTTTCTTATGATGAAGGAGATTATGCAAATCAAAACATTCGTTTTAAAACTTCTTTAGAATACAATATTAAAAACTGGAAATTAGACCCAAAATTCTCTGCAGAAATATTTAACAGGTTTCAAGAAGGCAAAGAAAATGGATTCAATAAATATAGACTGACTTTAGGTACAGATTATAAGGTGAAAAATTTTGGAAAATTGGGGGTTTTTTATCGATTTGAAAAAGAATTGAATGTAGATTTTCCAGAAACAAAGAATATTATTGGGTTAAATTACACCTATACTTTTAAAAATTAAGAAATTAAATGGGATTTAATTTTATTAATAACTTTCGCAAGTTTTTTAATAAATTAACATCTAAAAGAATATAAACTACAAAAGATAAATTTATGACAGATATAATAAAAAAGATGAATGTTGCTCTTATAGTATTAATCTTTAGCCTTTCAATTTTCGGGTTTAACGCTTGCAGTTCAGATAAAGTTACAGATATAGAAGATGAAGAAGAGGAGGTTGTTGTGATAGGAGAAGATGATTCAGATTTTGAAGCTTTAGATTGGACAACAGAAACGCATAGTAAAGATGCTGATGCAAATTTTGCAGAAATTTTTCCTGATAATGAAGTTAAAAGATTAGATTTTGTAATTACAGAAGAACGTTGGCAAATTATGTTAAACGATATGACTAGTCTTTATGGAACTTTTGGCACAGGAAGAGGAAGTTTTTCAGATGATGACGAAGATCCCATTTTTGTTCCGGGAGAAGTGTTTTATGAAGGTAAAGAATGGTATCGAGTTGGTTTACGTTTTAAAGGAAATTCTAGTTTAGCTACTTCTTGGGCTAGTGGGATTCTTAAATTATCTTTTAAGTTAGATTTTGATGAATTTGAAGATGATTACCCTCAAATAAAGAACCAACGATTTTATGGGTTTAAAAAATTAAGCCTAAAAAATAATTTCGATGATAAATCTATGTTAAGAGAAAAAGTTGCTACTGATGTATTTAGAAACGCAGGTTTAGTAACTTCTCATACCGCTTTTTATACACTTTATGTAGATCATGGAGATGGACCAGAATATTTTGGACTGTATACTTTAGTAGAGGAAGTAGATGATACAGTTTTAGAGAATCAGTTTTCTTCTGACGATGGAAATTTATACAAACCAGATGGTGATGCAGCTTCGTTTGCAAACGGAACCTTTGATGAAGATGAATATGTTAAGAAAAATAATGAGGATGAAGCAGATTTTACAGACGTACAAAGTTTGTTAACAATTTTACATGATGGCTCTAGAACTTCAGACCCAGCAACTTGGAGATCAAACTTAGAAGAAGTTTTAGATACGGATATTTTTTTAAAATACTTAGCTGTAAATACAGTTATACAAAACTGGGATACATATGGCAGAATGACCCATAATTATTTCTTATATAATGATCCAGATACAAGTAAATTAACTTGGATTCCATGGGATAACAATGAGGCTTTACAAACAGGGAAACAAGGAGGTTCTTTTTCACTTAATTTTTCAGGTTTAAGTGCTTCTCAATGGCCATTAATAGGTTATTTATACCAAGACGAAGTATATAAAGATATATATGATGCATATGTACAAGAAACAATAGATAATGCATTTAATGAAAGTACAATTCAAGCTTTATATACAACATACGCCTCATTAATAGAAGAGTATGCAACGTCAGAAGTTTCAGGATATACCTTTTTAAATTCAAGCTCAGATTTTCAATCTGCGGTTAATCAATTAAAAGCACATGTAACTTCAAGAAAAACAGCAGCAGAAAGTTATTTGAATTAATTATTTTGTAGCAAGTTAAAAAAAAAGCTTTGTAAGAAATTATGAAGCTTTTTATAAATTTAATAAATTAATACTTTTAAATAAAAAAAAGAATTATGGTTAGAACTTATTTTATTTTTTTGTGTGTCTTAGCTTTTTTTGGCTGTAAAAATCATGGAGTAAATCATACACATACAAATTTATCAGAAAGTCATACGCATCAGCAAGAAAATTATTTTGGTTCATATAATTTAATAGATAAAAATTATGGAACAAAAACAATTGTTACTATTAATGGTGATATTAGAAAAATGATTACAAATGCTTTACCAAACCATAAAACTGGCGAGTTTCCAAGAAAAGGAAATCCGAATACAATTTCATCACAAAACAGAACGTATAGTTTTCCAGTTAATCCTAAATATACAGGTAAACCAAAGTGGGTAAGAGAACCTGGTGTTGCTTTAAATGGAGTAAAGTTTGAGCCAGGAACAGCTGAGGTTGTTGAATGTGAAACAGGAGAAAATTATAGAGTAGAAGCATTTCAAAACATAATAGATTTAGGGTTAGATTTTAACAATGCTCATGTACAGCCAACAGGTGCATATCATTATCATGGTAGTCCAACTTCTGTAATTAATAACTTTGATAAAGGAGATGATTTGGTGCATTTAGGTTTTGCACATGACGGATTTCCAATGTATTATTCAAAAAGCGGAAAGTATAAATCTAGTTATAAATTGTTAGAAGGAAATAGAGAAGGAGAAGATTGTGTTTATGAAAATCCACATAATAAAATAGATGTTTCTGTTGATGGTCATCATGATGGAACTTATGGTTCAGATTTTGAATATGTTGATAGTTTAGGTGATTTAGATGAATGTAATGGAACAACAATTAATGGTACATATGTATATATAGTTACAGATGAATTTCCTTATGTAAGTCGTTGTTTAATGGGCGAATATGAAGAACCTAGTAGAGGTAAAGGTGGTCCAAGAAGCCAAAATAATCGTCCAAGTATTAATGAATTGTTTAAAGTGATGGATGAGAATAAAGATGGTAAACTCTCCAAAACAGAGGTAAGAGGAGGTTTAAAAAATGATTTCGGAAAATTAGATAAAAATAACAATGGCTTTTTGGAAAAAGACGAAATTAAATTTCCAAAAAGAAGAAAATAAAGTTTGGTTGATTTAAAAATAGTTTAAATAACTTATTTTAATCTTGTTACTAAGGTAACAAGGTTTTTTTATTTAATAATATTAACTTCAATTTCTAATGAGATTTCAAATTTCTCAAAGATTGTTTCTTGAA
The DNA here is from genome assembly GCA_905480405.1 of uncultured Polaribacter sp. Classification (GTDB taxonomy): domain Bacteria; phylum Bacteroidota; class Bacteroidia; order Flavobacteriales; family Flavobacteriaceae; genus Polaribacter. The sequence continues at coordinate 7,541 of CAJQQH010000104.1, read as the reverse complement.
TTTTTTGAGCTAATTGATAAATTTCAATTCCTTTAGCATTACCATAATTTACCAGTACTAAAGCTTGTTTTTCATGTACACCATATTCTCCAAAACGTTTTCCTTTAAATCCGCTTTGTTCAATTAACCAACCAGCAGGAACTTTTAAAGTCTCTTTTGTAATAGGATAACTTGGTATATTTATATATTCTTTTTGTAATTTTATAAACTGTTCTTTAGAAATTACTGGGTTTTTAAAAAAACTTCCACTATTTCCAATTTTTTTAGGGTCTGGTAATTTCGATTTTCTAATGGCAATAACAGCATCAGAAATATTTTTTAAACTAGGTTTTGTAATTTCATTTAAAGCTAACTCGGTTTCAATAGCACCGTAAGAAGTATTTAAGTTATGCTCGTTCTTTGTAAGTTTAAAACTAACAGAAGTTAAGATGTATTTTCCTTTTGCAACGTTTTTAAATATTGAATTTCTATATCCAAAATTACATTCTTCATTAGAAAACTGAACTAATTTTCCTGATTCTATTTCTAAAGCTTCAACTTTAGTAATGGTATCTTTTACTTCAACACCATAAGCTCCAATATTTTGTATTGGGCAAGTACCAACATTACCAGGAATTAGAGATAAATTTTCTATACCACCATAGTTATTAGAAACACACCACAAAACAAATTCATGCCAATTTTCGCCAGCATTTACTGTAATATAAACGTCTTTAGTGTCTTCTCTATCAATAGAAATACCTTTAATATCTATGTGCACAACTAGCTTGTTAATATCTTTAGTAAGCAACATATTACTACCTCCAGAAATTAAAAAAAAGTTTTTTTCTGTTTTTAGAAGTTGTTTTAAAAGATAAACAGAATCAATAGAAATAAAGCGTTCTGCATTAACATTAATACTAAATGTATTATAGTTTTTTAGTGATATGTTTTGTTGAAAGTTCAAGATAAATAGAATAGCTACTTAAGCTTTGTTTTTTTTAAGTAAACAGAAGCTTAAGTATTTGTTTATGAATTGTATTGTTTTAATGCTGCTCCTAAAATTTCTACAGATCTAATTAAATCTTTTTTATTTAAAACGTACGCAATTCTAACTTGGTTTTTTCCTTCACCCGGCGTCGAGTAAAATCCGCTTGCTGGAGCAACCATAACCGTTTCATTATTAAGATGGAATTTTTCCAAAAGCCATTGTGCAAAATGATCAGAATCTTTTACAGGTAATTCTACAACGCAATAAAAAGCACCCTTTGGGTTACCAACTACTACACCTTCTATTTTTTTCAATTCATTTAGCAATGTATCTTTTCTACCTACATATTCTTCTATAACTTCATCAAAATAGCTCTGTGGTGTATCTAAAGCAGCTTCACTTGCAATTAAAGCATATGTTGGTGGGCTCAATCTTGCTTGTGCAAATTTAATAGCTGTTTTTATAAAGGCATCATTTTTAGAAACAATACAGCCAATTCTTGCACCACACATACTGTAACGTTTAGAAACAGAATCTATAACAATAGCATTTTCTTCTAATCCATCAATAGATAAAACAGAAGTATGTTGTAAACCATCATACGTAAACTCTCTATATACTTCATCAGCAATTAAATACAAATCGTGTTTTAAAACTATTTGTTTTAACTTTTCCATTTCCTCTTTAGAATATAAATATCCTGTTGGATTACCTGGATTACAGATTAAAATAGCCTTTGTTTTTTTTGTAATTAATTTTTCAAACTCTTCAATTTTTGGCAACGCAAAGTTGTCTTCAATTTTAGAAATTACAGGCACAACTTTAACTCCAGAGGCGGTAGAAAAACCATTGTAATTAGCATAAAAAGGTTCTGGTATAATAATTTCGTCACCCGGATCTGTAACACTACCAATAGTAAAAAGTAAAGCTTCTGAGCCACCAGTTGTAATAACAATGTTATTTGCAGTAACATTAATGTTATTATTTTTATAGTAATTAGCAAGTTTTGTTCTGTATTCTTCAGAACCTTCAGAACGTGCGTATGCCAATGTTTGAATATCATTGTTTTTTACAGCATCTAAAGCAATTTGTGGTGTTTTAATATCTGGTTGACCTATATTTAAATGATAAACTTTAGTTCCTCTTTTTTTAGCGTCTTCTGCGAATGGTACCAATTTTCTAATTGGTGATTCTGGCATTTGAATTCCTTTTTTTGATATTGAAGGCATAATAATTTATTAGATGATTTACGATGCAAATTTGCGAAATATATTTTATATCTACATTTTATTTTTCGATTCTTTAAAAGGTTAATTTTTTATTAAAATACTTAATAATGAATTCATAATTTGTATCTTCAAATTTATTGATAATTTATATTTTTTTTGAAAAACAAATTTTCACTTTTATTTTTTGTGCTTTTGAGTTTTTCTATAAATTCAAATGCACAAGTAGGTTTTCATTTTTTAAATAAAAATAAACACCATCAGCAAATTAATTTTAAGTTCATAAACAATTTAATTGTAATTCCGTTACAAGTAAATAATAAAAAACTGCATTTTATTTTAGATACTGGAGTAAATAAAACGATACTTTTTAACATTTCAAAAAATGATAGTATTGGTTTAAACAATGTAAAAAAAGTGCAATTACAAGGCTTAGGTAATGGAGATCCAGTAGAAGCATTAATCTCAAAAAACAATCACTTTTCTATAAAAAAAATAACAAGTAAAACAGAATCTATTTTTGTTATTTTAAAAGACTACTTTGATCTTTCTAGAAAAATGGGAACTACAATTCATGGAATTATAGGTTATAATTTATTAAAAGATTTTATTGTTAAAATTAATTATAAGAAGCATACTATCGATTTTTATAATCCAAAAACATTTAATTACGGTAAATGTAAAAAGTGTGAAGTTTTTCCAATAAAATTTTATAGAAAGAAGCCTTTTATTAATATAAAAGTGCAACTAGATACTATTGGTACTAAATTATTAGATGTAAAAATGTTAATAGACTCTGGCGGAAGTGATGCTGTATGGCTTTTCGAAAACTCTAAAAAAGAAATAAAAACACCTCTACGTTTTTTTAATGATATTTTAGGAGAAGGTTTAAGCGGCGTTATTTATGGTAACAGAAGTAGAATGCCTAAGATAAAAATTGGATCTTTTGAAATAGAAAACCCTACTGTTTCTTTTTTAGATTCGTTATCATCTAAAAATGCAAGAAGATTTAAAGAAAGAAACGGAAGTATTGGTTCAGGAATTTTAAAACGATTTAAAGTATGGATTGATTATCCGAACAAGAAAATGACATTAAAAAAGAATGGATCTTTTTCTAGTGGTTTTAATTATAATATGAGTGGTTTAGATATAGCTTATGATGGTAAACAATTAATAAAAGAACAAGTTGTTGAAAATTATGAGCAAATCAATCAAGCAGGAGGAGATAAATCTATTAATTTTATAACTAATTATGTATATAAGTTTAAACCTTCATTTGTTATAGACAATGTTGTAAAGAATTCTCCAGGAGAAAAGGCAGGATTACTTAAAGGTGATATAATTTTAAAAATTAATGGAAAACCCTTTCATGAATTTACGTTAAATGATATTATTTATAAATTTCAGTTAAAAGATAACAAAAAAATTAAATTGCAAATTAGTAGAGGTGGAGAAGCTATGAAATTTCAATTTAGATTAAAAAAGAAAATTTAATTTAAATTAGAAAGTATACTTCTTTCCTTTTCTAGAGAAATACCATTAACAACGTTCCCTTTTATTTTAATAATTTTTCTTGCATTTTTTGCATTCGAAAAAATGGTAATAGATTTATAAAAACCACCAACTCTTTTAGTATCGTAAGAAACTTTAATTTCACCTTTTTTTCCAGGCATTATTGGTTCTTTTGGTTTTTTAGGAATAGTGCAACCACAAGAAGATTTAATATTTTTTATTATTAAAGGTTTATCTCCTGTATTTGTAAAAACAAATACTCTTTCACCATTAGAACTCTTTGCTATTTGACCATAATTAATAGTTTCTTTCTCAAATTTAAACTCTTGGGCCATTGATTTTAAGCTTACTAAGCCTATAAAAAATATTGTAAATACTAGTTTCATACTATTTCTATTTAGTAATATATCCTTTAATTTTAATTTTTTTTATTGATTTTTTCGCGTTTGAAAAAATAATTATTTCTTTAGAAAAACCACCAGTCTTAGAAGTATCATAAGAAACAGTAATTGTAGCTTTTTCGTTTGGCATTATTGGTTTTTCTGGTTTTTTAGGAACCGCACAATCACAAGAAGTCTTAACTTCTTTAATTATTAAAGGTGCATTACCAATGTTTGTAAACTTAAAAACTCGTTTACCATCATCTCCCTTTTTAATTTTTCCATAATTAATAGTTTCTTTTTCAAATTGAAATTCTTGTGCAGAAATACCAATAGAAAACAATAAACTTAAAGCAAAAAGAAAACCTTTATTCATAATACAAATTTACGATTTTAAAATGATAAAAAAATCAACCTCACATTTTCTCTAGAAATTAGATAATTGTATTTTTGCAAACTATATATCAAAAAGGATACCAAAGTATGATAATTCCATCTAAATACGATGCAAAACAAGTAGAAGATAAATGGTACGATTACTGGATGAAAAACAACTATTTTCATTCAACGCCAGATGAAAGAGAGCCTTATACCATTGTAATTCCACCACCAAATGTCACCGGTGTTTTACATATGGGGCATATGTTGAATAATACAATACAAGATGTATTAATTAGACGCGCACGTTTATTAGGTAAAAATGCTTGTTGGGTTCCTGGTACAGATCATGCATCTATTGCAACAGAAGCTAAAGTTGTTGCTAAGTTAAAAGAACAAGGGATTAGTAAAAGCGATTTAACTCGTGAAGAGTTTTTACAACATGCCTTTGATTGGAAAGATGAGTATGGTGGTAAGATATTAGAGCAATTAAAAAAACTTGGTGCTTCTTGCGATTGGGAAAGAACTGCATTTACAATGGATCCAGAAATGTCTGAATCTGTAATTAAAGTTTTTGTTGATTTATACAATAAAGGTTTAATTTATAGAGGTTACAGAATGGTAAACTGGGATCCTGAAGCTAAAACTACACTTTCTGATGAAGAAGTAATTCACGAAGAAAGACAAGGAAACTTGTATTATTTAGAATATAAAATTGAAGGTTCAGACGATACTTTAACAATAGCAACTACAAGGCCAGAAACTATTTTTGGAGATACTGCAATTTGTATCAACCCAAATGATGAGCGTTTTACACATTTAAAAGGTAAAAAAGCAATAGTACCACTTTGTGATAGAGTTATTCCTATTATTGAAGATGAATATGTAGATTTAGAATTTGGTACAGGTTGTTTAAAAGTTACGCCTGCTCACGATGAAAATGATAAGAATTTAGGAGACAAGCACAAATTAGAAGTAATCGATATTTTTAATGACGATGCTTCTTTAAATTCTTTTGGGTTACATTATCAAGGAAAAGACAGATTCGTAGTTCGTAAAGAAATTTCTAAGGAATTAGAAGAAAAAGGAATTTTAGTAAAAACTGAAGTTCATACAAATAAAGTTGGTACATCAGAAAGAACAAAAGCAGTTATAGAACCTAGATTGTCTGATCAATGGTTTTTAAAGATGACAGATTTAGCAAAACCAGCTATTGATGCTGTTTTAGGTGAAGATGCTGAGGTTAATTTATACCCAAAAAAATTCGAAAACACATATCGTCATTGGATGGAAAATGTGCGTGATTGGAATATTTCTCGTCAACTTTGGTGGGGGCAACAAATTTCTGCGTATTTCTACGGTGATGGAAAAGAAGATTTTGTAGTTGCAGAAAACATCGCAGATGCATTAATTCTAGCAAAAGAGAAAACAGGAAATACTTCGCTATTGGAGTCCAACCTTACACAAGATGAAGATGCCTTAGATACTTGGTTTTCTTCTTGGTTGTGGCCAATGTCTGTTTTCGATGGAATTAGAAATCCAGAGAACGAAGAAATTAAATATTATTATCCAACAAACGATTTAGTAACCGGACCAGATATTTTGTTTTTCTGGGTGGCAAGAATGATTGTTGCTGGTTACGAATTTAAAGACCAAAAACCTTTTAACAACGTTTATTTAACTGGTTTAGTAAGAGATAAACAAAGACGTAAAATGTCTAAATCTTTAGGGAACTCACCAGATGCTCTAAAATTAATTGAAGACTACGGAGCAGATGGAGTAAGAGTTGGGCTTTTATTAAGTTCGGCAGCGGGTAATGATTTAATGTTTGATGAGGATTTATGTCAGCAAGGAAAAGGGTTTTCAAATAAAATATGGAATGCTTTTCGTTTAATAACAGGTTGGGAAGTAAATGCAAATTTACAACAACCAGAAACTTCTAAAATTGGTTTAGAATGGTATGAAGCTAAATTTCAGAAAACGTTAGCAGAAATTGAAGATCATTTTTCTAAATACCGTTTGTCTGATGCTTTAATGGCAATTTATAAACTTATTAATGATGATTTCTCTTCTTGGTTATTAGAGATTGTAAAACCTGCATATCAACAACCAATTGATAAAAAGACATTTGATGCTATTATTGAAGTTTTAGAAAATAACTTAAAAGTATTACACCCGTTTATGCCATTTTTATCTGAAGATATTTGGCAATATATTACAGATAGAACTCCAGAAGAAGCGTTGATTATTGCTAAATATCCAGTAATTAAAGAATCTGATTCTAAAATTATTGCTGATTTTGAGTTTGCAACAGGGGTTGTATCAGGAATTAGAACGATCAGAAAAGATAAAAACATTTCTTTTAAAGATGCTGTAGAATTATTTGTGATTGATAATGATAAAAGCACTAAAGAATTTGATGCTGTTATTCAGAAATTAACAAATACATCAATTATAAACTATGTGTCAGAAAAGGTTGAAGGAGCTTCATTTAGAGTAAAATCTAATGAATATTTTGTACCTATTTCTATCGAAAATATTGATGTAGAGGCTGAAGTTAAAAAACTAGAGGCTGAATTAAAAAGAGCAGAAGGTTTCTTGTTCGGAATCAATAAAAAATTATCTAACGAGCGTTTTGTAAATAATGCTCCAGAAAAAGTATTAGAATTAGAACGTAAGAAAGAATCTGATACAATTGCAAAAATTGAAACTATTAAAAGTAGTTTGGCAAGTTTAAAGTAAAGAGTAACTTTATAGAATATAAAAGGGAAGCAATTGGCTTCCCTTTTTTTATTATTTTTAAATCACATTAATTATTAGTGTTGATATTGTTTTAAGCTCAATAAGTTGCATTTCTTTTTTAGAATTTATTTTTAAGGTAGGTTTCTTTGGATGCTTTATTTTAAAGGGATAAAGAAACTTATTTCAAAATAGCATTAATTCTTACCAATTCTTCATCAGAAAAAACAGTGTTTTCTGTAGCTTTTATACTATCTAAAATTTGAGTTGTTTTACTTGCTCCAATTAAAACAGACGTAATTCTATCGTCTTTTAAAATCCAAGAAATTGCCATTT
>CAJQQH010000103.1 GCA_905480405.1 uncultured Polaribacter sp. | reverse complement strand
TCTGAGTTACTTGCACAAGGTTTAACAATATCTAATAAACCAGATATGCTAGTTAGTATTTTTACAAAATCTAGAAGAAAGGTTAATATAAATCAAAACAATAATAACTTTGGTTACGGTTTTGGATGGGGTAGAAGTCCTTGGATGAACGGAATGAACAATAATGGATTAAATGTAAGAGAGTATACTGAAGGAACGTTGTTTATAGATTTTATAGATAAAAAAAAGAAAGAACTAGTATGGCAAGGAATTGGAACAGGTGCTTTAAAGGTCCAAAATGTAGAAAAGAAAGAAGCAAGAATTAAAGAGTTTGTAAAAGAAATTATTTCTAGATTTCCTCCAGGAAAAGAGAAATAAAAATCAAATAAAAAGCGCTAACAAATTAATGTTAGCGCTTTTTTTATATTATAAAAGCTGTAAAATTATTTAACTGGTTTAACAGTTTTAATAATTCTTGCAGCAATTTTATATGGATCTCCGTTTGAAGAAGGTCTTCTATCTTCTAACCATCCTTTATATCCTTTTTCTACAGCGATAATTGGAATACGAATAGATGCTCCTCTATCTGAAACTCCCCAAGAGAAATCTGTAATAGATGCAGTTTCATGATCACCGGTTAAACGTTGGTCATTAAACTCACCATAAACAGCAATATGTTCTTTAGTTACAGGTCTAAAAGCTTCACAGATTTCTGCATACTTATCAGCAGAACCACATTCTCTTAAAATTGTGTTAGAGAAATTTGCATGCATACCAGAACCATTCCAATCACCTTTAATTGGTTTTGGGTGATACTCGATGTACCATCCGAATTTTTCAGTTAAACGGTCTAATAAATAACGAGCAATCCAAATTTCATCTCCTGCTTTTTTAGCACCTTTTGCAAATAATTGAAATTCCCATTGTCCAGAAGCAACCTCTTGGTTGATTCCTTCAAAGTTTAATCCTGCATCAATACATAAATCAGCATGCTCTTCTACGAAGTCTCTACCAAAAGTATTTTTACCACCAACAGAACAGTAATACATTCCTTGAGGTCCTGGGTAACCACCAACAGGGAAACCTAAAGGTAATTGCGTTTTAGAATCCATAATAAAGTATTCTTGCTAAAACCAAACCAGAAATCATTATCATCATCTTCAATTGTAGCACGACCGTTAGAAATGTGTGGCGTACCATCTGCGTTCATAACTTCAGTCATTACTAAATACCCATTTATTCTAGATGGATCTTTGTAAATTGCAACCGGCTTTAAGATACAGTCAGATGCTCCACCTGAAGCTTGTTTTGTAGAAGAACCATCAAAAGACCAAAGTCCTAATTCTTCAACAGTTCCTTGAAAGTTTTCATGTTCTTCAACTTTGGTTTTACTTCTCATGTTTTGAGTTGGAAAATATCCATCTAACCAAATGTATTCTAATTTAATCTTTGCCATAATATATAATTGTTTATGTGATAATCGTTTTACAAAAATCAAATAATTTCACGTCATATCAAAAAAAAGAGGGGTTAAATGTTTAAAATGAATAAAAAATAATTTTATCCCTAATTTTGAAAGGGTATATTTGTTTAAAATTAAAAATAAGTAGAAAATTTTAGTAATATGTCAAGAATTAGATTCAATGCATTACAAGAAACTCTTCATAGAAGTCCTTTAAAAGTAGTTCAGAATGAGAAAAGATCAACACTTTTTGGTCAAAATGTCTTTAATAAACATGCTATGCAACAGTATCTTACGCGTGCAGCTTATGAAAGTGTAATGAATGCAATTGAACATGGAACTAAAATTGATCGGAAAATAGCAGATCAAGTTGCAGTAAGTATGAAAGATTGGGCAATGTCTAAAGGTGCTACTCATTATACACATTGGTTTCAGCCACTTACAGGTGCAACTGCAGAAAAACATGATGCTTTTTTTGAGTCTATTAACGGTAGTTTAGCAATGGAAAAATTTGATGGAGAACAATTGGTTCAACAAGAACCAGATGCATCTAGTTTTCCTCACGGTGGTATTAGAAATATGTTTGAAGCAAGAGGTTATACTGCTTGGGATCCTACTTCACCAGCTTTTATTTATGAAACTACTTTATGTATTCCTACTATTTTTGTGGCTTATACTGGAGAAGCTTTAGATAATAAAACACCTTTGTTAAGAGCTTTACAAGCACTAGATATACATGCAACTGCAGTTTGTAAATATTTTGATAAAAATGCTTCTAAGGTGAGTGCAACTTTAGGTTGGGAGCAAGAGTTTTTTTTAATTGATGATGCTTTAGCTCTCTCAAGACCAGATTTACAATTAACAGGTAGAACTTTATTAGGGCATTCTCCTGCTAAAGGGCAACAATTAGACGATCATTATTTTGGAACAATTCCTGCGAGAGCTATGAGCTTTATGCAAGACTTAGAACAAGAGTGTATGTTATTGGGTATTCCTGTAAAAACAAGGCATAATGAAGTTGCCCCAAATCAATTTGAAGTTGCTCCAATTTTTGAAGAAGCAAATTTAGCTGTTGATCATAACTCCTTACTAATGGATGTAATGCAGAAAGTGTCTAGAAGACATAAATTTAAGGTTTTGTTTCATGAAAAACCATTCGCAGGAATTAATGGCTCAGGTAAACACAACAATTGGTCTTTAGCTTCAGATAAAGGTACAAACTTGTTAAGTCCGGGTAAAACCCCAATGAAAAATTTACAATTTCTTACGTTTTTTATTAATACTATTAAAGCTGTTCATAATTACGAAGAGTTATTAAGATCTTCTATTGCATCTGCAAGTAACGAATATCGATTAGGTGCTAATGAAGCACCACCAGCAATTATTTCTGTATTTGTAGGTAAGCAATTATCCGCAGTTTTAGATGAACTAGAAAATGTAACTAAAGGAAAGCTATCACCACAAGAAAAAACAGATTTAAAATTAAATATTATAGGTAAAATTCCTGCAATTTTATTAGATAACACAGATCGAAATAGAACTTCACCTTTTGCTTTTACTGGAAATAAATTTGAGTTTAGAGCGGTAGGTTCTTGGGCAAATTGTGCAATACCGATGACTATTTTAAATACAATTGTTGCAAAACAATTAAAGGAATTTAAGGTTGAGGTTGATGCTTTAATAGATGATAAAGAACTTAAAAAAGATGAAGCAGTATTTAATGTTTTAAGAGAATATATAAAAGATTCTAAAGCAATTCGGTTTGATGGAGATAGTTATGGTGAAGCATGGGAGAAAGAAGCTGGTAAACGCGGTTTAAGTAATAATAAAACAACACCTGAGGCATTAAAAGTAAAAATTACTGACAAGTCTATTAGTTTGTTTGAAGAAATGGGGGTAATGAGTAAAGTTGAAATTGAAGCTCGTTATGAAATTGATTTAGAAGCATACACAAAAAGGGTACAGATTGAAGGTCGTGTTTTAAGTGATATTGCAAGGAATCATGTAGTGCCAACTGCAATTATTTATCAGAATACTTTATTAGAAAATACTAAGAATTTAAAGGAAATTTTTGGCGGAGAATATATGAATATTGCTAAAGAGCAAATAGAATTAATTATGATTATCTCTAATCATATTACCCAAATTAACGCTTTAGTTATTAAAATGGAAGCAGAAAATGGAAAAGCAAATAAGAATATAGGTTTAAAGCTAGCTGAACATTATAGCGCTAAGGTGAAACCTTATTTTGTAGATATAA
>CAJQQH010000102.1 GCA_905480405.1 uncultured Polaribacter sp. | reverse complement strand
TCGTATAACTAAAATAGGCGTTCTCTTCTGCAATTATTAAAAAAACAGCCAAAGGAAAGTGTATATTTTCTTTTGTATAGGCCATCAGCTCATCATCATCTGTAGGCTCTTCTTTATCTGTATTGTAACTTGGGTTTGTTTGTAAATTAATCATTTTACCCTTTTGCAATGCTTCTCTCATTTATTGAATAGATACAGCAATTGCATCCGCTGTAGATTGTTCGCTACTTGCTATATCCCATCGTTCTAAATAAGAACCGTCCATGATTTCCATAAGTGCTCTAGCTCCTCCTTCACGTTCATTTCTTAGCGTGTTACCAACAAGTAATTTATTAGCAGGTAATTCATCATTTAAATCACTCAACATTTTAACATAATTATTTGCTAGGTTTTCATCTGTATCATATAAATCACCATTAACGTCTGGATTTGTAATTTTATCTACAAAAACACCATCAATAACCTCTAAATTTGCCATTGTTACACAGGTGTTAATCCACCAGTTTCTCATAGCTTCTACATCATGGTTATACCAATAATATAGGTCTTTAAAAAGATATATTTCTCCATCTTCATAAGTGCTCCAATCTGCAGCATTTTCATTGTATTCCAAGTTTGCTTCATAATTAAAGTAATTTATACGTGTATTGTAATAAAACAGCGTTGTTAAATCCTTATTTAAAGCTTTAATTCTTGTTGCTGCATTTTCAACACCATCTTCAATATATTGAAAACCTTGTTGATTCGCTTTTTCTAACATTACTAGCTGGTAATTGTTTGCTATACTTGTAATGTCTTCTTCAGTAAAAGATGCACTATTTCTTACAGCAACCCATCTAGGAATCTTATTCCATGAAAATTTAGGTAATGTTGTTTTCTTTTCTGTTTGTGTAGGATAATTATGATATAAAGTAGGTCCTTTTTCAAAAGTAGCATAATCTGTTACATCCCAAAAAGTAGTATCTGGTCCATTTATTTCAATCTTAATTTTTAAGGATGAAATTGCAATTTCTCGAGAAGTTGTAGTAAGACTTCCAGCTCCTGTTAAAGAAAAAACAGTATTTATACCTAATGGAGAAACACTTTTATCAACATCTATTTCAAATGATTCTAAATCATTACCAAAACCAAAAACCATGGTATGATCTCTACCACCATCTGTTTCAATTAAATTAAAAACTGAGAAACGGATATTACTACTAAAATCAGAGCTGACTCCATTAATTGTAAAATTTTCTATTTCATAAACTAATGATTCACCAGCATCAATATCAAAATCACCAAAAACTCCCCAAGTATTGTTTATAATTGTTACATCAGATTGTAATCCATAATCTGTTACAGAAGAAGCATTTGTTTCTGTACTATAATTGTATGTTGCTTCTCTATAACCTTTTATTCTTAAGTCAAAAGATACTTGATTTTCTGTGCCATTCTTATCAAAATCACTATCTGAATATGTAATTGAATACATTAAATCATCATTTATAGTAGCTTGTGATACACTTATATTTCCCGAAGAAACATCCTTAATGACAACCCCATTGTTAATTGTAATATCTTCATTAATTTGATCTACACTACCTGCATTGGGGTTTAAAGTAATCCATGAATTTGAAGATTGGGCATATGAAATACCTGAATTTACAAATATCAAAATAATAAAATAATACTTATAAACTCTCATATTTAAATTATAATAAATTTATTCTAAAATTATTTTCTTGTTCAGTATTCCTGAGGCAGTTTTTAACTGAACTATATAAATTCCTGTTGCTAATTTTGGTAAAGAAATATTATCGTTAGCACTACCATTTGAATCAAAATAAACATTCATTAATTGTTTACCTAGAGTATTAAATAGTTTAATATTTGCTTTTATTTTAGACAAACCCTTTATTTTTAAGGTAGAATTATTAGTTTTATAAATAGCTACATTTTCTGAAATTTGAGTTTCTGTGCTTAATACTTGTCCTGAAGTATGAAGATAAAAACGTCCTTTTCCATTTAAAACTTCTTCCGTAGTAAAGCTAAAAGAAGTATTATCATTTAATAATGTAAAAGAACCTTTATTTCTATCTTCTAAATACGCATAACTATCTGATAGAAAATTATCGAATTCTGTATTTATAGTGATGCTTTTATTAGCATCTACGTTTAAGCCTAAAGGAATAATAGCAGATTTTTTTAACGATGTTGGTAAAGATTGTACTTGATAATTTTTACCATTATCATCTAATAACTCTGAAAATAATGCGAAAGAATGCGAAGCTCCTCCAAATAATTCTCCATCATAACCATTATCAAAACCTTTAGTTGCTTCTTCATTAAAATAGATTTTAGCCATTCTAGTATTACTATTTTCATCAGTAATAGAAATACTAATTGAAGATTTTGTACCTGTAGATTTTTGAAAAGTATCTGTTCCTTGGTGAGAAACATCATTGATATCAAAAGTTAAATTATCATCTGTATTCGCAGCGGTTCCTGCTTCTACAAAAAATGCTTGACCATGGGCAATTTCATAATCACCATCATTTCCAGAGGTTTTTACATCATAAGTAGCATTAGTAGCATTCCAAACCCAAATTGAATTTTGACCTAATAAATTAGATGTAGCATTATCTTGAAAAAAGTCTCCTAAATTTAGATATGCAGTAAAAGGATTACTTACTAAGTTATAATTGCTTGTACTTTGTGTAATA
>CAJQQH010000101.1 GCA_905480405.1 uncultured Polaribacter sp. | reverse complement strand
CGTGAATTTTGTAAATTATCACCTGAAAGTTTATCGCTTTTAAAAACTGCTATGGAAAAACTAAACCTTTCTGCAAGAGCTTATGACAGGATTTTAAAAGTTTCTAGAACTATTGCAGATTTAGCAAACACTCAAGATATTACTCCAGATCATATTGCTGAAGCTATACAATATAGAAGTTTGGATAGAGATGGCTGGTTGGGGTAATTTTTTATAAAACTGTTGTTTTAATTTTACTCCAAGTTTTAATCAATAAATAGCCGGAAATAACTGCGGAAATTGAAGTATATATCGCTAAAGAAGTTTCTCCATAAATCCAATATCCGGTTGCAAACATACAGCTGTAAATTAATACACAACCTAGCAACATTGCTAAAATACCAGAAGGCACACTCCAAGCTTCATTATTTTCTTCTAGTTCAATGTTTTTATTTTTAGCTTTTAAAATTACAGATTTCCAACCAGGACCACCAGGTTGAGTTTTTTTATAAAAATTTTCTAGAACTTCTTCTTCTTCTGGTTTGGTTATAAAAGTTGTTATTAGCCAAATAATTGTTGTAATTAAAACTACTGTTGGTAATTTTGCCCAACTTGGCATAAATCCTTCATCACTAAAAAATAAAAGACTTATTTTTTCTGATGAGAAAATAAGAGAAATAACTCCAGAAACAATCATTGCAGAAATTTCACTCCAAGAATTAATCCTCCACCAAAACCATCTTAAAATAAATATTAATCCAGTTCCTGCACCGAACATAATTATAATGTCAAAAAGTTGTTTTGCATTTTGTAAATACAGCGCAAATAAAGCACTAAAAATCATCAAAATAACTGTTGAAACTTTTCCTACAGTAACTAATTCTTTTTCTGAAGCTTCTTTATTTACATGTTGTTTATAAAAATCATTAACAATATAGGATGAACCCCAGTTTAGGTGTGTAGAGATAGTAGACATATATGCAGCAATTAACGAAGCTAAAACCAATCCTAACAATCCACTTGGTAATTTTGTTAACATGGCAGAATAGGCTAAATCGTGTCCTAATTTATCTTGAGCAACATTAGGAAATGCTTCTTGAATACTAGCAATATCTGGAAATATAACTAGTGATGCTAACGCCACTAAAATCCATGGCCAAGGTCTTAAAGCATAATGCATAATATTGAAGAAAAAAGTGGCTCCAATTGCGTGGTTTTCGTCTTTAGCAGCTAACATTCTCTGTGCAATATAACCTCCACCACCAGGTTCTGCTCCAGGATACCAAGAACTCCACCACTGAACAGCTAAAGGAATAATTAACAAAGTAATTATGGCTTCTGTATTATTAAAATCTGGAAGAATAGAAAGTTTATCGACAACATTCTCATGATTTATTAACGCTTCAATTCCACCTATTTCTGGTAAGTTTATCAAGTAATAGGCAGCACCAATAGCACCAGCCATTGCTGTAAAGAATAATATAAAATCGGTATAAACAACACCTTTAAATCCGCCTAAAGCACTAAAAATAACAGTAACCGTTCCTGCATAAACAATGGTTTCCCAAGGTTGTAAACCTAGCATAATACTTCCTATTTTAATTGCAGCCAAGGTTACACCTGCCATTGCAAAAACATTAAAAAGAAATCCTAAATACAACGCTCTAAAGCCTCTTAAAAATTTTGCAGGTTTGCCTCCATAACGTAATTGATAAAATTCAATATCTGTTTTTACGTTCGATTTTCTCCATAGTTTGGCATACACAAAAACAGTAAGTAAACCTGTGATTAAAAAGGACCACCACATCCAATTTGCCGAAACTCCATCTTTTCTAACAATGTCTGTTACAAAGTTTGGTGTGTCTGTAGAAAAAGTAGTTGCAACCATAGAAACACCTAATAACCACCAAGGCATTGTTCTCCCAGATAAAAAGTATTCAGTAGAGTTTTTACCTGATTTTTTTGAAACATAAATTCCAATAAATAAAGTGATTAAAAAAAATGACGCAATAAGAATAATATCTAATGTAGAAAGTTGAACCATGAATTTTATTATATAAGAAATATAGAATTTTAAATATACTAAATTATAATTCTAAATATAATTTAGTAAATCATTTTTAATTTTAAAAAAATAAAGGAATTATAAACTGATAATACAAGATTAATAAAACTACAGCAATTACATTTAAAACAACACCAGCTTTAACCATTTCTTTCACTTTTACGTAACCACTTGCAAAAACAATGGCATTTGGTGGTGTTGCCATTGGTAACATAAACGCACAACTGCTTGCCATTGTAACCGGTATTAATAAATTTAGAAGAGGAATATTTAAACCTATAGCAATACCTGCAACCACAGGTGCTAAAACTGCAACCAAAGCAACATTGCTCATCAATTCTGTCATAAATAACATTAATACAATTAATAAAGAAACTGTAAATAAAATATTAAAATTCCCTGCAGCAATTGTATCTGTAATTAAAGCAACTAATCCACTAGAAGCCATCCCTTTTGCAAGTGCTAAACCTCCACCAAAAAGGATTAAAATTCCCCAAGCCAATTTTTCTGTGTCTTTCCATTCTAATATAAAATTTCCTTTTTTGAAATTCATAGGAATTGCAAATAAAGAAACTGCACCAATTAAACTAATAACTGTATCTGAAAGTTTTATCCCTGGAAAAAATTTATTTATGATAGTTCTTGTTATCCAAAGTGAAACAGTAATCGCAAAAATGACTAATACTCTTTTTTCTTCTTTAGATATTTTTCCTAGTTTTTTTAATTCATCATCAATTACAGTTGCAGATGATGTAAACAAAATATCTTTACATGGAAACATCCATTTTACCAAAACAAAATACACAGCAATAATCATTAATATTGAAAAAGGTAAACCAAAACTCATCCATGTTAAAAATGAGATTTGTATGTTATATTGATTTTCTAAAAGACCTATTAGAACCGAATTTGGAGGTGTTCCAATAACAGTTGCAATTCCGCCAGCATTTGCAGCAAAAGCGATTCCTAACATAATACTTAATGCAAAGTTTTTATCTGCTTTTGTAAATCCGTCTTTGTCATCTATTAACAATTTTATTACTGAAATGGCAATTGGTAACATTACAACTGTAGAAGCTGTATTACTAATCCACATACTCATAAAAGCAGTAGCTAACATAAAGCCTAGCACTACTTTTTCTGGCGTTGTTCCTGTAAGTTTCACAATATTTAAAGCGATTCTTTTATGCAAATTGACTTTTTCTAAAGCCAAAGCCAACACAAAACCACCAAAGAATAAAAATATAATCGGACTTCCATAATTTGCACCAACATCTGCAATTGGCATTACTTTTAGTAACGGAAAAAGTATTAATGGTAATAAGGCTGTTACTGCAATATTTACAGTTTCTGTAATCCACCAAATAACCATCCAAATAGCAACTGCAATTACTGCATCTCCTTTTTCTGATACTAATGTTATTGGTAAAAACTGAATGATGAAAAATAAAAGTGGCCCAAGGAATAAGCCTATTTTTTTGGTTGGTTGCATTTTTGATGATTAACTTAACTGCAAAATACTAAAAAGTAATCTTTATAAAACATCTAGATACAAATTTGATAAAAATCAAATTTACTCGATGTTACAATTCTCTGTAAAAATGATGAAATCTGCGTTAAGGATTGAGCGGTTTGTTTGAGCTCTTTTTGTTTTTTCAACAAAAAAGCGAGTAGCGAAAGCCTGTTAAAACGCTCAAATAAAAAAACCTTTCCAAATAAATGGAAAGGTTTTACATACTTTGTAATCAAAAAAATATGATTGCTTCGTCATTACTTCATCGCAATGACAGATAGTTTTTAGTATCTATAATGTTCTGGTTTATAAGGACCATCTACAGTTACACCAATATAAGAAGCTTGATCTTCTCTTAATTCAGTTAACTCAACACCAATTTTTGCTAAGTGTAAAAATGCTACTTTTTCATCTAAATGTTTTGGTAACATATATACGTCATTACCATACGCTTCTTTGTTATTCCAAAGTTCGATTTGCGCTAAAGTCTGGTTTGTAAATGAGTTAGACATTACAAAACTTGGATGACCTGTTGCACAACCTAAGTTTACTAAACGACCTTCTGCAAGAATGATAATATCATTACCGGCAATATTGTATTTATCAACTTGTGGTTTAATAGTATCTTTTGTGTTTCCATGATTTTCGTTTAACCAAGCCATGTCAATTTCATTATCGAAATGTCCAATATTACAAACGATTACTTTGTCTTTCATTGCTTCGAAATGACGACCTTGAATAATATCTTTGTTTCCTGTAGTTGTAATAATGATATCAGAATTTGCAACAACAGTTTCTAATTTCTTTACTTCGAAACCATCCATTGCAGCTTGTAAAGCACAAATAGGATCGATTTCTGTAACAGTAACAATAGAACCTGCTCCTTTAAAAGAAGCTGCTGTTCCTTTACCAACATCACCATAACCACAAACAGTTACACGTTTACCTGCTAACATTATATCTGTTGCTCTACGAATTGCATCTACTGCAGATTCTTTACAACCGTATTTATTATCAAATTTAGATTTAGTAACAGAATCGTTTACGTTAATTGCTGGCATTGGTAAAGTTCCTGCCTTTACTCTGTCATACAATCTATGAACTCCTGTTGTAGTTTCTTCTGATAAACCATTGATTCCTGCAGCTAATTCTGGATAACGATCTAAAACCATGTTTGTTAAATCTCCACCATCATCTAAAATTAAATTTAATGGTTTTTTATCTTCACCAAAGAATAAAGTTTGTTCTATACACCAATCAAATTCTTCTTCACTTAATCCTTTCCACGCATAAACAGCTGTTCCTGTTGCAGCAATTGCTGCTGCTGCCTGATCTTGTGTAGAAAAAATATTACAAGAACTCCAAGTTACTTCTGCACCTAAAGCTTGTAAAGTTTCAATTAAAACAGCAGTTTGAATTGTCATGTGTAAACATCCTGCAATTCTAGATCCTGCTAATGGTTGGCTATCTTTATATTCTTCTCTTAAAGACATTAACCCTGGCATTTCTGCTTCTGCCAATTCAATTTCTTTTCTTCCCCAATCAGCCAAAGAAATATCTTTAACTTTAAATGGTACGTAAGCTGTTGTTGTGCTCATATTATGTATATTTATATTCTAATTTTTTCGAGCTGCAAAGTTACGACATCCATTTTAAAAAAGTATGCCTCTTTACAAAAGTTTAACGGTTGGTAAAAACACTAAAGTACTGATTTGGAAGATTGAAGAATCTTTTAACGAATTAAATATTGATATTATTCTTTCTGATAAAAGTAAGAATCGTTTAGACGGTATGAAATCTGATTTACACCAAAGAGGCTTTTTAAGTGTACGCCATTTATTAAAAGAAGTTGGTTATTCTGATGCAGATTTAATTTATGATGAATTTGGAAAACCTCATTTAAAGGATGGAAAACACATTTCTATTACACATTCCTTTACTTTTTCTGGTTTAATAATTTCTGATACTTTACATGTAGGTATTGATATTGAAAAACAGCGTGATAAAATTTTAAAAATAGCACATAAATTTACACCTGTAGAAGAATACAAAACCATTGCAAATCACGATGCTTTAATTAGTAAACTAACCATTGTTTGGGGCGCAAAAGAGAGTTTATATAAAATATATGGAAAGAAAAAAATACGCTTTTTAGAAAATATATATGTTGAAGATTTTAATTTTTCTGATGAAAAAACTTCTGGTGAAATACGTTATAATGGTGAAGAATCTTCATACAATATTCAGTTCTTAGAGTTTGAAGGTTTTACATGTGTATTTGCATACTAAAGCAATTTTTATCTTGTTTATAAAAATTGCTACCTATTTTTATAGAACATATAAATCCAAATAGAACGAGAAATTCTAAAATTAAAAGTACTTAATAAAAGCACCAATATAAGTACTGCAGCTATTACATTTATAAAAGAAAGACCAACTAAAAAACGTAATACAACAACACTTGCAACCATTTCTGCAACTACAAGAGCATAACTTACAAACATAGCACCAAAAAAGAAACCTGGTTCTTTTTCAAATTTAAAATCACATGTGTTGCACGTACTATTCATTTTTGGCGCTCTAAATAAAAGAAGGTTTCCTAAATTACTAAAAATAGCACCCTTTTTACAATTAGGACATTTACATTTTAATACTTGTAGTACACTAGACATATTACTTAATTTAATAGTGCAGCAAAATTAAGATGTTAAAACTAATTTTAATATATAGTTTACTCGCCATTTTTTGTACTTTTAAGACATTAATATGAAAATACCTGTTTTAAAAATTAGTCAATTTCAAGAATCTGAATCTTTAAATGATTTCTATATCAATACTTTTTCGAATCATGTAGAATTAAATAGCAAGTTAATAGTTAAACCTCACAGCCATAACTTTTACTTATGCGTAATTTTTACTGAAGGATTAGGAAGTCATGAAATTGATTTTAATTCGTACGCTGTACAACCAGGAAAAGTTTTCTTTTTAAAACCAGGACAAACGCATTCTTGGAGTTTTAGCTCTAAACCAGAAGGATATATTTTTTTCCATTCGCAAGAATTTTATGAGCTAAAGTTTTTAGATCATACTCTTAACTCATTTCCTTTTTATTACTCGAATCAAAATCCGCCTTTATTAGAATTAGAATTTGCAAAAACAAGCAAATTAACTTCTAAATTTGAAGAAATCTATAACGAGTTTCATCAAAATAACCTTTTAAAAGAATTAAAAATAATAAACCTAATAAATAGTATTTATATTGAATTAACTAGAGCTTATACAGCAAATATGAATACAGAAAAACTAGTTTCTCACAGTTATTCTATTATTTTAGAAAACTTAGAAAAGCTAATTAATGATAATTTTTATACAGAAAAACTACCAAAATTTTATGCCAGTAAATTAAATATAACAACAAAACATTTAAATCGAGTTGTACAAAAAACCATAAACAAAACAACAAACGAACTTATTGCTGAAAGGATTATTTTAGAATCTAAAAGATTAATTATTCATTCCGAAAACAACTTAGCCTCCATTTCAGAGATACTTAACTTTTCTGATTACGGCTACTTCTCTCGTTTTTTTAAATTAAAAACTGGTAATACACCAATTTCTTTTAGGAAAAAATATCTTTAATATTATTTTTTCTCTTTTCTTACAAATAGAAAGCATTAAATTTACAACTTTAAAAAACCTATAATGTCAGAAATTTTCGATTTCCTTTTTGGTCAATATAAAACTTACTCTACTACAGAAACAACTTTAGAAATTGTTGCTGTAATTTTTGGATTCTTATCTGTTTGGTATTCTAAACAAAATAAGATTTGGGTTTTTCCTACAGGAATGATTAGTACTTCTATTTTTGTATATCTACTTTTTAAATGGGAACTTTTAGGAGATATGATGATTAACGGTTATTACTTTATAATGAGTGTTTATGGTTGGTATATTTGGACTCGTAAAGTTAACGAAACAAATGTTACTCAAATTTCTAGAACTACAAAAAAAGAACATAAAACATCTATTTATATCTTTTTTGCAACACTTATTTTTGTTTTTGTAGTATATAAATTCTTTGATAAATGGACTTCTTGGGTTGCTTATGCAGATACCATTACAACAGCAATTTTCTTTGTTGGCATGTGGTTAATGGCAAAACGAAAAATAGAAAACTGGATCTTTTGGATTGCAGGTAACATCATTTCTGTACCTTTATATTTTTACAAAGGATTTACATTTACTAGTTTACAATACTTAGGATTTACATTTATTGCCATATTTGGTTATTTAGCATGGAAAAAAAGCTTAGACAAAAACCCATTAACATCGTAAAAGTTGTTTTATTTGGTCCTGAATCTACAGGAAAAACAACTCTTTCTAAACAATTAGCGCGTTATTACAATACTGTTTGGGCACCTGAATACGCACGAAAGTATCTTCAAAAAAAATGGAATAACGAACGTAAAACCTGCGAAGCTAGTGATCTGATTCCTATTGCAATTGGGCAAATGAAATTAGAAAATACTTTAGCAAAAAAGGCAGATAAAGTACTTATTTGTGATACCGATTTGTTAGAGACTAAAGTATATTCAGAAGAGTTTTATGGCGGTTTTGTTGATGAAAAATTAAACAAAGCGGCTAACGAAAACCAATATGATTTATATCTATTAACTTATATAGATACACCTTGGGAAGAAGATGATTTAAGAGATAGACCAGAGTTGCGTTTAGAAATGTTTAATGCCTTTGAAAATGCTTTAAAAAAGCACAACAGACCTTATATTTTATTAAAAGGAGATAGAGAAACACGATTAAAAAAAGCAACAGACGCAATTAATAAAATTATATCTGATAAAGAAAATCTACATTCTTTTTCAGATTCTTTACAAGATATAGACATGCATTTTATGCATCAGAATAACGATTTTGGTAATTCTTATGATTATTAAGAAAACATCTCGATACAATATTGCGAAAAACAAAATTACTCGTTGCGACAGTATGCGAAACGTTAGGTAGAAATAATCCAATATGAATATTGAAACTATTTTAAAAGAATTAAACTTTAAAGCGATTAGAAGTTCTGGTGCTGGAGGACAACATGTAAATAAAACTTCTTCTAAAATAGAATTAACTTTCGATCTAGAAAACTCTAATTCTTTGTCTGATAATGAGAAAGAGATTTTAAAAACTAAACTTTCACATAAACTAACAAAAGAGAATATTTTAATTCTTTTTTGCGAAGAAACAAGGTCTCAACACAGAAATAAAGATTTAGCTATCAAACGTTTTTTAGTTTTATTAAAAATGAATTTAATTCGCCCTAAAAAGAGAAGACCAACAAAACCAAGTAAAAATTCTGTAAAAAGAAAAGCAGAAAGTAAAAAAAGAGTTTCTTTAAAAAAGGTCTTAAGAAAAAAACCAAATTTAGATTAAACATAAAAAAAGCGAGTAGTGAAAGCGTGAAATAGCTTCTAAAAATAAAATCACTTTTTTGTTTCCTATTAAAAAAATCCAAATTACTTTTGCGCCGTTCTCATAAAGGGGTGCTTTAAAAAGCTGAGATCATACCCAATGAACCTAGAACAGATAATGCTGTTTAGGGATTTTTGAAAGTTATAGCTAGGATACTTATGTAATCTCGAAATAGAGATTACTTCGTAAACGAACTATAACGAAATTATTAATTATTCAATATTAATTACAAGAATAATTACCTCTTTTTATTCGTTTTAAATTATTTTAAAATGAAAAAAATTACCATTTTTTTATTCTTGTTTGCAAGTATACTTGTAAACGCCCAATCATTTACACTTAAAGGAAAAGTAGTAGATGAAAACAACGAATCTTTACCAGGAGCAACTATTTTGGTAAAAGAAAACAATACAGGAACTTCTACAAATTTTGATGGTTTGTTCTCTGTAAATCTTAGTAAAGGAAATTATACAATTCAGGTTTCTTTTTTAGGATACAAAACAGTTTCTAAAGAAATTTATCTAACTAAAAACAAAGAAATAGAGTTTACATTATTCCCAAATGCTACGCTTTTAGACGAAGTTTTAGTTGCTGCAGTTAGAGTAAAAGCAGATGCGCCTGTAACGCATTCTAATCTTACTAAAAAAGAAATTGCAAAACGTAATTTAGGGCAAGACATTCCTATTTTAATGAACTATTTACCAAACGTAATCTCATCTTCTGATGCTGGTGCAGGTATTGGTTATACGTACATTCGTGTTCGTGGTTCTGATGCTTCTAGAGTAAATGTTACTTTAAACGGAATTCCTTTTAACGATTCTGAAAGTCAGGGTAGTTTTTGGGTAAATATGGGAGATTTTGCTTCTTCTACTCAAAGTTTACAATTACAACGTGGTGTTGGTACATCTACCAACGGTTCTGGTGCTTTTGGTGCAAGTTTAAATATTTTAACGGATGCTATTTCTGAAGATGCTGGTGGAGAAATATCTAACTCTTTTGGTTCTTATAACACAAGAAAGCATACTGTAAAATTTACAACAGGTAAAGTAAACGATCATTTTGAATTGGCAGGTCGTGTTTCTAAAATTTATTCTGATGGTTATGTAGACAGAGCTTTTTCTGATTTAAAATCGTACTTTTTACAAGGAAGTTATACAGATGAAAACACCTTAATTAAAGCTATTGTTTTTGGTGGTAAAGAATATACGTACCAATCTTGGGAAGGTATAGATGCTACTCAATTAGCTACCGATAGAAGACACAACCCATATACGTATGACAATGAAACTGACAACTATAATCAAGATCATTATCAACTACATTGGAACGAAAAATTAAACGAAAATTGGTCTACTAATGTTGGTTTAAACTATACCAGAGGTTTAGGTTATTACGAACAATACAAAGCTGGTAGAGATGCCGCAGATTACGATAATTTAATCGTAGATGGTAGCGATGTAATTGTAGATAGATGGTTAGACAATCATTTTTATGTTTTAAACTTTAATGCAAATTATAAAAATGAAAAAATAGAAGTTATTTCTGGTTTTTCATCAAACTACTACAAAAACAGTCATTACGGAGAAATTATTTGGGGAAGCGATTTAGCTGCTAACACAAATATTAGAGACCGTTATTATGAGAGTAATTCTAAAAAATCTGATTTTAGTGTTTTTTCTAAAGCTACTTTTACGCTTTCTGATAATTTTAAAGCTTTTATAGACTTACAAGGTAGATTTGTAAACTACACTACGAACGGATTAACTTCTGACAGAGACCCAATAAATGTAGATAAAGACTTTAGTTTCTTTAATCCTAAATTAGGTTTAACTTATAAGTTAGATGACAACAACAGTTTTTACACGTCGTATGCAAGAGCAAACAAAGAGCCTAACAGAAATGATTTTGAAGGCGGAATTTCGCAACACGAAAGTTTAGACGATTTCGAATTAGGTTGGAGACTTGCTAATAACAATGTAAAAATAAATACAAACTTGTATTATATGAACTATCAAAATCAGTTAGTATTAACGGGTGCAATAGATCAAAATACAGGAGAGCCTTTACGTGAATCTAGTGGAAAAAGTTATAGATTTGGATTAGAAATTGATGCAGATATTACACTTTCTGAGCAATTTTCTATTTTACCTAATATTTCTTTAAGTAGAAATATGAATAAAGATTTTAATGCAAACGTAGATGGTGTTTTACAAAACTTAGGAAATACACCAATTACTTTTTCACCAGATATTGTTTTCGGAAATTCTTTTGTTTATAAGCCTTTAGATAATTTACAAATTGCTTTTTTGTCTAAATATGTTGGCAAACAATATATGAGTAATATTAATAGTAAAGTATCTGACTTAGACGTGTTAGATGGTTTTTTTACTAGCGATGTAAACTTCGTTTACGAATTAGAAACAGATAAGATTTTTAAATCTATTGTATTTACAGCTTTGGTAAACAACATCTTTAATAAAGAATATGTAGACAGAGGTTATTATTATACTTATGATGATACTTGGTCTAACCCAGGAACTGCAACAACCGTAGACGGTGCAGGTTTTTACCCACAGGCAACAAGAAATTTTTTAGTGGGTGTTACTTTAAAATTTTAGAAGAAACTTTTTATAAAGTGATAAAAATCTCAAGTGAAAGCTTGAGATTTTTTTGGTTAAAACTAAGTGTTCTTTCTATTGATTTTTTAGTTCTAAAAGACTAACAATCATCAATATTAAATAATTCTCTTTAAAATGATGAGACCACATTCTATATTACCTTGATAAAAATCTAAAAATTCATAAAAAAAGCGAGCATTAAACTCGCTTTTTTTTATGAATCTATTCTACCAACGGCACAACTAACAAAAGATTTTGCTTTGTGTACAATGGTATTTTTATCACCAACTTCTGGGTAACCTAATTTAGATAATTTATCTTTTACAATTTCTAAATTATCGTTATCCGAAGTTATAGAAACTATTGATTTTTCTACATCTACAGTTACTTCTTCAATAGCATCTAAACTTAATAATCCCTTTTTAATAGTTGCTGCACAACCACCACACTTTAAATTTTCTATTTGAATATCTGTTGTCATAATTTTTTTATTTTTCTTGCTTCCATTTATTATATCCGCCTATAACATTATAGACTTCATAACCTTTTTCTTGTAATATTTTTGCTGATTTACCACTTCTATTTCCGCTTCTACAGTATAAATAAACAGGCTTTGTTTTATCTAATTGCTTAGAAACTTTTGTGTAAAAGTTAGTATCAAAATAGTTAGCAAACTTTGCTGTTTCTATAAAACCTGCTTTTACTTCTTTAGGTGTTCTAACGTCTATTAATTGAACACCTCCTTTTTTTAATATCTCTTTTAATTCTGATGTAGAAATCGTATTAATCCCTTCTTGAGAATTACAATTGATAAAAAAGAAACTCATCAATAGAAAAGAGAAAATATTTTTCATTTCGTTTATTTTAATGTTGATGGGCATACGGCTACATCAGTTCTTTTAATTCCTGTATTTCTAATA
Source organism: uncultured Polaribacter sp. (assembly GCA_905480405.1). Taxonomy (GTDB): domain Bacteria; phylum Bacteroidota; class Bacteroidia; order Flavobacteriales; family Flavobacteriaceae; genus Polaribacter. Next base: position 6,688 of record CAJQQH010000101.1, on the reverse strand, counting down.
GCAGCATAACCACCAGCAACATCAATTACATTATGAAAACCACGTGCTTTTAAAATTGAAGCTGCAATTACAGAACGATAACCACCAGCACAATGCACATAAAAATCTCCTTTCTTTGGAAACTCAGAAATATGGTTATTTAAAAAATCTAAAGGTGTACTTGGTACATTTTCTATATGCTCACTTTCGTATTCACCAGGTTTTCTTACATCAAAAACCATGGCCTTTTCATTTATTTTTTCTTCTAATACATCTGCAGAAACAGAAGTTAAAGTATCAATTTCTTTACCTGCTTTCTTCCAAGTCTCAAAACTACCATCTAAATAGCCTAATACATTATCAAAACCAACTCTAGACAAACGTGTTATTGTTGTTTCTTCTTCTCCAACGGGAGTAATAAGTAATATTGGTTGTGTAATGTCTTTAATTAAAGCTCCAACCCAAGGTGCAAATGTACCTCCTAAACCTATAAAAATAGATTGAGGAATAAATCCTTTTATAAATTCAAACTGATGACGAACATCTAAAACAATAGCATCCGTTTCATTTGCAATTAATTCAAATTCTGCAACCGTAAGAGGTTTTTTAGAACCTACAACAATCTCATCTAATGACTTATAACCTTCTCTATTCAACTTTACGTTTAAAGGAAAGTAAGCAGGTGGTGGCAATAAGCCGTCTGTAACTTCTTTAATAAATTCCTCTTTGGTCATGTCTGCTCTTAACGCATAATTGGTTTTTTTCTGATTACCAATTGTACCAACAGTTTCTTTACTTAGATTTTTACCACAAGCAGAACCAGCTCCGTGTGCAGGATATACAATAACATCATCTGCTAAAGGCATTACTTTATTACGTAAACTATCAAACAAAAAACCTGCTAAATCTTTTTCTGTAATGGCTCCTTTTTGTGCAAGATCTGGTCTACCAACATCTCCTAAAAACAACGTATCACCACTAAAAAGTGCATAATCATTTCCTTCTTTATCTTTTAATAAATAACAACTACTTTCCATAGTATGTCCTGGTGTATGCAAAACATTTATTGTAATATCTCCTACTTTAAAAACTTGGTTATCTTCCGCAATAATTGCATCGAAATTTGTTTTTGCAGATGGGCCAAACACAATTTTAGCATCCGTTTTTTCTGCTAGGGTAACATGACCGCTTACAAAATCTGCATGAAAATGAGTTTCGAAAATATATTTAACTTTAGCATTATTCTTTGCTGCTTTATCTATATAATCTTGTACTTCTCTTAATGGATCTATAATTGCTACTTCTCCGTTACTCTCTATATAATAGGCTCCTTGTGCTAAACAACCTGTGTAAATTTGTTCTATAATCATATTCTAAAATACTTCGTTTATAACTGCTAAAATTACATTTAGTTATATCTGTATAAAATGATATTTATCAGTTAGATTCCTAATTACTTGTATGCTTGGTGTATATATTTTGCATACTTTTCTTGATGTTTTCTATCGCCAGTTTTATAAAATTTTACTGCTTGATTCGATTTCATAAAAAAGTGATTGATATCTATAATTTCTAAAATACCACTTCTAAAAAAATCGTCTCTTACAGGCCCTTTTACACCTGCAAAATAAAACACAACTCCTTTTTTCTTATAGTACTTAATGCGTTCTTTTAACATTTCTACACCTGTACTATCTACTCTATTAATGCTCTCTGCATCTAATACTATCAATTTTAATGCCTTTCCTTTATTCGCTGCCATTTCGTCTAAGTTATCTCTAAAATAACTAGAATTTGCATAGAAAATTTGTGCATCAAACCTAAAAACTAAAATATCCTCATCAATAATTACTTCTTCAAATCGATTTTTATTTCTATAAAAATTAGAGTTTGGTACTTTTCCTAATTCTGTAACATAAGGTCTAGATGTTCTAAAAATTAAAACAATAAGTGATAAACCAACACCAACCATAATTCCGTATTCAATTCCCAATGATAACGTTGCAATAAAAGTAGATAACATCAACCAGAAATCAAGATTATTCGCTCTCCATAAAAAAGCTGCTTCTTTAAAATTAACCAATCCGAAAACGGCTACAATTATAATTGCTGCTAAAACTGTTTTTGGTAAGTGATAAAATAAAGGTGTTAAAAATAATAATGTAATTACCACCATTACAACAGAAATTAGAGCTGCCATTCCAGTTCTTGCTCCACTTTCTTGATTAATAGCAGACCTAGAAAAACTAGATGTTGTTGGGTAAGCTTTAAAAAAAGAACCTACCATATTACTTAACCCTAACGCAATTAATTCTTGATTGGGTCTTATTCTATATTCGTCTTGCTTTGCTTCTAAAGATTTACCAATAGAAATAGTTTCTAAATAACCAACCATCACTAAAGTTAATGCAATTGGTAACAATTCTTTAATTTGATCTAAATCAAAGTCTGGTATTCCAAAAACGGGCAATCCTGATGGTACATCTTTTACAATAGCAACATCATTAAAACTCTTTCCAAAATATTTCATGATTACAATACCAAGTACAACAACAATTAAAGCATTGGGTATTTTTTTATTGATTTTTCTGAAAACTATAATGATAACCACCGATATAAAACCGATGATTGTAGTGTGTTTGTTAAAAATGGAAATTTGCAACCAAATATCTTCTAAAACATATTGAATTTGATCACTTTGAATAAAATCTACACCAAATAAATTTCTAAATTGATTAAATCCTATAATTAACGCTACCGCTGATGTGAAGCCTGTTATTACTGGTTTTGATAAAAAATTTACTATAAAACCCAAACTAAAAACTCCCATTATAAACTGTATACCACCAACCATTAAAGCTAGTAAAATGGCAATAGAAATATAGCTTTCTGAACCTGCTAAAGCCAACGTAGAAACACCTGTTGCAACAATTAGAGAATCCATAGCTACAGGGCCAATTGCTACCTGTCTAGAAGATCCAAATATTGCGTACATAATTTGTGGTACTAAAGCACAATACAAACCATAAATAGGCGGTAAACCTGCAATAAGCGCATAAGCAATACCTTGTGGAATTAAAATAATACCAACAGTTAAACCAGCAACTAAATCACCCTTAAAAAGAGCTGTATTATAGTTAGGCAACCATTCTAAAATTGGTATAATTTTTTTAATATTAATCTTCATAGCTTTTAGCAAATAAGACAATAATTTTTTACAAGAATGCTAAAATAATTCTCCTTGATTTCTTCCTTTTGTTTTTCCCAAATGTGTATATGCTAATTCTGTAACTTCCCTTCCTCTTGGAGTTCTCATTATAAAACCTTGTTGAATTAAAAACGGTTCATAAACTTCTTCAATCGTCTCTGTATTTTCGGAAACTGCTGTAGCAATTGTACTCAAACCAACAGGACCTCCTTTAAATTTATCAATAATGGTTTCTAAAATTTTATTATCCATTTCATCCAAACCATGAGCATCAACATTTAATGCTTTTAAAGCATATTTAGCAATTTTAATAGTAATTGATCCATCTCCCTTTATTTGTGCAAAATCTCTTACCCTACGTAGCAATGCATTTGCAATTCTTGGTGTTCCTCTACTTCTACCGGCAATTTCAATCGCAGCTTCCATAGAAATAGGTACTCCTAAAATGTGTGAACTTCTTTGAATAATTGTTGTAAGTAATTCTGTTTTGTAATAATGTAATCTACTACTAATACCAAAACGTGCTCGCATTGGCGCAGTTAGTAATCCAGAACGAGTAGTTGCACCAATTAAAGTAAAAGGTTCTAAATTGATTTGAACTGTTCTAGCATTTGGGCCAGATTCAATCATAATATCAATTTTATAATCTTCCATTGCAGAATATAAATACTCTTCAACTATTGGGCTTAATCTATGAATTTCGTCAATAAATAAAACATCGCGTTCATCTAAATTAGTAAGTAAACCTGCCAAGTCTCCTGGCTTATCTAAAACAGGACCAGAAGTTACTTTAATACCAACTTGTAATTCATTTGCTAATATATGTGCTAGAGTAGTTTTCCCTAATCCTGGAGGTCCGTGAAACAACGTATGATCTAAAGCTTCATCTCTCTGATTTGCTGCCTCAACAAAAATCTTTAGATTTTCTAATGCTTGATCTTGACCCGTAAAATCATCAAAAGAAAGTGGACGTAATTTTTTTTCTACATCTAAATCTTCATTTGATAAATTAGTGTTTTCTGGATTCAAGTTTTCATTCATAAATACAAAGATAAAGGATTTGAAGTCAAACTATTTATAAATTCCAGCTTCTATCAATGCTTTTTTTGCAGCTTCAGTAACATCTCCTTCAAATAGTTTTTCATAACGTGCATCTAAAACATATCCTTTTACAACAACTTTTGTAGCTGCATGATCATCAAAATGATCAAAAAATAAAATGGTTACTGGTTTGTCTATATTTAAATATCTTGATGTGATTGCTGCTTCTTCTGCAATTTTTCTGATCTGAGTAACGTCTACATTAATTGGTAACCACAAATTAATTACTACCATACAATCTAAAGCACCTGAATTTGCGTTGGAAATACTGTCAGAAATTATGGCTGAATTAGGTATGGTTACTGTGTTATCATCCAAAGTGCTAACTATGGTATTTCTCAAACCAATATTTACAACTTCTCCGTAATTGCCTTTTATATTTATTCTATCTCCAATTTGAAATGGTCTGTCTAAAATGATTAGTAATCCTCCAAAAACGTTTTTCACAATGTCTTGTAAAGCAAAACCCAAAGCTAAAGCTGACGAACCCATTAATGCATAAATAGCTTCTGCTGATGGATTAAAAAGGGTAATAATTAATGTATAGATTGCCAAAATCCAAACTAAAATTTTGATCACTGGTTGTAATCTAAGTATTTTTAGCCTGTGCCTATTAAAGTTTTTTACTAGATTTTTAAAAAACCAATCTAGAAGTTTTATTAATCCCCATGTTAAAATAATAACTATTAAAATGGTAAAAACTTTGGTAAATGAAATAACTTCAGTGGCTGTATTTAATGTGTTTTCTACATTATTTTTTACATCATTTACAGTTTGTTTTTGCGCAAAACTCATCATACAAAAAAAATAGAAAATTAGGTTTAGGATCTTTTTCATTTTATCTAAAATTTCTATTTAATCGTTCTCTTAATTGCTGTTTTAAAACATCTACATACATTAAGTTTATTCTATAATCTAATTTGTTTTCTGTATTTTTAGTAGGTCTTATTAAATTTTTTTCTAGAAGTTTTTCGATCGTTAATCTACTTTGCCTACTAGAATTTCTAAGCACAATATTAAGCTCATCTATAGTTAAAGATCTATGTTGAAATATAGCTTCTAAGATAAATAAATCTGCTAAAGACAAACCTTCAATTTGCTTTTCTTCAAATGGTTTTATATAGACCGTTTTTTCTTTAACTTTAAAAGCAGATTCTCTGGCATATAAAATTGCTTTGGACATGTTTCCTTTAGAAAAATCAAATAGTTTCTTAAAAAATATCTTTTCTAAAATTTTTTGTCTTTCTGTTGGTGTTACTTTTTTAAATTGTTTTTCAGTTTTTTTAAGAAGATTTGTTGGCTTTAAAAAAACCATTGAATATCCATTATTTCTCATTATAATTTCCTCTTTTAACAATGCATTACTTATCGGATTTAAATGCACAATTGATGGAAAATGTGATGAAAAATATTTTACACTATTAAGGTAATAAAAAGAGTATTTGTTAATGGAAACTATCCAATAAATTTTGTCTTTTGTTGCATGCAAAAACAGTAAAAAATCTTCAAGTAAATTAAAACCATTTATTTTTCTAATAAATAATCTTTCTATGTTCTCTAAAATTACGACATGATTTTCTTCAAAAGTTTCAATTTGTTTTCCTAAATCATTAAGTGTAGAAATTGTTTCTTCTATTTTAAAAAAATGAGTTAATAATTTAATTAATTTTTCATAAGAATCTATAGATTTATTTGTCTCTAAAATCTTTGCTGCTGGATAAATATAAGTACTTGCATGTAACAAAGAGGTTCCTCCTTCTCCTGGGTTGTTAACCACCAATAATGGTGAATTTACAATTTTCCAGTTTTCATAAGCAAGTTCTAAACTTTTAAATTCGTTTTCTCTATCTTTTAAAAAACCTTTATCCTGAATTGCATATAACGTAAATCTTTCTAAATATACATCTGGCAAAAGGTTTTTTTCTTCAGCTTCTTCTATTATTGAAATTTCTTCTGAGACAGCAATATCAAAAAGTTTATATATGAAATTTTTGGCTTTTGAGATTTTATCTGAGAATACCATTTTTATATAATTGATGATAGCTAATATAATAAAGAAAAATGAGAATGTAAAAAATAAAATCCTTCTCTAATTGAGAAGGATTTTTACTTGAGTTCTTTTAATATTTTTAATTACCCACCAGTGGTCGTCCTTTTACAATCTCCATCAGGAGCGTTAACAGGTGTACCTTCTGGTCTACATTTTGTACAATAGCAACCATCTGAAATACAACCTCCACCAGTTGCACAAGCAATACTTGTACAAACAGTTTCACCAAGAACTATACGTTTATTATCTAATTGTACTAAAGCTATTGTAGATACTTGTTTCTTTTTACTGTAAAATCTTAAATAATTTTTACTGTCAACATTTATAATTTCAAAATTTTAAAGCTAAAG